>JBKQUF010000091.1:0-29328 GCA_052140285.1 Limisphaerales bacterium | reverse complement strand
ACGCTCCCCTGGGCAACGTTCCCGACTTGGTCCAACGAATCGGCGAGGCCGTCGTCCAAGTGAGCACTCCGGAAGGCCTCGGCTCCGGGTTCTTCATCAATAGCGATGGTTACCTCATCACCAATTTCCACGTCATCGAAGGGGAAACAGAGATCTCCGTGGAAGTTTATCACCAGATTAACGGCCAACTCGAGCGGGACACTTACAAGCAGGTGCGCATCATTGCCATCAACAAGTTCCACGACCTGGCTTTGCTGCATATCGAGGACAAAAATGCGCCCAAATTCAAATACCTCTCCCTCGGCAGCGCCGATGCGCTGAGCGTGGGCGATCCGGTATTTGCCATCGGCAGCCCGCTCGGACTCGAACGCACCGTGACCCAGGGCATTATCAGCACCAAAACCCGCGAATTGGAAGGCGAACTCTATTTGCAAACAACCGCGCAGATCAACCCCGGCAATAGCGGCGGCCCGCTCTTCAACCTCGCCGGCCAGGTCGTCGGCGTCACCAATATGAAAGTGACTTCGGGGGAAGGCCTCGGTTTTGCGATCCCGGTCGAACTGGTGAAGAATTTCCTGGAGCACCGCGATGCGTTTGCCTATTCCACGGACAACCCGAATAATCCATACCGTTATCTGGATCCGCCGGCGCCGACCATGCATCCGGCGGCCAAATAGTTAATCAGGACATCCCCATGATCATCCGACCATTGTTCCGGCGGGCCGCTGGAATTTTTCTTGCGGCATTATTGTGTTCGCTTTCAGACGAGGCCCGCGCGGCAATTCTCCCCGCCGAGAACCTTCTCCCGTCCGACACCTTGTTTGTGCTGACGGTCCCTGATTTTTCCGCGTTGCGCGCCGATGCCCATCAATCCCCTCAATGGTTGTTTTGGAACGATCCCGCCATGAAACCGTTCCATGACAAATTTATCCGGGGGTTGAACGATAATTTTATCGGGCCTTTGGAAGGGGACCTGGGCATCAAGTTGGCGGACTTTGAAGAGTTGCCCCAGGGACAGTTGACGTTTGCCATTACGCGAAACGGCTGGAACGGCGGGAATGACAAATCGCCCGGCTTCGTTTTTCTGCTCGATGCCAAAGACAAAAGGGATTTGCTGGCCACCAACATTGCCGCCCTGGAAAAGAAATGGACGGACGGCGGCAAAACCCTCCGCACGGAAACCGTTCGTGGCATCCCCTTCGCCGTGGTAATGATTTCGAGCAACGATGTTCCCGGCTCGCTGACCAATCTTTTTCGTCCGGCCCCGCAAACCCGGGAATTGGGCCGGGAACCGGCGGTGCCGAAACCGCACGAACTGGTCGTCGGCCAATTCGATTCCCTGTTGATCGTGGGAAATTCCCTCGAGGCCGTGGACCCGGTGGTCGCTCATTTGACCGGAAGCGGCATGCCGTCATTAAACGACGAAGCGGCCTTTGCCACCGACAAAATGAATCAATTCCATGGTTCGCCGTTGTATTATGGCTGGCTTGATGCCAAGACTCTTTTTGGCGTCCTGGCCTCCACGCCGCCGCCGGCCCCCAATCCCCAGGCGCCAACCGTGTTCCCTCCGATGCAATCGGATAAAATCATCGCCGCTTTGGGATTGACCTCGGTTAAAAGCGCCAGCTTCTCTTATTATGAAACGCACGCGGGCGCCCAGATTAATTTTTTCATTGCCGTCCCCGAATCCGAGCGTAAAGGAATCATAAAAATGTTCGCGCCCGAATCAAAAACCGCCGTGCCGCCGGTTTTCGTGCCGGCGGACGCCGTCAAGTTTTCCCGCTGGCGCGTGGACGGACGGCAAGGCTGGCAAACGCTCCAGGATATTATCGGCAGCCTCTCCCCCGCGGGGATGATCGGCCTGAATGCCACCATTGACATGGCCAACGCGAATGCCCGGCAAAAAAATCCCGGCTTCGACATCCGGCGGGACCTCTTCGACAATATCGGCGATGATTTTATGAGTTATCAAAAATCTCCCGGGAGTTCGGCCGCCGGCGCCAATAGCGGTCCTTCCCTCTTTCTCTTTGGTGTCGAAAATGGCGACCACGCCGTTGCCGCCATCTCCACGCTACTCTCCATGTCGCCATCCGGCCAGCCCGCGCCGCCGCCGCGCAAATTCCAGGGTCACACGATTTACTCGCTGCCCCTGCCGGGCCTTCGCATTGGGCCTGCGGCCACCCCAAATTCGTCCTTCCTGTATTGCACGACGAGCGACGGTTATGTGGCGTTGACGACTGATGTCTCAATGTTGGAGGGCTTTCTCCGAAGCGAAGCCAATCCGCCCAAACCGTTAAGCGGACGTCCGGGCCTGGTGGATGCGGCGCAGCATGTTGGCGGGACCAGCCATGGCGTGTTCGGCTACCAGAACCAACGGGAAATGCTTAAAGCGCTGTTCCAAAACGTGAATGCCCAAACGCTGATTTCCCCCGGCATCGCCAGTCCTCTGGCGCTCCTGCCAAAAAGTTTTGGCGGCCTGATCGACTTTTCCCTGCTCCCGGACTTCGATGCCGTGTCACAATATTTTAATTTTAGTGTGTACGCCGCGTCCTCGACCCCCGATGGCATCTCATTCAAAACCTTCTCGCCGCGGCCTACCCAATTGAATTGAAGTCCGGATTCCCGCCGCCAGGCAGGGGGTCGTTGAGATAAGCGCCGCTTTGTCCTGAATCAAAGTTGCACCGGCAGATAAACGTGGAAAGTTGCCCCGTGGCCCGGCTGGCTCTCGGCTTTGACAAATCCGCCGTGGCTTTTAACGATTGAATGGACGGTCGAAAGGCCCAGCCCGTGGCCGACGGCTTTGGTCGTGAAAAACGGCTCAAAAATCCGGCTCGCCAATTCCGGCTCAAAGCCCATGCCCGTATCCGCCACCTCCAACACCACGTAACGATGGCCGTCCTCCTCGGCATTGCGCGCGCCAATCGTCAACGTGCCGCCGTTCGGCATCGCTTCCCGCGCGTTGGTGCATAGATTCATCAAAACCTGGTGCATCTGCGTCAAGTCTCCCCCCACCGTTCCCAAACTCGGATCAACCTGTTTTTTCACCTGAACCGTCGCGCCAAAGGTTTCCGAACAGAACTGCGCCACGTCCCCAATCAATTGCGGGAGATTCAGCGGCCCCCTCTGGCCGGCCAGCCCCCGGCTGAACCAGAGCATTTGTTTAATAATGTCGGCGCCGCGATGGGCGCTCGCTTCCGCTTTGGCCAGCATTCCCAGATATTCCTGGTCCTGGAGCTTGTGCCGCAACATTTCAATCGAAATCAAAATCGGCGCCAGGATGTTGTTCAGATCGTGCGCAATGCCCGTGGCGACGCGGCCAATGCTTTCCATGCGCTGGGCTTGACTGATCTGCGCTTCCAGGTTTTTCTTCTCCGTAATGTCCCGGCTGATGCCGACCAGGCCGATGATTTTGCCGGAAGCATCGCGCCAGGGAATTTTCGAGGTCAGGAGCCAGCGCGTTTTGCCATCCTTGGCCACCGCCTTTTCCTCACGGTTGATGACCGATCGTCCGTCTTTGAGGACCATCTGGTCGTCGGCGAAAAATCCCTCGGCGATCTCTTTGGGAAAGAAATCAAAATCCAATTTCCCGAGGGCCTCGGCTTCGGTTTCGCAGCCCATGCTTTTTATATCGCTGGGATTCAGCAGGATTTTGCGCGCGGAGGCGTCCTTGGCATAAACGCAATCAGGCAGGTTGTCAATCAAGGCGCGCAACAGGTTGCGCTCCGCCTGCAATTTCAACTCCGCCTGTTTTTGGTCGTGGATGTCGCGCCCGATGCCAATCAGCCCGATGATATTGCCGGCGGCATCGCGCCAGGGAATCTTCGAGGTCAACAGCCAGCGCCGTTCGCCGTCGGCGCGGCCGATTTTCTCCTCGTGATTGATCAAGGGCTTGCCCTCCTTGAGCACCGTCTGTTCGGCCGCCGTGAATTGTTCGGCGATTTCCTTCGGAAAGAAATCGAAATCGGTCTTGCCCAGCGCTTCCGCCTCGGTCGCGCATCCCAGATTCTTCAAATCGCTCGGATTGGTCATGACCTTTCGTCCCTGCTCATCCTTGGCGTAGATGCAATCGGGCAAATGATCAATCAAAGTCCGCAATAAATTCCGTTCCTCCTGCAATTTGGATTCCACTTCCATTCGCCCGGTGATGTCGTGACTGACAGTCATCAATCCGATCACGGTTCCCTCGCTGTCGCGCCAGGGCACTTTGCTGGTCAAATGCCAGCGGGTGTTGCCGTTTGGCTCAGCAATCTCCTCGCGGCGGTTGATGATTGTTTGGCCGGTTTGTAATACGTGTTCTTCGTCCACCGTGAACGCGTGGGCCATTTCCCGTCCAAAAAAATCAAAGGCGGTTTTGCCAACCAGTTCCTTCAAATCCTTGACTCCCATTTCCTTTAGTTTGGCGGCATTCCCCCAGACGTATTTGCCGGCGCAATCCTTGACCGAAATGGGGTCGGGAATAAGGTCGAGCAGGGCTTGGAAAATTTCCAAGCCGTCGAATGAGTGTGGAGCACCGTTCTGATCCGGTGATCTATTCTGATTTTGCATTTTTTGATCGTTGGGTTTGTCGATCTGACCCGGCCCGTAAAATCTGGCGGCTCAAACAAAAACAGCAGTCGTCAGGGTTCATAAGCATCTTAGCCTGAAAAACTTTTTTAAGCAAGCAGGGATTATTATTAAGCGATTTTTATTCGGCATGGCATCCGATGACCAGTCGGGACACGGCGACCTTTGCGGGGGTTGCGTGAGATGGAACTGCCTCGTTCCAATTTTCCAGGGCGCGGTGACAGGATGGCCGTTTGAAATGGGGAATGATTTCCATTGAGCGGGAAAACGCGACGGGGTATGCTGTTTTTAGCCAAGCGCGCGTAGCTCAATTGGATAGAGCGTCGGCCTCCGGAGCCGAAGGTTGTGGGTTCGACCCCCGCCGCGCGCACCAGTCTTCGCTCAGAGCAATGATTTGAAACAATGAAAAACGGCAAATACGCGATGGAGCGGCGCTCGACAGCACGCCGGCGGTGTCGTATTGTTTCCCTGATATGTCGGACTTGAACATGACTCAAGCGGCGCCGCTTGCGCGCGGCGAGGACGGCGTTTGGCGCGTCACCGGCTCGCGCGTGACGCTGGATTCGATTGTGCATCAGTTCAAGAACGGCGCGACGGCGGAACAAATTCAGGAAGATTTCCCATCGGTGACGCTGCGCGACATTTATTCGGTGATCGCCCACTATCTGCAACAGACCGGCGCGGTGGAGGATTATTTGCGCGAACAGACGCGGGCGACGGACGAAGCGCGCCGCGAAGTGGAAGGCGGGATGGATACGCGCGGCTGGCGGGAACGGCTGCGGCAACGCCGCGCACGCGCCGCAGTGTGAACGCGGGAACCCGGCATGTTGGCACTGCTCATTGACGAGAATCTCAATCACCGCATTTTGCGGGGCCTGCTTCGCTCGATTCCACACTTGGATTATTCGCTGGTCGCGTCCAGTGCCTTGAAAGGCGCGGATGACCCGGCGGTGCTCGAATTGGCTGCCGGCCAAAAGCGAGTCTTTGTCACGCATGATTTGCGGACCGTTCCCAAGCACGCTTATGAGCGGGTGAAAACCGGCTTGCCCATGACGGGCGTCATTGCGGTTCCTGACGACCTGCCCATCGGTCGGGCCATTGAGGATTTAGGTCTCCTGACTGAATGCGCTAACCCTTCGGAACTGCAATCACTGGTAGTTTACCTGCCGTTGTAAATTTTTTGCCCTCGACACGTCCGCTTTCATCGCGCTCGACGAACGAGAGCCGGGCGCGGAAGAAGTGGAGGCAATTTCAGTCGCGGACGACGCTGATCTTCCCGTTTTTATTCTGCAACGTGATCCGCGCTGTGTCGGGCCCAACCCCGGCAAATGGGTCCTCGTCGCGCGGTGTCGTCAACACGGGGAAATCGGACTCAACGTCGGCAAAGCTGGTCCGCGCTTCGATGGCGGGTGTCAAGCCTGCCGGCAGATGGACTTCCAGCGCGTCGAAACTCGTTTCCGCTTCTATATTCGTCAAGGCGGTGGAGGTGGCGCGCAACCGGATCGCGCCATTCTGATTGTGGCACACAAACTTTGACCCCGCGCCGGCAACCTCCATCGTCGCAAATGAGGTGGAAGCTTTGACAGAGCCGGTGATGCCACTCGCCTTCACGTCGCCGTTCTGGTTCATCAAGACCGCATCCCCTTGGATTCCTTCCACGGTCAGGCTGTCGAAGGAAGTCTCGATTTCCGCGTCACCCCTGACTTGGACGATCTCGATGCTTCCATTTTGATTCCGCAGGTGAACCAGCCCGCCGATATCACGCGCGACCAGCGAGTCAAAGCTGGTTTTGGCATCCAGTGGGCCGCCGATGCCGGTGGCTTCGATCCGGCCGTTCTGATTGTGCAGTGTCGCCGCGCCGCCAATGTCCTTTGCCATCAGCGAGTCAAAGCTGGTTTTTGCGTCCAACGATCCGCGGATGGCAGCAGCCTTGATTTCTCCGTTTTGGTTGGTCAGCGAGGCCGGCCCGCGAATGTCCCGCGCCATGAGCGATGCAAAACTCGTGGTGGCCTCCAGAGCACCGCCGATGCCGACCGCCTCAATCTCTCCGTTCTGATCCTTCAACGTCGCCGGGCCGGTGTTGCTGACGGACAACGTGTCGAAGGAAGTCCGCGCCCGCACGCTGCCGCCGATGTTCCGGATTTCCAGGCGGCCGTTTTCGTCGGTAGCCTCCACGTCGCCACCCAAGTCGGCGATATCGGTCTTGCCAAAGCGGTTTTGAGCCTGGACGGCAACTGATTCCGGCACGCTGATTTCAAAATCGGATTGGATGCTGTGGGGCTCCTTTGAATCGGGCAGCGAGACCACAAGGTTAAGATGGTCGCCCTCAAGTTCAGCTTTGCAGCTTACACCGCTGGCAATTTGCTGCGCTACGAAATTGCTACAGGCACGGACGGCGAGTTTCCATGTCCAGCCCCCGGTTCCGTTGTTGGTCCCGGTGATGTGGATGGTGCCGAAGCGGTTGTCCACGGCCAGATCCTTAAGGCCGGCTGGAATCCCGGCAGTCTGGATGACATTGGTGACCGCTGTCAAATCGGCGTCCGACCAGCCGCCGGAAGAAGTGGAGACGTGAACATTGCAGCCGGTCATGGCTGCCAGAACGCAGGCGGCGACGATGAACAGGCAAAGTTTTTTCATAGAAATGTCATTGGCATTTCGACAGATGCGGGCCGCGCCTAGGCCGGCAGATTCCGCGCCCGGGCCGCTTCCGCCAGCCTGGCTTTTCGTTCCTCTTCCATTTCTGCGGCCAACCTCCGGCCCACGGTGAAATAGTAAATCAGGCAGGCCGCACCGATGCCACCCGGAATCAACGCATACAGCGCCGGATCGCCGCCAGCCTCAGTACGCGGGACGGTAAAATGCAGCGCCAGGTATGATGTCAGCCCGATAAACACCAGGACCAGCCCGTACAGAAGCGTCCGGTGCGGTGAACGGCGGTGCGGCCTGCCGCCATTTTCGCGGAAGAAGTCCTCCGGCAAAGGCGGCAGCTCGATCCCCTTCTCAATGGCCGCCATCCGCTCCTGGTGATACAGCGCGAACATCTCCTTGCGCTTCCGGTAGGTCAAATAAATGCTGAGCATTCCGATGCCGATGCCCATCACGATGGCAACGATGGGGATCAACGCATTAATGACGTCAGGTATCAACGCAGCAATGATGTCGGGTATCATAAAAGTTTACTCTATTTTGGCCGTGCTTTTGTCTTTGTGCTGCCGTTGTGTTTTTCACCACCGGCTCTGTTCCTTCCTTCAGACTTCGCCTGCCTCCCGATTGTTTCAAATAGTTTTCAATGCAAAACTAACGCAGCTCAACTTAAATGTAGCCGTGGAGTTGGCGTAAATTATTTTTTTTGCAGTGCTATAACAAAAAATCGCGCATTTTTAGCAAAATTATACGCGGCAAAGGCTTTCATCTCATCTTCAAATCAGTGTCCATCCGTGGCCATTCGGGGGGAGCGCGGGCGTCCCGCCCGCTGTTTTTGGCGTCCCGCCAAAAACCCTTTTCCCCGTTCTAAATCCGTTCATTCGTGTCCATCCGTGGTTAAAATTTGGTTGCGGCTTCAGCCGTGCTGCGCCTTTGGTGCATTTTTGCGGCTATAATTCACCCCGCTTATCTTTTTGAAACCTGGCGGCCTCCGGCGTAGTATAAAGATTGCGCCCAAGGCCCGACGGCTGGCGGCTTTGCCGGAACAACACATCCGACCGATGGAAGACAAAGACATTCTGGATCTGCTCGAAGCCCGGCAATACGACGAGGCTTTTGCCCCGTTGGCCGAACGCTACAAAAGCAAAGTGTTCCGGCTCGCTTTCAGCATCCTGCGCAACGAAACTCATGCCGAGGATGCCACTCAGGATGTCCTCGTGAAAATCTGGAAGGGGCTTCCCGCCTATCACGGCGGCGCCTCCCTCTCCACCTGGATTTATACCATTACCCGCAACACCTGCCTCACTGAACTGAAACGGCGCGACCGGCATCCCACGGTGTCCCTGCAAGAGCCGGAAATGGAAGCCGCCTCCGGGCGCATTCCGGCCCTCCAAGCCGCGGACCCCGAACCCGGATTGGAGATGGACGTGGAAATCCTTCTGGCCAAACTGCCCGGGAATTACCGGCAGGCAATCACGCTGTTTTATCTGGAACAGAAAGCTTACGAAGAGGTCGCGCTGATGCTCGGCATCCCCTTGGGCACGGTCAAATCACTCCTCTTCCGGGCGAAAAAGGAATTGCTGCGGATCAATTCCCGCCAGTTGCGAACGGTTCCGGCTGAACCGGGCGCCTCTCAAATAAAACCCAGGCAGGGTCCGGCGGTTTCCGCTCTGATTGGCCTGCCCCGCGCCGGGGCTTTGCCTAAACTTCTCCTCTTGTAACTTATGTCGTGCGAAGAAATTGAAAACAGAATCCTGGATTACCAGGAAAACCAGTTGTCCCCAGCCCAACGGGAGGAAGTGGCAACCCACCTTGCCGGGTGCGCCGATTGCCGGACCTTCGCCCGACAACTCCAACAACTCGATGCCACGCTCTCAGCCGGTGTCAAAGTTCCGGCATTATCGGCTCACTTCGATCGGCGGCTGCGGGAACGAATTCAAGCCACGCCGGCGGCCTTGTCGGAGGCGGAGCGGGCCGAGCGCAAGCGCCAGTTGCAGGCCGAGTTTGAAGCCGGCATGGCGCGAATCTGCCGCGGGTCGTTCGCGTTGGGTAACCTGCTGAACCATCTGACTTGGCCCGCGCTGGGCGCGGTGGCGGGTTGGCTCGCTTGGCGCTTCACACTGCCGTTGACAGTCCACCTCAATGCCCAAAGCCCGGGCGATCTTGCCCCAAACTTGCTCCCCTGGCTGGCGGCCAGCGCCGTCTTCCTGGCCGTCTGCTTGCCGGAAGCTTTTCCGCGACAGTGGAAAATTCTCCGGCTGTGGTAAGGGCCTCGGTGGCAAAGCCAAGGCTGAGCCGAAGGTTGTGGGTTTGACCCCCGAAGAGCGCAGTCTTCGCTCGGAGGATGCAGGCCAGCGGTTTTGCGCCCTTTCATTAACACCTCGCTTTAGCGAGGTGTTGGAGGGGACCTCGACATGGAACCGCTTCAGCGGTTTTCAGGGCCACGCGGGGCGAGGAATGTTGGACCTGCTGCTTGAAGAACGAGCCAGGGAGCGGGCGCGTGACTAAAAACTTTGTCCTCGACACGTCCGCTTTCATCGCGCTCGAAGGCGTCATCAAGCTCCATCCACTGCCGCCAAAAGCTGCGAAGTCATAACCCATTCATCTGCTGAGCTTCTTTGACGTTTATAGTGGGTAACCCTTCAAAAGATCTGAAACGTCGCACGCCGTTACGGTAGCTATCTCACTTCCGTTTTAAATTCTCTGCGTCCTTCACCAACCGCGAAAGCGGAACGGAAAGGCCCCTTGCAATGCTGTCGGCCATGGTAAGGCTTGGGGTGTTCCCATAACCGTCGAACCACTTCTGCAAAACAACGAGCTGGGCGCATCTTAGTCTGTCGCTGCTCTTTTACCCTCGCGTTCCTTGGCCTTTCTTCTTCACTCCGCCTTCATTTCATGTTTCCCAGCAACATTACACTTTGTCCGTTTTATGCTTAACTCGCCTGGATGCAACTGAAATTTCAGATTTCGGCGGGGAGCGCAGTCCCGAAAGCTTTCGGGGCTGCCGTTCGAGGCATCCTCGCCTCGAACCCTTCCGGACTTGTCGCGACGAAGCGAAGCGAAGGCGGACATTCGCGACGAACCGTCGCGAACAATGCGCAACGCGCGCGGACTCCCCATTCCTCCAATTCATCATTCAAAATTCAACATTTGGAGCAAATCAAACAAAACTGTAGTCGTAAAGTCGGACGAAAAATCCAAAGTTTTGCGCGTTTTTGCGCGTTTTTGCGCGTTTTTGCGGCTGTGAATCGAACCCCAAATGAACCCGATTCGAACCCGATCCAGGCAAATCCAGGTAAGTCCAGTCCAGCCCAGTCAAGCCTAATCAAGCCTAATCAAGCCTAATCAAACCGATGCAACCAAAATTTTGCAAATCAACCCAAAACCAACCCATAGTGCCGGAGCGCCGATTTGTAATCGGCTTTTTCGCAAAAATCCAAGCGCCAGGCGGCGTTCAAAGCCGGTTGCAAACCGGCGCTCCGGCCTGGCGGGTGTGGAATATCCGGGTTGTCGGTCCATGTTCCCAACCTGTTCTTGTATTTCCGCCCCGCCGTCGTAACTTGTGCGGCTCATGTTGACCCTTTCGGCCATCAGCAAGGCGTTCGGCGGACGGACTTTGTTCGCCGAAGCGTCCCTGCAATTGAACCGCGCGGACCGCGTCGGCCTCGTCGGTCCGAACGGCGCCGGCAAATCCACGCTCTTCTCCATTATTCTCGGCACCGAGTCCCCGGACGACGGCAAAATTTCCCGCGAACGCAATGTGACCATCGGTTATTTGCCGCAGGAAACCGCCGTGGCCGGCGATGAGACGGTCATCGAACTGGCCACCGCCATTTCGCCCGATTTTGTGAAGCTGCGCCGCCTCCTCAAATCGTGGGAGGCGGACCATCCCGTGGAAGCGTTGCACCCCGAAGAGGTCCACGACAACGCGCATGACCGGTTCAATGAGCTGGGCGGTTACCGGCTCGAGGCCCGGGCCAAGCAGATTCTCGCCGGCCTGGGCTTTCGCGAAGCCGATTTCGAACGGCGCGCCGGCGAATTGAGCGGCGGCTGGGTGATGCGGGCGCATCTGGCGCGCCTGCTGGTGCAGGAACCGGACCTGCTGATGCTCGACGAGCCGACCAACCATCTCGACCTGGAAGCGTTGCTGTGGCTGCAGGATTATTTGCAGAATTATCCCGGCGCCATCCTCGTCATCTCGCACGACCGCGAATTTCTGAATCGCCTGGTCGGCAGCATCGTCGAAATCCGGCAGTCCAAATTGCTTCGGTACCGCGGCAATTATGACGAGTACCTGGACCAGCGCGCGGCGCACGAGGAACAGATGCTCGCCGCCTACAAGAATCAACAGCGCGAAATCGCCAGCCTGATGGAATTTGCGAATCGTTTCCGCGCGAAGGCTTCCAAGGCCTCGCAGGCGCAAAGCAAGCTCAAGCAGATTGAGCGGATGGACAAGATCGAGGCGCCCACGAACGATGAGCGCCGGGTGAGCTTTTCCTTTCCGCAACCCGCCCGCAGCGGCCATAAAGTCATTACCCTGGAAAACATCCATCACGCGTACGGCGACAAGGTGGTGTACCAGGGCATCGATTTTAAAGCCGAGCGCGGCCAGCGCATCGTGCTCGTCGGTCCGAACGGCGCGGGAAAATCCACTCTGCTGAAAATTCTCGCGGAAGTCGTGGTGCCGCAACGCGGCGAGCGCACCCTCGGCCACAACGCCAAGGCCGGATACTATTCGCAAAATCGTATCGAGATGCTTCACCCGGAGCGCACCGTCTTTGAGGAGGCGTCCGACACGCCCCAGCGCGTGACGGAGCAATTCATCCGCACGTTGCTCGGCTGTTTTCTTTTTCAGGGCGATGACGTGTTCAAGAAAGTCAGCGTGCTCAGCGGCGGCGAGAAAAGCCGGCTGGCGCTTGTGAAATTGTTGCTCGATCCGCCCAACCTGTTGCTGATGGACGAGCCGACGACCCATCTGGACATGGCCAGCATCGACGCTCTCGTCTATGCCCTGGACCAGTTTCAAGGCACCCTCGTCTTCATCAGCCACGACGTTTATTTCATCCGCGCCCTGGCCAACCACGTTGTCCACGTTAACGCCGGGCGGCTCACCCATTATCCCGGCGGTTACCAGTATTATTTGGACAAAACCCATGCGGCCTCCGGTCGCGCCGCGTTGACCGCTGGCGGCAATGGTTCTGAACCGGCGCAAAAGTCCGTGCCGGCGGCGGAACGACCGGTCAACGACCGCAAGGAACAGAAACGGCTGGAAGCGCAGCAGCGGCAGGCGCGCTCGAACGAACGCAAGGCCCGTCAACAACTGGTTGACCGCCTGGAAAAAGAGATAGCGGAATTGGAAACGCGCCTCGCCGAACTCACCGCCGAATTGGAAAATCCCGCCACCTACGAAAAACCGGGCCGCCCGGTGGAATTGAACCGCGAGATGTTGCACGCGCAGGAGCGCCTCGCGCAATTGAATCCGGAATGGGAAGCCGCCGCGGCGAAACTGAATGCGGTGGCTTGAGGCATGAATCCGCTGCGCATCGTCATTGCCGGCGGGGGCGCGGCGGGATTTTTTGCCGGCATCACGTGCGCGGAGTCGCCAACCGGCGCGGAGATTGTCGTCCTCGAAAAGTCGCCGCACTTTCTTTCCAAGGTAAAGATTTCCGGTGGCGGGCGTTGCAATGTCACCCACGCCGAATTCGACCCGCGCGAATTTTCCAAACATTTTCCCCGTGGCTCGCGCGCCCTGGTTTCCGCGTTCGGAAAATTCTCGGCCCGCCACACCGTCGCCTGGTTTGAGGAGCGCGGCGTGAAATTAAAGACCGAAAGCGATGGCCGCATGTTTCCCCTCACCGATTCCTCGCAGACCATCATCGATTGCCTCCTCAACGCGGCCCGCCAAGCCGGAATAAAATTGAAAACCAACTGCGGCGTTGAACGTGTTGCCAAATCCGGCGCGGAATTTGAGCTGTCGCTTTCCAATGGAGAGACCTTGTCCTGCGGCCGTTTGCTTTTGGCCACGGGCGGTTGCCGGACCCCTGCGCTTGGGCAACTGGCCGTTTCGCTCGGGCACTCCCTCAACCCTCCCGTTCCCTCTCTGTTCACCTTTCATCTCCAGGAGGCGTGGTTGCGGCCATTGGCCGGGATCTCGGTGGAGCGGGTTGAAGCGGCCGTTCCCGGCACAAAACTGCGCGAACGTGGCGCGCTCCTCCTCACCCACTGGGGCGTGAGCGGCCCGGCGATCTTGCGTTTGTCCGCCTGGGGCGCGCGGGAATTGCACGACAAAAATTATTCCTTTCCGCTCTCGATCAATTGGTTGCCGTACCTGGACGCGGATAAACTCACGGCGGAATTTCAATCCCGCCGCCAATCCCAGGGGGCCAGACTGGTCGTCAATTCTCCCGTCGCGCCGCTCCCCGCGCGCTTGTGGGAACAACTGGTCCAGTCGGCAGGCGTGGACCGCGCGGTTCGCTGGTCGGCCTTCCCCCACCCCGCGCAGCTTCGGTTCATCCGGCAATTGCTCCACACGGAATTTTCCGTGACCGGAAAAAACTTGAACAAGGACGAATTCGTCACCTGCGGTGGCGTGAAACTGGACGAGGTGGATTTCAAAACGATGGAGAGCAGGATTTGCCCCGGCCTTTTTTTCGGCGGCGAACTGCTGGACTTTGACGGCATCACCGGCGGTTTTAATTTTCAGGCCGCCTGGACCACCGGCTGGCTCGCCGGCAAAGGAATGGCGCGACCGGCTTGACCCGTTGAATGATCAGGCGATGGAGAAGGCCATCATCCCTTTCTTGAATTTGTCTTCAACCATGCTGCATAACCGGCCTCTTTCAATTCGCCGGCGGCCAGCGCCAAAGTTTTTTCCAACACCGATTCTTCGGACGCCGTGAAAACCTTTCCGTTCAAGTCTCTGAACGGAATTAACTTGAATCGGCGGGAATAACTCGTACACATCACGACCGCGATGGCTTCTGAACCGTCAGCAAGTTCGATTTTTCCCCGGACCGACTGGGCCGAGCTGGGCAAGGCGGCCAAAGCGGAGCCGGCGCCGCTGGACCGGCTTGTTCGCCTGTATTGGCGCCCGCTGAAAATTTTTCTCATCGCCACCTTTCCCAGCCTGAAGGATCAGGCGGACACCCTTCTCCAGGACTTTGCCGAGGACAAATTGCTCCAGGAAGGCTGGCTGCGAAAGGCGGATCAAAGCCGGGGCCGGTTTCGTGATTTTCTGAAGACCAGCCTGCGAAATTTTGTCCTCAATCGTTTGAACCTGGCGGAGGTGAAAAATCCGCCGATTTCTCTGGAGGAATTGGAACAGGAACTGCCGGAGCCGGAAGCGGTCTCGGAAGAATTTGATCTGGCCTGGGCGCGCGCCGTGCTGACCGAGACCTTGAGGCGCATGGAGGCGGATTGCAAGAATCCCGGCGACGACCAGCCCCGGCGCGGTCAAATCTGGGAACTATTCCGGATTCGCCTGCTCGAACCCATCTTCAATGGCGTGGCGGAAGTGCCCTATGATCAATTAATCAGCCGCTTCGATTTGAAATCCCCCACCGATGCCTCCAACACGCTTTTGAGCGCCAAACGCATTTTCAAGGCGCACTTGACCAGGGTCATCGCCGAATATGCGCGGCAGGACGCCGCCACCGCCGTGGAAATCGAGGCGCTGGAGGCTTTCCTGGCCCGGCTGGCGAAACGCCGGTGAAAAATGTTTGCAAGATTCGCCCGGGCAGCCTGTAATCATTAATAGTATTGCTATGCCTGACTTTGATTCTTCGACGGCGTTATTCAAAAGCCGTGCGAAAGAACTGGCCGCTTTGATGGCGACCGGTGAGGAAGGTGCCAGGCTTTGGCGTCCCGACGAATTGGCCGCCCTCTTCCGGCATCAAATGTCCACGCCCATGCTGATTGATTTGGGAAGCCTGGATGCGCGCGCCGCGACCAGATTAAGAACCTTGAGCGAAGCCCAAGGCCTGCTGTTGAAAAGTTTTTCCGACCTGTTCCATCATCCGGCGCCGCCGCTCGAACTCCTCGAACTGGTCAAAAATTTCGCCAAGTCGAACGTGGACCATCCCGCCAGCGGTTTGCCGGACGAAATCGCCTCCGCGCTTTATTATGCCAGCATTGCCACGGCCCTGGTCCGGCTCGATGCGCGGATTTCACAATTATCGGATTCCGATTTGCGGCAGGGATTGCTTTGGGCGAAAACGCAAGCCTGGCTTGATAATAAAACCAAGGAGTTGCTGGCCCAGGCATTGGCAAAATTGCCCGGCGACAAGGAGGGGCCAAAACCATGAGTGAATCCCCCAATCAGCCGCCCTTTGCTCCCCCCGTCTCGGCGTTCACTGGGCCGGTGGCCGAGTTGATTGCCCAACGGATGCTCCTGCCGCCATCGCGCCCGGGGTTGCTGGCCGTTTTGAATCACTTTGAAATTCTCAGCGTTCTTGGCGGCGGTGGAATGGGCATTGTCCTGCTGGCGCGCGATTCGGATTCCGGACGGGATGTCGCGATCAAACTTGTTAAATCCGATTTGGTGACGAACCAGCATGTCGTTCACCGCTTCCTCAAAGAGGCGGGACATTTAAGACGCTTGCGCCATACGAATATCATTCCGGTCCAGGAGATTTCCGACCGGGCGGAATGCCCTTACTTCGTCATGCCTTATTTTGAAAAGGGCAGCCTGGCGAATCGAATCAAACCCGGACAGCCCCTGGATGGCGAAACGGTTCTGGACGTTGCCACCCAGGTTGCCGAAGGGTTGAGCTTCGCGCATCGCAGCGGCATTATTCACCGCGACCTTAAACCGGCCAATGTCCTGCTCGGCGCCGATGGACAGGCCTGCATTGCGGACTTTGGATTGGCGCGAACCGTTTTTAACGACACCATTGTGGACGTGGAAAGCCGGCAATGGGAGGGCACCGCGCCTTACATGTCACCGGCGGTGGCGGCGGGTGATGCCGAGGATACCCGTTGCGACATCTATTCATTTGGGGCGTTGCTCTACGAAATGCTGACCGACCAGCCGCCTTACCAGGGCCGGGGCACGAAGGAGATTCTGGATCAAATTCTCGCGGGTCCGCCGAAATCAATCACCAGCTTGAACCCCGCCGCGGATCGCTCCCTGGTCACGGTGGCTGAAAAGGCCATGGCCCGCGAACTTCGCGACCGTTACGCCGACATGCGCGATATCATAAAAGATTTGCAACGGATCAAGGAAGGCAAGCCGCCCGTCGGACAGCGCCAAGCCGTCCGCGTCCCAAAGATGGTTTGGGTTCCGGTGTGCCTCGCCGCGGCGATTTTGTTGGGATGGGCATTTTGGCCTGAACATTCCGCAACCATCTCTGTTCCGCCACCGACGACCATTCCTGTTCCTGCTGCCAACATCATCACCTTGGCCGGCCAGATGGGAACCGGCGGATATGCCGGCGGCATCGGCAGCCAGGCTCAATTTCGTTTGCCCAACAATGTGGCGGTGGACGCCGCCGGAACTGTTTATGTGGCCGATACCGCCAATGACATCATCAGGAAAATAACCCCGGATGGAACGGTGAGCACATTGGCGGGGGTTGCCGGAAGCCATGGGAGCGCCGATGGCATCGGCGGCAACGCCCGGTTCTGGGCGCCCTTTGGCATCGCGGTGGATGCCGCTGGCAATGTCTATGTGGCCGATACCGCCAACAATACGATTCGGAAAATTTCGCCCGACGGCGTCGTGAGCACTCTGGCCGGCCTGGCGGGCCGTCCCGGTGGCAATGATGGCCTCGGCGCTGCCGCGCGCTTTCGCAATCCCTGGGGCGTCGCCGTGGATCGCTCGGGCAATGTCTTCGTGGCGGACATGAGCAACAATACCATCCGGGAAATCAAGCCCGATGGCATGGTCATCACGTATGACGGACTGGCCGGCGCGGGCGGCTACGCCAATGGTTTTGGAAGCAACGCGCGGTTCAACAATCCCTTTGCCGTGGCAGTGGATAATCAGGGGAATGTGTATGTTTCCGACAGTGGCAACAATTGTATTCGCAAGATTACGCCCAACCGGGTGGTCGCCACCCTGGCTGGTTCGCCGGGTAATAGCGGCAGCGCCGCGCGCTTTTCTAATCCCCAAGGTCTGGCCTTGGACAATTCGGGAAATGTCTATGTGGCGGATGCGGGTAACAATTCAATTAGAAAAATCACCCCCGCAGGGGTCGTGACAACATTGCCCGTTGGAACCGCTGGCGAATCTTTCCGGTTCAACAATCCCGGCGGAGTCGCCGTGGATGCTGCCGGGAATATCTATGTGGCGGACACTGGCAATCACTGCATTCGTAAAATAACCACATCCTCACCGGCAATTCGGTGAATTTCTTCTGCAAGATCGCGTGGGGTGAACAGTATAGGTCCGTGAGGGCGCGCGGTTCACGCCGCAACCTTCATAAAAATTAAACAATGAAACTTATGAAAATCAAATTGCTTGTCGTCGCCGCCCTGATCGGAGCGGCCACCCTGTCTGCCAATGCCGGGGTTAGGTTCTTTTTTTCGTTCAGCCTGCCGCTGCCGGCGCCGGTCGTGGTTACAGCTCCGGTTGCGCCGGTTGTAGGGGCTGCGCCCGTGGTTGCCGTGGCGCCAGTGGTCGTGACTCCCGCCTATGCGGTTTCGGGTTATGTCTGGGTACCGGGTTATTGGACGGTCTGCGGCGGCCAACGCCTGTGGGTCTCCGGTTGCTGGCATCATCGTCCTGCGCCTGTTGCGTATGCCCATCCGTGGGGCTGGCGTCGTTGAATTTCCAGGCGCCTGGGTCGGGAGGAACGGGAGTGCGGGAGGGCGGGCTTTGGCCTGCCCTCCCTTTGAATGCGGCGTCTTCCTCCCGAAAATTATTTTTCAGATTCTTTAAAATCTCCGCCATCATTCCTTTGAATAGGATTTTTTGTCCGACCGGCCAGAGAAATATCTGTAAACCTTGCAAGATTTCACGATGAAAAATGTATTGGCCATTAAGAACGCATGATTGAATTCATGCCGGCAATGACACTTGAATTTTGAGAATATTATGAATAATTCGAATCCGAAAAAAACAAACCTAATCGCGCGCCTTTCCCTTGTTTATTTTGCGGCGGCCTGGTTGTTTATGACCGCCGCCGGCCTTTGCCAGGCCCAATCGCCGCCGACGGACCTTTCACCGGCCCTCCAACACATCGTCAAGTTGTCCAAAGGGGGGATGGACGATAATTTCATCCTGACCTACATCACCAATTCGGGGACCTCCTATCCTTTGAGCGCCGATGACATCGTTTACCTGCACAACCAGGGAGTGTCCGACCCGGTGATCAAAGCCTTGATGCAAACTGCCGCGCCCGCCAATCCGAATCCGGCCCCGGTCGCCGCTTCCACGACGACTTCCAATCCGGCGCCGGCCGCCGCGTCAGCCTCTCCGGTTCCACCACCGGTGGAGGATGATTCGAGTTCGTCAACAACCGCTTCCAATCCTGGCGTCTCAACTCCGACATCGCCGCCGCCAACGGTGCCGGCTCCCGTTTCTCAACCCCTTGCGCCAACTCCCGCCGCATTACAAGACAATTTCTTTGCCGACGGCGGATTGAACCCATCGCTGTGGCAGATGCAATCGCCCCTTCTCTCAACCCTCGCTGCTTCGGTGAATGATTCCCAGATTATTCCGGGGCTGGCCTTTTCGCCGGCGGGCATGCAAATGTCGGGCATTGGTGGCCCGCGACAGTTTATGGGAATTCAATCAACGGCGGGTTTTGTTCCGCCGTTCACGTTCAGCGTCACCGTGTCTGGATTGGCCCAAGCCGCAACTCCATTTGATATTTACCTCGTCAGCTCCGACCTCCAGCAGTGGCTCAGCGTTGCCGGCCACCTCGGCGGCCGGGCGGAGAGAGGCGGTGTTCGGATCGGGCTTGGCGGGATTTTTCGTGTCGCGATTCCCCCGGCAGCCAACTCGCCGGATTACGGCATCTGGATCAATCATACCGGCAGTGGATGGCCCATCTCGGCACTGGGAAACAGATTGACCGACAACCCTCTTGCCGGCGTGCCTTACACGATTCAGGTTTCCGCCGATCCTGATGGCGCGGCGTCTGTTTCTTTGCTGGATTCCGATGGTGTTGTTCTGGCTGCCCAAAACGTGCCGGTTGGCACAGGCCCGTTCTATGTGGTTCTGGCCGGACGCGACGGACAAACCTATGCCAACTGGCAATCCGTTCAGTTGACTCCCACCGCGCCGGTGGCCGTTACCGCTCCCGTCGTGCCGCCGACACCGACCTTGGATTATTTCCAGGCGCAACTGGCGCCCTATGGCAATTGGGTTGATGTGCCCGGATACGGCACTTGCTGGGAACCCGCGGTGAACGATCCCAATTGGCGCCCTTATTATGATGGCGGCCATTGGGAATACACCGACGCCGGGTGGTATTGGCAATCGGATTATCCGTGGGGCGACATCACGTTTCACTATGGCCGGTGGGTCTATGCCAATATCGCTGCGGACCCGGCCTGGGTCTGGGTGCCCGGCTACGATTATGCCCCGGCTTGGGTTCTCTGGCGTCACGACGACGCTGACGGCTATATTGGCTGGGCGCCGTTGCCCCCGGGAGCGGTCTTTGTGGACGGCGGCTGGGTTTTTCACGGCGCTCACGTCGGTGTTGATTTCGCGTTTGGCTTGGGCGACGGCTTTTTCACTTATGTGGATTTTGATCACCTTTTCTTTGACCCGCACTTATATCCCCGCGGCTACCGTCATTTCATTGTGCCCCATGACCGGCTGGTTCTGATCTACCGCCATGGTGTGATTGAGAACCATTACCAGATGGACCATGGCCGGTTTGTCAACGAAGGTTTGCCACGCGACCGCATGGCCGCGTTGACCCACCACGACATCCGTCCGATGGCCATGGCGGGCCTTCGCCATCAGGACGAGCAGCATGGCGCCATGGCGCGAAGGGATGATCTCCACGATTTCAGGCCCGGCGGGACCAGACCTGATGCCATGAGAAATGCGGCGGCGAGGCCCGCAGTAGGAAACAACGGGCAGGGACGGGCCGGGGCGAAACCCGGAACGCCTGCTGAACGAACTCAAAATTCCTCCGGCGGTGGCAATTCACACGGCAATGGCGGCGGCAACAGCAATTCAAAGGATAAGAATAACGGCTATTGAAAAACAAATGAATCGAACCCTTTGACGTTCGGATTCCCAATGAGCTTACCGCCCGGACGTTTAACCGGAGCAAGAGAGGCAGGGAGTTAAACGTTTTGGCGGCCGGAAGGAACCTTACGCCGATTTGGCTTGTGAGGACATTCAATCGCGCAAGCCAGTTCAAAAAAGATGTCAAGCTCGCCGGACGGCACGGGAAGGATTTGTCAAAGCTCAAAGCCGTGATTGACCTGTTGATTGACGATGATATTTTGACTGCTCAACTCCAAATCCTTGAACGAACTTCCCATTGGCTGTACGGGGTTGATGCGTTGGCGCGAACATAATGCCCACACAACTGCCGGAATGTGGCCGCTGAGCGTTTGTGGTAATTACCGGCTCGCTGGATGTAAAAACGATTCGCGCCCCGGTGCGGAAACGGATATAAATCAGTCCGTCATGCTCACAAAACTCCGGATAAAAAATTTTAAGAAATTTGACTTCGCTGAAATCGAACTCGGCAAATCTGTCGTTCTGATCGGGCCAAATAATTCGGGCAAAACCTCGGCCCTGCAAGCTCTGGCCTTATGGGGCATCGGTCTTCGGCAATGGAATTCCAAACGCAGCGGAACAGCGGCTCCAGAAAAGCGCCCTGGTGTCACCATCAATCGCAAGGATTTAATTTCCATCCCCGTGCCTGATGCCAACCTTCTGTGGCGCGACCTCAATGTTCGCCATGTCGAGCATGTTAACGGCAAACCCCAAACTCAAAATATACGTATCGATGTAATCGTGGATGGCATCACAAACGGGAAGGCTTGGACGTGCGGGCTGGAATTTGATTACAGCAATGAAGAATCGTTCTTCGTCAGGCCTGTCCGGCAAATTGGTTTTGAAACTGGTCCCGTCAAAAACGCAAAATTCACACAAATTCCGCCTGAATGCGAAAATGTTTACATCGCTTATCTTCCTCCAATGTCAGGACTCGCTGCGACCGAACCCAAGTGGGAAGCGGGGCGAATCAACGTGCTGCTTGGCGAAGGACAGACCGCGCAGGTGCTGCGAAATCTGTGCCAGCAAATCTTTGAGCGGCCTGAACCGAAATCGGAATGGAATGAGTTGGTCGAGCATATGAGAAATCTTTTTGGCGTCGAACTGTTACCGCCAAAATACCTCAAGGAACGTGGAGAAATCACGATGGCTTACAGCGAGAAGAGAGGAACCCAGTTCGATCTTTCTTCATCTGGGAGAGGGCTTCAACAAACCCTGCTGTTGCTTGCCCATCTCTACGCCAACCCACAAACCGTGTTGCTGCTGGATGAACCGGACGCTCATCTCGAAATCCTGCGGCAACTACAAATCTACCAACTCCTCACCGAAGTTGCCGAACGTCAAGGCTCGCAAATTATCGCTGCCAGTCATTCCGAGGTCATCCTCAATCAGGCCGCCGATCGTGATATTGTAATCGCTTTCGTCGGCAAGCCGCATCGCATCGACGATCGTGGAAGCCAGCTACTCAAATCCCTCACTGAAATTGGTTTTGACAATTACTACCAGGCCGAGCAGACGGGTTGGGTGCTGTATCTGGAAGGTTCCACCGACCTTGCCATCCTTCAAGCCTTCGCCACAACATTGGAACACGAGGCCGCCAGCACGCTGGAACGCCCGTTCGTTCATTATGTGCAGACCAATCTTCCCTCGCGAGCGCGCGACCACTTCTTTGGCCTTCAAGAGGCAAAAAAAGATTTGGTTGGATTGGCGATTTTCGACCGGCTCGACAAAAAGTTGCAATCAGGCACGCCACTCCAAGAGACCATGTGGAGTCGTCGCGAAATCGAGAACTATCTTTGCCTACCCGAGGTGTTGCTGGCCTATGCTCGTCACGACCTGGCGGATGACCTCTTTGGAAAGGCCGAAGCCTACCGTCGCGAACAAATCATGCTGCAAACCATCAGCGAGTTTGAAACGGCCCTCAAGACGTTGGGCAAGCCCGAACCTTGGTCGCCTGACATCAAAGTCACAGACGAATTCCTTGATCCTCTATTCGCCAAGTTTTTTAAGGATCTCGGATTGCCCAATTTGTTGCTGAAAACTGATTATCATGTGCTGGCCCGCCTTGTTCCTAAAGCCAAGATAGCTCCCGAAGTAATCGAAAAGTTGGACGCGATTGTTTCAGTCAGCAAGAAAGCCGAGCCGCGTAAGGACTAACCATGACCAGAAAATATAAAACATGGCGGGAGTGGCGGGGCTCGAACCTACTTTGACTCACTCCTGAAATTCCACTGGAAAATCAGGGATATTCAATAGGAACAAGGGCGTTTTGCTAATTTGTCAAATGCCCCACCGACACAAAGAGTATGCTGGAAGTGTCATCTTGGGTCAATGAGGAACGACAACAATTTACAATAGGACGGGCACGATCTAAAATAGTCGGATTTTTTTCTTGTTGGCACGGATTCTGAATTTTTGCCTCGGTTTATTCTATAATCGGTTTCAGGACAAAAATCATCGAAAATGCCAACTAATCCTACTAAATGTTAAAAGCGCCGCGCCCTTTCCATACCCC
This sequence comes from Limisphaerales bacterium, assembly GCA_052140285.1. Classification (GTDB taxonomy): domain Bacteria; phylum Verrucomicrobiota; class Verrucomicrobiia; order Limisphaerales; family UBA11358; genus UBA11358. Next base: position 6,421 of record JBKQUF010000091.1, on the reverse strand, counting down.
ATTTTCGCATAAATGCCCATGATAGAGTCGGCACATGCCAGAGCCGTCGTGCCGCCGTCTTTGCGTTGCTCGCTTTGATTTCGATAAATCGTTCCCTCAAATTAACTTCGCTCCAATCCAACCGCTTGATTTCTGCGCTCCGTATCCCGGCAAAGCCACCGATAGCCAGCCAGGGAATCATTTCAGGCCGCGCCACTGACAAGATTTCCAGCATTTCGCCCGGATTAAAGATTTTGGGTTCTTCGGTGTCCAGTTTTGGCATTTGCACGGCTTCGATCTCATCAATGGCATCTTTGGGGAGATATTTCCGGCTGATGGCAAATCGAAACAGCGCCATGACGTGCCTCAGGTAATTTTGCTTTGTGCGTCCTCTTACATCCATTGCGTCAAGCCATGCCTGAATCAATTTGCCAGATACGTCGCTGATGTTCATTTGGAGATCGTCAGCGAAACGCTTTAACCGGCCTTCCAGGTCTTTTAAATGAACATCCGAAAGCTTTGCGGCCTGTTTCACTATCACCATTTCATCAACGACTTGCTGCACGGTTCGCTTTTCAAGCGTAAGGGGGTTACGATGGCAGAAGGAATCCAGGAGTTGCGTGATCGTCGTGCCGGGCGGAAGCCTCTTTATGATGGAAGCATATTCGCGAGCCGCTACGTCCAACTCGACACCAATTTCGGCCACGGGTTGAATCGCCCTTAGATACGTCATCCGGTCGTTATTGGTCAATTGCAAGGTGAGATGGTCGCCATTGGAGATTTTGTCACAGGCGTTCCGCGCAACCGTTTGTGCGTCCGCCAATTTCGCACGCCACTCCCTCTTGCGCTTTCCGAGCAATGAATAAACCACAATGAAGCCGTGATATTCTTTGCCGTTTTGGATTTGCGTTGCCTTAAAGATTTTTGCCGTGACCCCATTACACGTCACCCTGACTGGGAACTCTGTTTTCATACGCTTTTAATAAGGCGGGAACATTCAACATTAAAATGCCCCATAACCCTTGAACCTATTGAAAACACCAGTAAAACTGGCGGGAGTGGCGGGGCTCGAACCCGTAACCTCTGCCGTGACAGGGCAGCGCTCTAACCAATTGAGCTACACCCCCGCGAAGGGGATAATCAGGTTAAAAAAATTTCAAGCCAGCGTCAAGGTTTTAGGAATTGTAACTTTCTTTCCCGCAACCGCCAACCCCACTTCCAACTGCCGTTTAAAAATCCGGGCGGCAGACGCCAAGGAGGTGGGGGTGGGGAACCCCGCTGAAGAAACGTGCTGCCACCCGAATACAATTCAATGTCACGTTTCTGCAACTTTTTGTCAATCAGCTTATTGCGAAAACCCTCGATTTTCATCGGCCCGTGCCTAATGGCTGGACGTTCGCCGTTTTTTCCTTAAGATGCACCCTGTGGTCGCCTTCGAGTCCGTCAAACTATTTCGCGGTCTGGCCCCGGATCAATTCCAGGCGCTGCGCGGCATTACCCGGGAAATCCACCTGGCGGCCGGTTCCGAAATTTTCGGGGAGGGCGATCCCGGCGATGGCATTTACATCGTCAAAAACGGCTTGGTCGAGATTTCCGGGGTCGTTGCCGGCGGCGACCGGTGCGTTTTTTCCCAATTGGGGTCCGGCGAAATTTTCGGCGAAATGGCGGTCGTCGAGCAGCAACCGCGTTCCGCCACCGCCACCGCGGTGAACGATACCGATGTCTATTTTCTCCCGCGCGGTGAGATGCTGGAAATGCTCCAGCGCACGCCGCCACTCGCCTTTAACGTCCTCCAGGAGGTCAGCCGTCGGCTTCGCGAATTCGATCAACTTCACCTGCGTGAAGTCGTCCAAGCCGAACGCCTCGCCGTCCTCGGCAATTTCGCGCGTTCCATCGTTCATGACCTGAAAACGCCGCTGACCATCATCAGTCTTTCCACCGAAATTGGCTGCGCCCCGAATTCCACGCCGGAAAAACGCGCGGAATCCCGCGAACGCATTCGCAAACAAGTCTGGCGCATCAACGATATGGTGGGCGATATCCTTGAATTTTCGCGCGGCAGCCGCACCGATGCCGAAAAGGTGGTGATGGAATTTCCCCAATTCATCAGCGATTTTTTGGAGGAACTCCAGGCTGAAGCGGCAACCAAGTCCACCACCGTGATTTGCAAAAACGAGCCGCCCGCGGGCCGCATTCTCATGCACTCCCGCCGACTGCGGCGCGTTTTCTTTAATCTCATGCACAACTCCGTCGAGGCCATGCCCGGCGGCGGCCAGGTCTTTCTCACTTTCCGCACGGACGGCCAGGAGATGATCACCGAACTGGAGGACACCGGGCCGGGCGTGGCGCCGCAAGTGGCCGACAAATTGTTCCAGCCGTTCGTCACCTTTGGCAAGACGCAGGGCACCGGCCTCGGTCTGTCCATCTGCAAAAAAATTGTCGAGGACCATAAAGGCCGCCTCTGGGCGCGCACCCTCCCGGGCCGGGGCGCGATTTTTTGTTTCTCATTGCCATTGGCGAATTAAACGTTGAACCTTAAAATCGTTCCAACGTGAACCGCATCAAGCTCCTTTCCGAACAGGTCGCCAACCAAATCGCCGCCGGCGAAGTGATTGAGCGCCCCGCCAGCGTGGTGAAGGAACTGGTCGAAAATTCCCTCGACGCCGGCGCCAAAAATATCTCCGTGGAAATCCAGGCCGGCGGACGGAGCCTTGTCCGCGTGACCGATGACGGCTGCGGCATGAGCCGCGATGATGCGTTGCTCTGCCTGGAACGGCATGCCACCAGCAAAATCGAGCGCGCCGAGGATTTGGCCGCCATCGCCACCATGGGTTTTCGCGGCGAGGCCCTGCCGAGCATCGCCAGCGTCAGCCGGTTCACCCTCACCACCCGCGAACGCGGCGGCCATTCCCCCGAAGGCACGCAAATCATTGTCGCCGGCGGGAAAATCGCCGAGGTCAAGGCCGCCGGCAGCGCCGACGGCACGAGCATCGAAGTGCGGCAGCTTTTTTTCAATTTGCCGGCCCGCCGCAAATTTTTGCGGACCGAGGAGACCGAGGCCGCGCACATTCAACATTATCTGACGCTCGCGGCGCTCGCGTTTTCCGACGTCGCTTTCACCTTCCAAAAGGACGGCCGCCTGATCTGGCAATTGCCGGCCATAAAAAGCGAGCGCGCCGTCTCCAGCCGCATTGCGGCGCTGCGCGAGCGCCTGCGCGCCCTGCTCGGCGATGAAAAGCTCCTGCCCGTCAATTTTTCCGCGTCGCTGGAGGAGGATTTTCAACCCCAAGAGGAGGAGATTTTTGAGAACGCCTTGCCGGAAACCGCCGAAAAGGTAAATCGCTCCGAAATCCGCGTTTGGGGATTGGCCGGTTCGCCGGGAGTCTCCCGCGCCACTCGCGACAATCAGTTCATCTTCGTCAACCGGCGTCCGGTTGAAAATCGCGGCATCAATTACGCGCTCATTGAGGGCTATCACACGTCGCTGATGAAGGGGCGCTATCCCATTTGCTGCCTGTTCCTGGAAATTGACCCGGCGGTCGTGGATGTGAACATCCATCCCGCCAAACGCGAGGTCAAATTCCGCCGCGAGTCCGAAGTACGCAAATTGGTCGCGCAAGCCGTCCGCGAAGCCCTGCTCGCCTTCCATGGCGAGGGGCGCAAAGAGCTTGGCGCCGGAGCGCCGGGACGCGGAGACGAACAGATGGAAGCAATCGGACACCCGTTGGAAATCAAACCCACGCCGGAATTGTCCACGCCATCGTTGCCGGAATTTCCGTTCCCCGCCAAAACCAGGGAATGGCCGTCGCCCGTTTCACAGCCCCCATTGCGGATGGGCTTCTCCAAGGCGATCCCGGCGGAGCCAATGCCGTCCACCGCTGTTCCCCACTCGGTTTTGCCGCCAGCCGCGGCCGAACCGGCAACCGGCAATCGGCCCGCGGCGTTGGTTTCAGCCACTCCCCTGCTCAACGTCCCTCTCCGCCTGGTCGGCGTCATCGGCCGATTGTATGTCGTGCTGGAATCCGACCGCGGACTGGTGTTGCTCGACCAGCACGCTGCGCACGAGCGGATTTTGTTCGAGCAAATGCTCAACCGTCTCGAACAAAACGAGTTCGCCCCCACGCAAAAACTGTTGCTGCCAGAAACCATCGAGCTTTCCCCGCGCGATGCCAATTTCCTGCGCGCCCAGTTGGCGGCGCTGACGCGGCTCGGCGTAGGTTTGAATGAATTCGGAGAACGCACGTTCTTGCTGGACGCGCTGCCGCCATTTGTCAAAGCCGCCGACGCGCGCCGTTTTGTCCTGGATTTGGTGGATGAATTGAAAGCCGCCGGGCGCGAAGTAAACCTGGCGCGGTTGGGCGAGCATACGGTGGCCAAGACGGTTTGCCGCCACGCGGTAAAGGCGAACGACCCGCTAGCCGGGCCGGAACTGGAAAATCTTGTCGCCGATTTGCGGCGTTGCGCGATGCCCTATACCTGCCCGCACGGCCGCCCAACCTTGATTGAAATGAATTACCGCGAACTCGAGAAAAAATTCGGGCGCACGCAATAGTTTGCCGGTGAATCCAAGCCGATTCCCCCGAAATATTTGCGCCTTGACCCCCTGAACCCCAAAAGTTCCTTGACGTACCCAATCAACAGGGCTGACACCGCTTTTCCCCATTCGATGTTGGATGTTGGATGTTGAATGTTCGATGTTTTACCTCTTCCCCAAGGCGGCGTCGCGCTCCACTTACCATCTCCAAAACCTCGCGGCAGCCCGGACGGTTCATGGGGTAAGGGTCCCCTGCGGATTTCGCAGATGAGCGCAGATTTTAACTTTTTGAAATCAACTGCTTGGCGGTTTCCGATCGATATTCCAGAATTTCTCCCGGCTGACAGTCGAGCGTATCGCAAATGGCTTCCAGCGTTGAAAACCGAATGGCTTTGGCCCTGCCCGTTTTGAGGACGGATAGATTTTGTGGCGTAATGCCGACGGCCTCTGCCAAGTCGTTCAGCCTCATTTTCCTCTGCGCCAAAACCACATCCAGGTTGACGATGATGGGCATAAACTTAAACGGTCAATTCCTGTTCCTCTTGCAGTTCCTGCGCTTCCTTCAAAAGCCAGGCGACAAAAATGAGAATCAAGCCCGCACATAGGCCACCGGAACTCCAAACCATTTTCAGTTGAAAGTAATCTTGGCCGAGACCATAAAAAAAAACCTGATACAACCAGAGTGCAATCCACCATTTGCCGGCGGTGTCCAAATTTCCAACGGTTTGCACATCGAATAAATGTCCATTCTTCAGCCGGTCAAAAAATCTGAACAGCTTTAAATTTACAACCAATGCCAGCGCGCACCGCAAGGCCATGCCGCACATCGTATAAGCCATTGAAGCATGTTGATTTTCTTTTGGCAGCAGAATCATTGGGATCAAACACGCGCCCAGAAATACTGGGATTGCAACGATCCATAAAACCAGTCCGCCAAACAAAATATTCCTCGTGATTTTGCTTACTTTGACAATTTTGGCCTTATTTTGAAAATTTTTCATGGAATTTAAAATTTAAACGGTCAATTCCTGTTCCTCGCGGATTTTCCGTCCTTCATCCATGATCCAGGCAAAGAAAATAATGATAAAACCCACAAAAACCGGGTTGGTGCTCAAGGCCATGTCACGCAACAAATCTTGCGTCAGATAATCGACAACCCAATCAATTATGCAGTAGTAGCCGAGAAGCCGGATGCAATTCACATTTTTTGCACTGAACAGAATGCCTTTGCTGTAGAACCAGAATAATCGCAAAAGAATCGCCACGGCAAAAAATGCCAATGCTTGTTTGGTAATCATCAACCAGAATATTGTTGGCGGCATTTCCGATGGTGAAGAATAAATATGGTTGGGCGAAATCACCATGCGGATGTGATGCTGAAACAAAAACGGCCAGCCAAAAAGGAAATCCAAAAACCAGTAGATGCCCAAAAAAAGAAACAGCCACAAACAGATTGAAACAACGAGGCTGGCATTTCGCACGCGCACCAGTCCGGTCGGGCGAACCTTCGCTGTGCCGTTTTTGGGGATGCGGAGAACAAGTCGAAAAATAATTAGCAACAGGAAGCAAACGAATAATGCGAAAATTGCAGTAGTACTCATGGCACGCAAAATAGTTGATTAAATTCTGTTTGTCAATATACTTTTATCGAAAAACGATAAGTTATTTATGTTTAACAGGTTTCAATCAAATAGGTGCATAGAGCTTTTATCTGCGTAATCGGCGAAATCTGCGGATAAAACAAAGATGTTTTTCTCCGCGCCTCTGTGTCTCCGCAGTAATAAAATCCAGCACTTTGAAACTTGAAACTTGAAACCTGAAACTTGAAACTCTGGTTATGACCGATCCGCGTTACAAAAAGCTGGCCACCCTGCTGGTAAATTATTCCACCCAGATCAAAAAGGGCGA
>JBKQUF010000090.1:0-23438 GCA_052140285.1 Limisphaerales bacterium | reverse complement strand
CGAGTGTGCAGCGGATGATGCAGGAGGCGGTGCGGCTGGCGCAGCTTAAGAAGCCGGCCACCTGCCACACGCTGCGGCATTCGTTCGCCACGCATCTGCTGGAAAACGGCTATGACATCCGCACGGTGCAGGAGTTGCTCGGCCATAAGGATGTGAGCACGACGCAGATTTACACCCATGTGATGCAGAAGCCGGGGATCGGCGTCAAAAGTCCGCTGGATTTGATTTGAACTCCGCGCCAGAGCCGGAACTTTCCTTGTGCCAAAGAAGCTTCAGGAAATTACGGCCCTGGCTTGGGGTGAAAACGCCTGACTCCGGCACGGACGAACGGCTCCATTCCATGGCATTGCATTCCACCCTTCTTCCGACCGGAGACAGGCTCCGATGACTCGCTGGCTCGCCCGCGTTGCGGATCATGGCTCCGCTGTGGCCGACAACAACGACGGCCACGCAGAATGCTTTCAAGAATCAATTGTCACCCGCCGTGTAATCCATCCACGACTTGAACGCGGGTCGAAGACATTTCACCGCTGGCTTGGGCTTGAAGCGGACACACCGTTTGAAATCCCGGTCTGGTTTGAATTGTTGCCGGTTCAGCCAGACTTCCTTCGCCATCACGAAGGCTTGCAAATGAGATTTGTGCACCATGCCCGGTGGCGTCGTCAAATCCAACATCGGCCACGGCTCACCCTGGTCCTTCCCCAAAACTGCTCTCCTTGCCGGCGGGTTTGCACATCATGGAACTGCCTCCTAATCGCTGAAGACAGACTCAATTGATGTTGTAGTATGGAGAAACTGAAAAGTCCCTTGCTCACATCAAGAAACCTGATATGAATTTAACCTCTCAGAGTGGCTGGTTTTGATTCGACCCTCAGTGGCTGGTTTTGAAGTGACCGGTGACAATAATCCAAATTAAGGCACTACCAAGCGAAGGAAAAGCAGAAATTGGAAAGCAGAAAGCAGAAACGTCGCTTTCCGCCCAGTCTCCACTTTATTTGCGCTGGCTGTCATCGCGGTGATTTAAGCCCAAAAGGAAGAAAGCGTAAAGTTATCGAAGACAAATGCTGAAAATCTGGATCATAACAACGCGCAAACCAACCACGTCAAATCAGCCCATCCCCACACAGTGTCAGCGCAAACGCGGCAAAAGTGTCATGCAGGCAATCCATCTCGAGATTTCCGTGTGATATATACATGCGTGTATAATGTCCCTAGTATGCGTCGGCCCGATGAATCTGTGCGAAGTGCTTTGTACTGTGAGTGGATTCGCTGGCGTTCTTTTGTGATACGGTCCAGCGTATATTAACTAAATATACGCTGGAGGGTATATTGACACTTCATACTCTTTAGCGTATAATTCATCTGTATGAAAGCATTGGCACGAAACGCGAAACAGATCGGGAATATTATTCGAAGCGAACGAAAGCGAAAGTCACTGTCGCAAAAGCAATTGGCGTTGATGGCGGGCTTGCGCCAAGCGAGTATTTCAGGTGTCGAAAGCGGGATGCCGAATACCAAACTTCAGACCCTTTTGCTGGTTCTGGCGGCATTGGGGTTGGAATTCCAAATCACTCCGCGATCGACGGACGACTGGAGCCTTGAAGGATAATATGTCACGCCATCGTCAGCATGGACCGCTCCGTGTGCTTTTGAACGATTCCCAAGTGGGTCTCCTTTTGAAAGATCCCTCTGGGGCGATTGCATTTAAATACGATAGTTCCTGGCTGGGGAGAGAAAACGCCGTTCCCGTGTCTTTGTCGCTTCCCCTCAGGACGGATGCCTTTCGCGGTGCCGCGGTAGCGACCGTATTTGAAAATTTGTTGCCTGATGCGGAACATTTACGACGCGCCGTTGCCGAGAAGGTGGGAGCAGATGGGATCGACGCTTACAGCCTGCTTTACAGCATTGGCCGCGATTGCGCAGGCGCTCTGCAATTTGTTCCCGAGACAGAAGCAGCAGCTCCGGGGCAACCCATAGCGGGTGAAACGCTTGACGAGAAAGGAATTGAGGACTTGCTCAACAATTTGGTGACAACTCCATTGGGCTTGGATGGGAGAAGTGAATTCCGGATATCCATAGCCGGCGCCCAGGAGAAAACCGCCTTGCTGAAGCACGAAGGCAAGTGGATTAAGCCGCATGGCACCACGCCAACCAGCCACATTTTTAAAAACCAAATGGGGCGACTACCAAATGGAATGGATCTGTCGAACAGCGTTGAGAATGAATTTTATTGTTTAAAGCTACTCGGCGCTTTTGGTCTCCCAGTCAATTCCGCGGAGATCGCCAAATTCGGACAGCGGACGGTATTGGTGGTGGAGCGGTTCGATCGGAAATGGACTGCCCCTGATAAATTAATAAGGCTACCCCAGGAAGACTGTTGCCAAGCACTTTCATTCCCACCCGGGAAAAAATATCAAAACACAGGAGGACCGGGCATGATTGAGGTTCTGAATCTGCTGCAAGGGGCCGATCGGCCACTGGAGGATCAAAGGAATTTCATTAAGGCCCAAATCCTCTTTTGGCTGATCGGCGCCACTGATGGGCATGCAAAAAATTTCAGCGTTTTCCTCGGTCCCAGTGGTCGCTATCGAATGACGCCTCTGTACGACGTCCTCTCTGCGCAACCAAGTTTGGAACAACGCCAGATCGAAAGGAAGCAGATGAAACTGGCCATGTCAGTGGGCGATAGCCGTCACTATCGACTCGATGAAATCGAGGGACGTCATTTTGTTCAAACCGCGAGGCGAGCCCGTCTTCCGGAATCACTGGTTGTTGATGTGCTGCGAGAAATTGCCGAAATAGCGCCAAAAGCGTTAGCAACGGTTCAAGGAGGTTTGCCCGCAGATTTTCCGGCTATCGCATATGAATCCGTCACTCGCGGAGTAAATGCTCGCCTCTCAAGAATAGCAGTCTAGTTTTGAACTGGGTCGGATTTTTTATCCCTGGCAATAATTTTCAAGAGATGGTTTACAACTTGATTTTTCCAAGAGCGGTTTTGGCCTTTGGATTTTCCATATTTTACCCCCCAGTTCAACTCTGAATTCCCAAGCTATAGCGGCCTGATGGTGTCTGAATGATTGTTGCCGGAAAAATGGGTTGGCGGAAATTGTTAATAACATTCCGTTGAAATGCGGTTACGTTCTTTGGTAAAAAGACTGTGGCACGATTCTTAGGGATTAGCGGTGTGGTTGCTTGCGCTTATGAGTCGCAAACGTATGTATTGAGGCGGGTCAGCCCCACACCCGTTCCCATTATCCATCGAATCGTGCCGTTCGAATTTCACCAAAAACCCGAAAATTCCACAATTTGAAGTTGTTCAACAGGTTTAAAACTTCTTCACATAAGAAGATAAGTCATTGTAAACAATTAGCGTTTTTTGTTTTACCCGTGTGGAAAACTTTTCGCAAATTAACGATAAATACAATCAATTCCGGCGCAATCTTATGAAAGATGAGCATTTGCGCGATTGTGACGCTATCGGTCATGGCAACTTTTACGATTGCGTTAGTTTTGTGACAACTCGCTTCTTGGATTTGACTAAACGTGCCACGAACCGAAATAAACATACCAGCACGAAACCCCACAAAACGCTGTTGATAAACATGACCAACATGCAAATCTCGCCGTAAACGTGATCATATTTCGGAAAGAATGGATTGTCTGGCACGAGATACTGCAACGGGAAAACGACACTGTCGGCCACACGGAGCGATAACGGCACCTGTGAATGTCCAATTGAATCTTCCCACCCGGCCAAATCCAACGTCAGGGCAAAAGAAAGAAGCCAAATAGCCGGCGCAATCCAAACTAAACCAGCAAAATATTGAAATCGTCTCGTCATAACAAAACGCTCATGCCGCCTAAGATCCTAGAACTCAGCCACGCCGGGAGAATGATGTCAACAGCGGAAACAGCAGCAACCAATTTTTTTAACCACGGATGGACACGAATGAACGGATTTGGAACAGGGAAAAGGGGTTTTTGGCGAGACGCCAAAAACAGCGGGCGGGACGCCCGCGCTCCCCGCGAATAACCACGGATAGACACGGATGGCGGAGGGCAAACAAAGCTTGATTCAGAGCCACAATATCGCCGACGGCGCTTGGTGCGCATCAAACGCCGACAGAGCGGAGCGCCGACTTATGGTCGGCTTGGGACATTTGGAACGCCAAAGCCGGTTGCAAACCGGCGCTCCGGCCTTGCGAGCGCCCATTCGGAAATTTATTCCACAATTTTGGGAACCATGAACAGACCGTTGGCCTTGGACGGCGCATTGCGCAGCGCGTCTTCATTGGAAAGCGATGCACGGATTTCATCGGCGCGTGTGACGTTGATCATGGGCACGGCGTGGGCGGTCGGCTCGACGTTGGCAACGTCCAATTCCTTCAATTTTTCGATGTAGCCGAGGATGTTGCCGAGTTGGGCGGACAGCTTTTTCTCCTCATCGGGCGTGAGCGCGAGGCGCGCCAGATGCGCGAGGTAGTGGATATCGAATTGCGGTTCGGCCATGACATGATTCTACAGTTTTGAACCGAAGTTTCAAACTCAACTTGGGCCTATTTCACTCTAATAGCCGCAAAAATGCACAGCGCGGCTGACGCCGCAACCAAATTTTAACCACGGATGGACCCGCCTGCGCCGAGGCTTCGGCGGGCAGGCACGGATAAACGGATAAAAATGGTTCAAGGGCAAGGTCGTGGTGCGAGCGGGATGGACGCCGACGCTGGAGAGGTTCCGTTGCGAGCGGGTTTTCCGCGAGGCGCGGAAAACTGCACCCGGGGCGGGTGCGCTCCCCGAACAGTTGTGAACAGTTGTGAACAGCAGTTTTAGGTAAATCGCATGGATAAATACGGATGGACACGGATTAAAGAACTGAAATAAACGCCAAGCAAACCAAGCGAACAAAGACAAAAATCATCCACACCGAATGGGTACGAATTGGCCTCCAAAAAGCCGGAAAAACACAGAATTTTAAACACGAAAGACACGAAAAACGCGAAATGAATTAAACCAAAGGGAATTTCAACCACGGATTGACCCAGCGGCGCAAACCCGCAAACAAACCAAGACGCACGGCAGTTGCGGTAGAGTCGGATGGCTGGTGCGGGATGGGGGCACACGCGGCTTTCAGTCCGGGCGCTGGATGCCAAATCGAAAGCGGTGTCAGCCCTGTTCCCCGCCGGCCACCGCAATCCAAGACGCCAGCGAGTTCGGATGAGATGCCATTTGTTTGTCAGACAACAAAGATTCGCATGATTGAAATATGGATTTGAAGATGAAAATGGAAAAACTGAAAATTAAAAAATACGCAGCTTGTTCAAATGTAAAGCCTTCGGAGAAAATCGGCACGTTCTCCAATTTCAGCGCCGGGTCCGCCGGGCTGGAAGCGCCGGCTCCACGGCAGGCTGGAAGCCCGCCGCTACTTTGGCATTTAAATGGAAAAGTCTTCGGAGAAAATCTTCACATTTTTCAGCTCCACGAACACGTGTTCGCCGACCTTGGGTTGTAGCTGCTGGAATTCCTCCTTGCTCAGTTGCGCGGAAAAGGGGCCGCTGCCGTCCAGACGTTCCAGTTCCAGGTTGGCCAGGGGACCGGCGGCATTGAAATGAACAACGCGGGCGGGGAACGTTTTGGGGCCGTTCGATTCGCGCATGATGCGGATGTCATGCGGGCGCACGAAGGCGACGGCGTCGGAGTCGGTCTCGCCAGCGGTCTCCGGCACGTGGAATTTGCTTTCGCCGATGGCCACTTCGCCTTCGTGGACCCGGCCGCTGAACAGGTTCACGTTGCCGAGGAAATCATAAACAAACGGCGTGGCGGGATGATCGTAAATATCTTCCGGCGTGCCGATCTGTTCGATTTTGCCATCGCGCAAAATGGCCACGCGGTCGGCCACTTCGAGGGCCTCCTCCTGGTCATGGGTGACAAACAGCGTGGTGAGATGGATTTCCTGGTGCAATTTGCGCAACCAGCGGCGCAGTTCCTTGCGGACTTTGGCGTCAAGCGCGCCAAAGGGTTCATCCAGCAGCAGGACTTTGGGTTCGACGGCGAGAGCGCGCGCCAAGGCCACGCGCTGGCGTTGGCCGCCGGACAATTGCGCCGGGAAGCGTTTGCCAAACGGTTCGAGCTGGATCAGTTTCAGCAGTTCATTCACGCGCTCGCGAATTTTTGATTCCGGCGGACGGACATTTTTGGGGCGGACCCGCAAGCCAAAGGCAATGTTTTCGAATACGCTCAGATGGCGGAAGAGGGCGTAATGTTGGAAAGCGAAGCCGGCTTTGCGCTGGCTGGCGGGAATTTTGGTGACGTCTTCGCCATAAAACAACACCTGGGAGCCGTTGGGATCGGGAAATTCCAAGCCGGCGATGACGCGCAACAGGGTGGTTTTGCCCGAACCCGACGGTCCCAAGAGGGCCACGAGTTCGCCGGACTCGACCTTGAGGCTGACGTTGTCGAGCGCGACAAAGTTGCCGAACTTTTTGTTGATGTTTTTGACCTCGACGCTCATGCCATTGCTTACGGTTTGCGCACCCGCGCGGGGATTATTCCCCGGACTTCGACATTCTTGAATTCAATCCATGATTTCAACGCCAGCGTGACCAGCGCCAGGAAGGTGAGCAGCGAGGCCACGGCAAAGGCGCCGGTAAAATCATTGTTTTCATATAATAACTGCACGTGCAACGGGATGGTATTGGTCTTTCCCTCGACATGGCCGCTGACCCCCGAAACCGCGCCAAACTCGCCCATTGCGCGGGCGTTGCACAGGATCACGCCATACAGTAATCCCCATTTGATATTGGGCAAGGTCACGCGCCAAAAAGTTTGCCAGCCGCTGGCGCCGAGCACGCGCGCGGCTTCCTCCTCGGTGCGGCCCTGCGCCTGCATCAACGGGATCAGTTCACGCGCCACAAACGGAAAGGTGACAAAAATTGTCGCCAGGACAATCCCCGGCACGGCGAAAATGATTTTGATGCCATGGTCCAAAAGCCAGGGGCCAAACCAGCCTTGCGCCCCGAACACCAGGACGTAAATCAAGCCGGCAATCACCGGGGAGATGGAAAACGGCAGGTCAATCAGCGTCAACAAAATGCTTTTCCCGGGAAAATCGAATTTAGCGATGGCCCATGCCGCGCAAACACCGAAAATGCAATTCAACGGAACGGAAATTCCCGCGGTGATGAGGGTCAAGGTAATCGCGCTGATCGTCAGAGGGTCACGCAGGGTGTGAAAATAGTAGCCAACTCCCTGCCGGAAGGCTTCGGCAAAAACGAAAATGAGCGGCACGACCAGGAACAGCCCGATGAAGGCCAGGGCAATGAAAACGAGCAGCCGGCGCACGACCGGCGATTCGGTCATGCGATGCGGCGCGTTGATTTTTTGGTCGTCGGTCATGCCAGGGAGTTGGCGTTATAGCGGTTACTCCACCATTGCAACAAGTTAATTGCCAACAGCAACAAAAAGGAAACCATGATCATCACCACGGCCAGGGCGGTCGCCCTGGCATATTCAAACGCGTCCATTTCGCTCATGATGAGCAGCGGCACGATTTGCGTCTTGCCCGGAATGTTGCTGGAAATGAAAACGACCGAGCCGTATTCGCCCAGCGCGCGCGCAAACGCGAGCGCAAAACCCGTCAACAGCGCCGGGTTGATCGTCGGGAGGAGGATGCGGGAAAAAATTTGCCAGCGGTTGGCGCCGAGGCTGGCGGCGGCTTCTTCAATTTCCGGGTCCAGGTCGGCCAAGACCGGCTGGACGGTTCGCACAATGAACGGCAGGCCGATGAAGGTCAGCGCGATGAAAATGCCGAGCCGCGTGTAGGCAACCTTGATTCCCAACGGCGCGAGCCAATGGCCGATCCAGCCGTTGGGCGCGTAAAGGGTTGCCAGGGTGATTCCCGCGACCGCGGTCGGCAATGCGAAGGGCAAATCCACCAGGGCGTCAATGAAACGTTTTCCGAAAAAGTCATAACGCACGAGGACCCAGGCCACGATGAGGCCAAAAATCCCGTTGACCGCCGCCGCTAAAAATGAAACGCCAAAGCTCAAGCGATACGCCGCCATGGCTTGCGGGGAGAAAATCGTCCGGGAGAATTGCGCCCAGGAAAGCTCGGCGCTTTTGGCAAATGCCGCCGCCAGCGGAATGAGGACGATGAGGCCCAGATAAAGCAGCGTACAGCCCAGCGTGAGTTTAAAACCCGGCAGGACTCTGACTTTTTTTGCTCCGAGTAAACGGTTCGGCACAAATTTTACAAGTTGGGCGCGTAGGCGATAAATTTCCGGTATTCGGTCAGGATCGTCTCCAACGCTACCACAAAAGCGTATTCCTTCAAATAATCCGGCGAGGCCTGGGGCGTTTCCAAAATGATTTCAAAGGGGCGCGGGCGGACTTTGGGCGGCGCGCTCAAAATGCCATCGTAGCAATCGCGAATGATTCCGTTGCGCGCGGCAAAGCCGTCAATGACCGGGCGCCCGTCGCGCGGCAAAAAATTTTCGGCGGCGCGCAAGGCCGGCTCGATCAGATGCCGGGTCAAGGTCGCCCCGCGGACAATTCCATAAAAACCGGCGCTGGTATCATCGGTGTGAAGGGCAATGATTCCCTGAAATGAGCGCGACACCAGTTCGGCCTGGAGCAGCCGCACTTCCGGTTCGGGCGAATTTTTCCAGAATTCCCGGTTCAAATCTGTTCCGCGCCGGGAAAACCGCGTGGCGTCTTCGAAGCCAGTCGGATTACATACCGGGTAAAACGAGAGATAGTAACCCGCCGCGATTTCGGGCTTTGATTCGAGGAGTTGGATGAACCGAACCATGGCGTGGACGCCTTCCGGCTCGTCACCATGGATGCCGCCAAAAATTCCAAGGCGGATGGGAGTGTCACCGCCGCGAGGACCGACAAAGAGGTAGCGGGGCAGAGCATAAGGTTCACCGTTAATTTCAAAACGGGCTTCGTGGTTGGCCACCAGGTTGGGAGAGGTCGCGGCGATTTCTTCCAACGGCGCCAGCAATTCCGAAAGGGAACGGCGCTGCCGGCGCGGTCTTTGGCCGGCGGTTTTGACAGGTGAGTCGGCGATAGTCATGGTAACAAGTTATTGAGGTTGATAAATCTGGTCAAAGACCCCTCCGTCGCTGAAAAATTTTTGCTGGGCCTTCGCCCAGCCGCCAAACTCCGAGTCCACCGTGACCAATTTCAGTTGGGGAAAATTCGCGGCATATTTTGCGGCGATGGCCGGGTTCCGCGGACGATAAAAATTCCGCGCCGCAATATCCTGCCCCTCGTCCGAATAAAGATAATCGAGATAGGCCTTGGCGACGTCCGTCGTGCCATGACGTTTGGCATCTTTATCCACCAGCGCCACTGGCGGTTCGGCCAGGATGCTCAATGGCGGCGTAACGATTTCAAAGCCGTCGGAGGAAAACTCCTTTTGCGCGAGATGGGCCTCGTTTTCCCAAGCCAGGAGCACATCACCGATGCCGCGCTGGGCGAAGGTGATGGTGGCACCGCGCGCGCCGGAATCAAGGACCGGAACGTTTTTGTAGAGTTTGGCGATGAAGTCCTTCGCCTTGGCGTCATCGTGGCCGTAAGTCTCCAGCGCGTAGGCGTACGCCGCAAGAAAGGCCCAGCGCGCGCCACCGGAAGTTTTGGGATTGGACACCACGACGGAGACACCCGGTTTAACCAAGTCATCCCAATTTTTGATGCCTTTGGGATTTCCTTTGCGCACGAGGAGGACAATGGTTGAGGTGTAGGGCGTGCTGTTGTCAGGCAAACGGCTTTGCCAATTGGCAGGCAACAATTTGGCCTGCTGCGCAATGGAGTCGATGTCGTAAGACAGCGCGAGCGTCACCACATCCGCTTCCAGGCCGTTGATGACCGATTGCGCCTGTTTACCCGAACCACCGTGCGATTGATTGATGGTCACGTCATCGCCGGTTTTCGCCTTCCAAAATTTTGCAAAAGCGGCGTTGTATTCCTGGTACAGCTCGCGCGTGGGGTCGTAGGAAACGTTGAGCAACGTGATTTGGCCGGCATTCGCCACACCCGCGAGCGCCAGGACGACAGCCAAAATGTTCAGGATATTTTTCATGATGATGTTTGGATTTTAGCAGTTAAAAGGCCAATTGCACGCGGGTGAACAAGACGTTTTCCGGTTGGGCGGTAACTGGTCCCGGCCCGGTCGTGCCGCCGCCGCCATTGAACGTGGTGCGTGAGAAACTGGTGTCCACCCGGAAGTCCCGGTTCAAATACCAGTTAAGGCCGACCGACCATGCCTTTGCCTCCGATGCGGAACCCGGGGTGGCAAACGTCGCAAAATGCTCGTCGTCAATATATAGTTCCGCATAACGCGCAACAATTTGCCAGGCGCCCCAACCGCCGTTATGGAGATCGAACGGATGGAGCGGCGTGACCCCGTTATAGGAAGCGTCTTCGCCGGTCAAAACCCAGCCCGCCGTCACTTCCCAGGCCGAGTTTTGCAAATCGGCGGAAGCCACCGGCGCAGTTGTCTTTTTCACCTCCTGGTCGGAAATGGCATATTCGCCCATGAGACTGAGCGGTCCGTAATAATAATACCCCTGGGGCGACAACCGCCAATGGGTCCCGTTGGCAACCACACCCGTGGTGTACGAATAGAAAACCTGCTGCCCGTCGGTTTTATAACCAGTGGTCAAATCGGACGCGGTCGCCTGGTCATATTCGTAACTGCCGCCCAAGCCGAAACCGAGTCCCTGTAAAAATGCTTCGTCGGAGGTTTTGAACGGCTGAAAGAATAAACGTCCCTCAAATGCCTTGTCATCATCCACGCCCTGGGCCGGCGCCGTTGGGGTGACATAATCCGGCACCCCGTTGAAAATACCCGCGGCGTAACTTGCCCTGCCGCTGAATAAATACCCGTGCAACTCAAAGCCGATGTCGCGGTTGGGCACCAAATCCGTCACGAGAGACCGTTCGTTAAAATCCAACCAACTATCCGTCCGCAACGCCTCCAACCCAACCGGTGACTTGAAACGGCCCCCTTCAATCTGGAAGGCGGGATTATAATGATAATTCAAATACGCGTCATAAATGACCACGCCACTGCCGCCAAAATCCGGTGTAAAATTAAAATCGAAATCATGAAAGACCGTGCCGGTAAAAATCGGACGGGCGCGGCGAAGCAAAAACGTATTTTTTCCCAGTGTGCCGCCACCGTCCGCGAAAAATGTCCGGCTGTCCACCTGGATGATGCCATGCAACGAGGCGACGAAATTCGAATTGGCCGAACTGAAGCTGAAGCCGTTGGCGTCCAACGTTATTTTCGGCTGCGTCTTGGCCGCATCCGCCGCCGCTTCCTGGTCCAGTTCGCGCTGGCGTTCCAGAACCCTGACCTTCTGATCCAGATCCTGGACTTGCGCGGTCTGCTGGGTGGGGCTGCTTTGAGCGGCTTGTTGCTGTTCGAGCGCCCCCACCTTTTGCTCCAGCGCCTGCACCTCCTGCTTCAGGGCGGCGATTTCCGCGCTCTCGGAATTGGTCTCCTGGGCAAACGTGGCAATGGGCAGTTGGGCGCCGACGATTGCGGCGATTATTAATGTTTTAGATTTCATATTTTCTTTGGTTTTCCAATCAAAACTCTCAATGTTTATTGTTTGCTGCCAGCAACTAATAACGACTCATTAAGTCGTTATTGTGCCGCAATATGTTCCCGCGTCAATATTTTTTTGAAAAAACTTTAAATTCCTTCGCCGCCGATAAATCCGGCGGCGACCTCGTGTTTGGAGACGGGCGAAGCTTTGGCGACATCCGCCAGGGTGGCGCGGTCCATGGCGCTGGCAACATAATTCCTGGCATCCAGAAAAACGCGCCGGAATTTGCACACTGGCTCTTGTGAGCAACGTTCGTAACGGGTGACAGAGACGCAGCCAATGGGAGCCAAAATGCCGTCAAAATAGCGCACCACTTCGCCCATGGTGATTTTGTCCGGCTTTCTTGCCAAAAGATATCCACCCCGGATTCCCGCTTCGCTCCTGACCCAACCCTGGCTTTTCAGGTCGAGCATGATTTGCTCGAGGAATCTCTTGGGGACGTCGTTGCGGCGCGCCAACTCACGGATGGGAATTGGGCCACCGCCAAAGTGTTCCACCAACGTGAACAACGCACGCAAGGCGTAATCTGTCTTTTTCGAAATCCGCACACCAATATACGTGCCTGAAGGTCGTATTTAAGTCAATGGCAATTGGCTCCGCACTTAACTGATAATCCGGCGGCCTTCGTCGAGGAAGATGCCTTTGAAATTCATTTCGAGGGCCTGCGGGTTGCTGGATTTAGCCAAGGCTTCCTTCTCGGTGACTTTTCCGCTTTTGACCAGGTTGAACAAAGATTGATTAAAGCTCAACATTCCGTCGTCAAGGCCGGTTTCGATGGCGGCGTGCAGTTTATCGAGTCGGTTTTCTTCAATCAATTTCCTGACCAGCGGCGTGTTAAGCATGATTTCCATGGTCGGAGTCAAATGGCCGTTGACGCCCATGACCATTCGCTGGCAAACGACGCCCCGCAGACAGCCGGCGAGTTGCCGCCGGATTTGCTCGCGTTCATCAGCCTGGAAAAAATCCAGGATGCGCGTCACGGAAAGGGCGGCGGTGGTGGTATGGAGAGTGGATAAGACCAGATGTCCGGTATCGGCGGCGCTCATGGCGGCCGAAAAGCTGACGTTGTCGCGCATTTCGCCGATCATGATGATGTCCGGGTCCTGCCGTAAAACGTGCTTGAGCGCGTGATGATAGCTCAAGGTATCCAGGCCGATTTCGCGTTGTTCGACCACGGATTGATTGTCTTCAAAGGAATACTCGACGGGATCTTCCAAGGTGACGACATGTTTTTTGAAATTGCTGTTGATGTGCTCGACCATGGCGGCGAGCGTGGTGGATTTTCCCGAACCGGTTGAGCCAGCCACCAAAACAATGCCGCGTGGAGATTCGGCGATTGTCTTGATTTGGGGCAACAATCCAAGTTCTTCGAACGACGGCACGATTGTTTTTACGTAACGCATGGCCAGGCACCATTGGTTGCGTTGTTGAAACAAATTCGTCCGAAACCGGCCGACACCGGGGACGAAGTAGGAAAAATCGATTTCGCGTTCCTCATCCAGCCGTTTTTTCAAATGCGGCGGGGTGATGGCGTCCACGATTTTATTCATCCATTCGAGGGTCGGAAACGGGGAATCAACCGCGATCAATTCGCGATTGATCCGGAAAATGACGGGTCCGCCGATTTTCAAATGCACGTCGGAAGAGCCGCCATCGACAGCGGTTTTCAAAATTCGATGAAAGAGTTCCATGGCGGAAAAGTATCAAATTATGGGGTTTGCGCCAGAAGGAATGATGCGCCCATTTTTTTGTGTCCAACCGGGGCGGTTCCTGCTTCACTTTTTGCAATGTCAAAACATCGAATCGGCATTATCGGCGGCACCGGCTTATACCAGATCGAAGGTTTTACCAATCAAAAACGGGTCAGGGTCAAAACGCCGTTCGGGCCGCCGTCGGATGATTTTCTCACCGGCAAACTCGCCGGAAGAGACGTGGTTTTTCTCGCCCGGCACGGGCGCGGCCACCGGATCCTGCCAAGCGAGCTGAATCATCGGGCAAACATTTGGGCGATGAAAAAACTGGGCGCGCAATGGATCATCAGCGTCAGCGCGGTCGGCTCGCTCCAGGAGAAATACCAGCCGTGCGAGATGGTGGTGATCGACCAATTTCTGGACCGGACGAAGCAATCGCAAAATCATACGTTTTTTGGGCGGGGGATTGTGGCGCATGTCGCTTTTGCGCAACCGATTTGTGAAGAACTGAGGCAAATCGTTTTGAAAACGGCACGCGCGGAAAAGGCGGCCGCGCATGACGGCGGGATTTACGTTTGCATGGAGGGACCGGCCTTCAGCACCCGCGCGGAATCATTGACCAACCATCGGGCGGGCTATGACGTCATTGGGATGACGAATTTGGGCGAAGCCAAATGCGCGCGCGAAGCGGAAATCGCCTATGCGACGCTGGCGATGGCGACCGACTACGACTGCTGGAAGGAAGACGAACACGTGACGCTCGAGATGATCATCGCCAATCTGCACCGCAATGCCGGCACGGCCAAAAGGATTGTCGCCAAAGTCATCCCGCAAATACCGACGGAACCGAATTGGCCGTGCCATTCGGCGCTGAAGAATGCGATTATGACGGACAAGAAATTCTGGCCGGCGAAGACGAAGAAGGAATTGCAACCTTTGCTGGCAAAATATATTTAAGCCAAAAACAAACTCCATGGCCACGAAACAGATCATCAAACCCGCAAAATCGCCGGCCGCGGTCGGCCCGTATAACCATGCCGTGCGCGTGGGGGACCTGCTGTTCTGCGCGGGCCAAATTCCCATTGATCCCAAAGACGGAAATCTGATCGTTGGCGATATCAAGGCGCAAACCGACCAGGTGCTACAGAATGTCAAAGCGGTATTGGATGACCAGAATCTCACGTTTTCGAACGTGGTCAAGTCCACGGTGTTCATGACGAATTTGGCCGATTTTGCGGGGATGAACGAGGTTTATTCAAAGTATTTTACCGGGGATTTTCCGGCGCGCTCGACCATTCAAGTGGCCGCGCTGCCGAAGGGGGCGAATGTGGAAATTGAAGTCGTGGCGCATTTTTAAAGAACCCGGCGCTTTCTTCGTAATATAAAAATGCACCCCCATCCCCATGAACCTCAAGAGACAAAGCGGGGGGAGAGCTATCATTCACACCCCTCATCCTCAATCCTTCTCCCCGTTGAGGGGAGAAGGAAGAAACCGGCGGACGTGTCGAGGAACATCGGGGGTTCAGGGGGAAAAGGCGCGAATCTTTCGGGGAATTCTCACCCTGCATGGTTGGAGGGGAATGGCTGCGGACGAGTCAAGTGCCAGACGAAGGGACAGGAGATTTTGAGAATAACACAATATGCCTCTCGGTATTGAACTATTTATCGCACTGCTGGCCGGCGGCGTGATTGGGTTTTGCATGGGCTGGCTCAAGTGGAGCGGAAAAAGCACCGATGCCCGCCTGGAAAATGAGTTGCGCCAGCAAGTTGCACAGCGCGAGGCGGAAGTCGAAAAGTTGCGCGGACAATTTTCCGAAGCCGGCAATGCCCGCGCCGCGGCGGAAGCCAGACAAACGGCGGCGGAAAAACTGTTGGCGGAGCAAAAATCATTGCAGGACAAGGCGTTGACCGATTTAAAGGAAGCGTTTCGCGCCTTGAGCGCGGATGCGTTAAAGCAATCCGCGCCGGAATTTTTGCGGCTAGCCGAACAAACGTATGGAAAATTCCAGGAAACGGCCAAGGGAGATTTAGCGCAACGACAGGAAGCGATAAAAACGCTGGTCGAGCCGCTCAGGCAACAGTTGGACAGTTATCAAAAGCGATTGCAACAGAGCGAAACGGCGCAATCCTCGACGCTGGGCGAAGTTAAGAAGCAATTGGAATTGCTCTCGCAACAAAGCCACTCACTGGCGCAGGAGACGCAACAATTCCGAATGGTGTTGAAGTCGAACCAGGCGCGCGGCAAATGGGGGGAAGAAACGCTCCGGCGCGTCATCGAAGCCGCCGGCATGAGCGCCCATTGCGATTTTACGGAGCAGACCCAGGCCGGAGAAAATCGCCCGGATTTGATTGTGCGGCTGCCGGGCGAGCGCGTCATCATCGTGGACGCGAAAGTCCCGGATTTTGATTTTCTGAACGCGCTGGAGACAGCCGACGCGACCAAACGCGGAGAGTCACTCGCCTTGCACGCCAAAAAACTGAAGGAAACCATTCGCGCGCTGGCGGACAAGAACTATCCCGGCCAGTTTTCCAATGCCCTGGATTACGTCGTTTTATTTTTGCCGGCGGAGTCGCTGTTTAGCGCGGCGCTCGAGGGGGACCGCGATCTCATCGTATGGGCCGCGGAGCGGCAGATTTTGCTGGCAACGCCGGCATCGCTGATTGCGTTGTTGCGGTCGGTGGCGGTGAGCTGGCAGCAGCATAAGCAGACGGAAAACGCCCAACGGATAGCGGAAGCGGCGAAGGAGTTGTTTACGCGGGTGTGCATCTTCTCGGAGCATTTTGAAAAAATTGGCGACGGACTGGCGAAGGCAAATGATGCGTTCAACCGCGCGGCTTCGAGTTACCAATCGCGGATTCTCCCGGCAGGAGAGAAGCTGACCGGGTTGGGAGGAACGGCGTCCGAGAAGGAATTGGCTCCGATCCAACCGATGGGATCAACGTTGCGGCTTCCGGCTCATTGACCGGCGCCGGGACTTTGAACGCCAGCCGGGTGATGGCCGGTCGAGCCGTTGGTTTGGAGCAGGGCTTTGTGGATGGCGCTGGCCAACGTCGAAACATCATAAGGCTTCAGCAACAGGCATTCCCCCTCTGAGGGAAGATTACCAGCGCTAAACTCGGGGCTGTATCCGGTGGAATAGATGACGGGGATATGGGGGGCTTCACGCAAAATACGCGCGGCTAATTCACGCCCGCCCAATTCACCGGGCATGACGATGTCTGTCAAGAGCAGATCAATTTTGCCCCGGTATTGCGCCCAAAGCTCCAAAGCCTCTTCTCCGTCCCGGGCGGCGATGGTGCGGCAACCAAGCTGTTTCAAAGCCTTTTCCGCCGTTTCCCGGACCGGGGTTTCGTCTTCAACGAGAAGAACGGTTTTCGAAAAGGCAGTGGCACGGTTTGGCTCCGTCGTTTCGGAATTTGACAAGGATTCAACTTTTCCATTGGCAACGGGCAGAAAGATCTTGAAAACGGACCCCGCGCCGGGGGTTGATTCGACCTCGACCCAGCCTTGGTGCTGTTTGACGATTCCATACACGGTGGCCAACCCCATGCCGGTGCCTTTTCCCACTTCTTTGGTGGTGAAGAACGGCTCGAAAATTTTAGCGCGCATTGCCGCATCCATGCCCACTCCCTTATCCGCGACGCAGAGGCGAATAAAGTTGCCGGTCGTCGCATCAGGAACCCTGGTTTGATAATTCGAATCAATCGTCACCGCCTCGGCGGAAATAACCAAAGGGCCGCCTTTGGGCATGGCATCGCGCGCATTAACGGCAAGGTTGATGACGATCTGCTCAAAATTGACCGCGTCGGCAAAAAGGAGGGGGAGATTATCCGGGCATTGAATTTTCAAGGCGATCGTTTCTCCCAGAACCCGTCCAAGCATTTTTTCCAAGCCATCCAAGGCGGTACGCACATTCAATGGCCGACGCTGGAGCATCTGTTTACGGCTGAACGCAAGCAGTTGACGCACCAAAGAGGCGGCGCGCGCGGCGGCTTTTGAAATCTCTTGAAGGGAATCCTCCATGGAATCCGGCAATGGCGGCCCGCATAATTGCATTTCGGCATGTCCCTGGATTACCGTCAAAATATTGTTGAAATCGTGCGCCACACCGGCGGCGATCTGTCCCACGGCTTCCATTTTTTGCGCCTGTCGCAATTGTTGTTCCACACGAAGGCGGTCGGTAACGTCCTGGACGGCCATCAGGCAGTGCGGCCGGTTCTCCAGTTCAAAAAACTCGGCCGAAATCAGGACATGCAATTTCTTTCCGTCTTTGGCCCGAAGGAGACTCTGCATGTTCGAAACGGGATGATGGTCCATCAAGGCCTCGCGGATTTCACAGGATAAATTCAATTCCGGAAAGAGGCTTAATTCATCGTGGGTATGATCGAGGATTTCTCCGCGCAGAAAGCCGGTCAATTGCAGGAAGCTGTCGTTGACATCCACATACCGTTGGTCCGATGCGCTTTGGAGGGCCAAAGGGACCGGGCTGGCGCGAAAGGCTTTTGCAAAACGCTCTTCCGAACGGCGCAAAGCTTCGTTGGCTTGCTCCAGGTTGAGCGTGCGTAATTGCACAAGTTTGTCCAGTTCTTCGATGTGGGCGCGGACCTGGCGGGAGAGCAACCATTTTCTGGTGAGAGAATGCGCCATTTGCTGAACTTCCACGGATTCAAATGGTTTACGCAAGATCACCAAATTATCGGAATAACCGAGTTGGGACATCATTTCCGACCAGGAATAATCTGAATAGGCCGTGCAAAAGACGACGGGGAGTTCGGGGAATTTCTTCCAAAGGTGAGTGACGGTTTCGACCCCATCCCAGCCCGGCGGCATCCGGATGTCCACAAAGGCCAGGGCATATGGCCTCCCTTCGGCGGCGGCTTGCTCAACCATTTTCAAACCCTCTTCGCCCTGAAAGGCGCAGTCCACCTTGTAAGCGGTGGCCACGGGGACTGGGGCCGGAACGCTTTGGCCGAATAACAAAGCTTCGGTTGCCTGAAGCCCGGCATGGGAATCGGTCGGGGGCATCAGAATCTTCCGGAAATCGGCATGGATGGACGCGTTATCATCGATGACCAGAATCCGATCAGCGGCGGGAAAGCACTTGGGGTTCATATTTCTGGGCGTTTAGTTTAACATGATTGTGACACAGAGGCAACATTGCGCGCGGCCGGCAATTCCAAAACAAAGGTGGCTCCGCGGCCCGGGCCTTGGCTGAACACGAGAACCTCCCCATTCATTTCCTTCGCGGCATTGGCGCCGCTGTGCAATCCAAATCCATGGCCGTTGGAGCGGGTGGTGAATCCGAGCATGAAAACACGCTGGAGGTTTTCCGGCTCAATGCCGATTCCAGTATCGGAAATCTCAAAACGCACCCGGTCATCCCCGGCGGCGAGGATTCGGAAGGTGACCCGTTTTTCGGCGGATTGTTTGACCGCGTATTTGGCGTTGCTCAAGAAATTAATCAGGATCTGCAACACTTTGTGCCGATCGGCAAAGACCCCCGGCGGATCTTCGTATTCGCGCACGACGGTGACGCGATGACGTTCGTAGGCATCACGGTTGATTTCAAAGGCATCCTCCATCATTTCAACCGGATCCAGAATTTCGACGATATTGGAATTGCGCGCGTAATCCTGTTGCAGGGCCACGATTGCTTTTACGTGGTCCACTTGTTTGACGAGCGACTTCACTTCATCCTGCAAGCGCCGCCGGTTTTCCCCCATCACGCCGGCAAGGTCGTGCAAATACCCCGGCAGGGCGCGGCCGCGCGGGTCTTTCGTGAGGAAATCCACCGGATCGCCGTTGTCATGGTTCAACATTTCAACCGCCTTTTCCAGGTTTTCAATCCGCATTTTTTGCACGGAATCGCCAATGAGCGATGCGGAAATGTTGACGCTGTTGAGAACATTGCCAACATTATGCAGAACGCTGGTGGCCATCTCGGCCATTCCGGCCTGACGCGAGGCGATGATCAGGCGTTGTTGGGCCTCGGAGAGGCGTTCGTTGGCGCGTTCCTTTTCCTCCACCTGCTCGCTCAATTCACGAGTGCGCTCCTGAACACGCTCCTCCAGTTTATCGCGCGCGGCTTTTAATTCCGCCTGAGATTGCATCAACAGGGTATTTCGGCGGCGCACCTGCACCCCCCATAGAAGACTGACCAGGATTATCAAAAGGGCGCCAGCCAGAACCCATAAGAGCCGGGTCGAAGTCCACCAAGGCGGGGGTTGCAAAACCTGAACGTCCTGAACATTACGGAGATTCAGTTTGAACGATCGCGGGTTGCCATATTCATCCCTCTGGGTTCGATAGACTCCCTTGAGGTCGAGTTGACTTCCGAGTTCAAGGCGTGGCTGGTCCGACGGCAATGCCCCATTTAAAATAACTTGAAAGATCTGGCCTTGGGCCTGAATAATCAGGTCCGTCTCATCTGTTTTTTTCACCTCGTCAAGCAAAACTCCTTTCGCATGCACGAGCAAGCCGTCCAAATCATCCGTAATGGATTGCATGGCGGGCAACTCCACCGCAAGGGGATCGGCCCCCGATGAAATGCGACGCCAAGCCGCCTCCCGCAAGAGGAAACTGCCGCCTTCATTGCCACAAAAACCAACCAGTTCAACACGGTCTCCGGGACTGAGCAAATTCGTTTGGCTGCACAACGCCAATACGGCGCTGTCGCCATCCTGGATATACAAATACTGCCCCGGAACCTGCAATGTAACGGTGCCGCTCGTCCGCACACGTTCATTCAACGTGTTAAAAGGATTAAACTGCCGCAAGCTTGGCAACGTGCGCATGGGCAACGCAAATAAATCCGCCGGGGGCCTCTGTTCGACTTGAATTTCGCGGACTTCTGGCGACCAGATTTCGATGCCGGTCAGTTGACGGCGGGAGTTGGCATTAGCGACGCAAACCCCTTTGACGAGAATCACCGAGCCATACAAGTTTTCCAGGTCGCCGTTTAGCGGAACCCGGGCAACAAAGTTTCCATCGGGACTAACCAGACCAAGCCGGATGGAATTGCGCTCGACGGTTATTCTGCGAACATAACCCCGCATTTGAATCCAGTTTCCGTCTTCGGCGCCGGTCGAGGCTTCCGCGAGGCTCACCAACGGGGCATCCGGCAGGTCGGAATCGCTGGTCTGCTGAATCATGGCATTGGTGATAATCGGGGCGAATCGCCCTTCTCCGGTAGATCCATCCACTTGGACAATCATGCCAATCGCCATGGGCCGTCCACTTTGAAGAGTTGCCTGCAACACCCGGATCCCACCGCTGCCGTCGAAAATGTAACTGAATTTACCATTGGGGTCCACCCAGGTGACAACGCCTTCAAGACGAATCGGCAACTGACGGTTCAAACTGGCTTGATCGAGATCGTCAATCTGAGCCACCAGGCGCAGTTGGGTTTCGTTGGTCGGAAAGACCATCTGGTTTGAGGCCACGCGAAACAGCCCATTTTGCAGCACATGGTCGATGCCTTGAAGCGTCGGATAACCGATCGCCTCAATGCGGTCGTTTACGTTTAAAACCTGTTGTTGTTTGGTTAAAAGACGGATTTGGCCAGTGGCATCCCAGATCGTCACATCACGTCCCGGCAACTGGCTGCGCACCACGCCCTGGACCCGTATCATGACGTTGGGATTCAAGGTATCGAAATTGTCGGCAGTCGTCAGCGGGATTGAATTCGTTGAAAATCTCGGATCCGTTTCCAGCGAACCCATCGTGGTGACGCAGCTCAAGCCCGGCGACCAGAGCGTGATGTCGGCCACATTGCCGAAGTTGTACGTTTCCGAATATACGCCGGTGATTCGGATAAGCTTGCCGGCCAATTCCGGCATGGTCTCTTTGTTTTTCAAGGTGACATAGGCCGCGAAGTTGAAATCCTGGGAGAGCAAGCTCAGTTGCAACATATTCGTCGATATACTGGTTTGCGAATCCACCAATGCCTCAACTTCGACCATGTGCTTGTCCAAACCCGAGGCGTCCAAAAGCCGCCCGGCGGCGGAAACAAGCGGGAATGAATTGGACTCGGAAAGGACGGTGATGGAAGTCTTGTCCCAAAGGAATTCCTGATTGACCGGGAGGGTTAGTCCATCCACCAACACCTTGTCCCCTCCTTTGAGCGCCCGCGGAATCCCTTTTAGCGGCAGGAATGTATCCAAGTTATCCGATCGCCCCCAATACACATTCCAATCTGGATCACAGTAATAGATCAGCAATTCCAACCGGGCATGGTGTAATTTGCTTTTTTCGGAGGCCGACAGGCTCCAGAACTGGTCCAGGTTGGTGATCAGAGTGGGACTGACGGCATCGTTCGTTTCCGGGGCAGCGACAGATTTAACACCCAACAATAAGCCAATGGTCGTTGCCAGAACGCAACCTGCTCTTAGCCAAGAGCTTCGAATGACAATTAAAGCAGACACTTTTTTCCGACTCTGATTCATTATCATTATCGGCCAAAAAGTAAAAAACTAAAGCAAAAAGCCGAAACAAATCAATGTTTCGGCTTTTTTGAAAGACTGGCGGCGACCTACTCTCGCGGAAGCTATACAACCACTACCATTGGCCCAGCAGTGTTTGACGGCCGTGTTCGGAATGGGAACGGGTCGGACCACCGCGGCATTGCCACCAAAAAGTGACCGGTGACGAGAGACTTGGGGCAAGATGCCACAAGTCATTCACTCACCATCTGTAAAAGAACATTTTCAGAAAGGGCAACCGGTGGCGCATGACACGCCGCCGCTTAGCGGTTCGAGGGTTCTCTGAAAACTACACACAGGGGAAAGAATCGCAGGGCTTCCACAATTCGCGAGTTGAAATTGCAATTCCAGAATTGGAATAAGCAATCAAGCCGCACGACCGATTAGTACCAGTCAACTGAACGCCTCGCGGCGCTTGCATTTCTGGCCTATCAAACGGGTAGTCTGCCCGTGGTCTTTAGGGAGCTTACGCTCCGGGAAACATTATCTTGGGATGAGCTTGGCACTTAGATGCTTTCAGCGCTTATCTCTTCCGCACATGGCTACGCAGCGATGCCCCTGACGGAACAACTGCCACACCAGAAGTGCGTCTAACCCGGTCCTCTCGTACTAAGGTTAGAACCCCTCAAGTTTCCTGCGCCCACAGTGGATAAGGACCGAACTGTCTCACGACGTTCTGAACCCAGCTCGCGTGCCGCTTTAACCGGCGAACAGCCGGACCCTTGGGACCTTCTCCAGCCCCAGGATGCGACGAGCCGACATCGAGGTGCCAAACCGGATCGTCGATATGAACTCTTGGATCCGATCAGCCTGTTATCCCTAGCGTACCTTTTGTCCGATGAGCGACGGCAATTCCACATTAAACCGTCGGATCATTTGGGCCTGCTTTCGCATCTGCTCGACTTGTTGGTCTTACAGTCAACCTGGCTTATATCCATACACTCGACGCACGGTTGCCAACCGTGCTGAGCCAAGCTTAGCGCTCCTCCGTTACCATTTGGGAGGAAACCGCCCCAGTCAAACTGACCTGCACGCACTGTCCCCCATCTGGATGACAGATTGAGGTTAGAATCCTAATTATCTAAGAGTGGTGTTTCACATTGCGACTCCAGCGCAACCGAGGCCGCGCCTTCAAAGTCTCCCACCTACACTAAGCATAAATAACCAGAACACAATACGAGCTTACAGTAAAGGTGCATAGGGTCTTTCCGTCCTACTGCGGGCAGGCGGCATCTTCACCGCCATTACAGTTTCGCCGAGATCCTCTCCGAGACAGTCGTTCAGTCGTTACAAGATTCGTGCAGGTCGGAACTTACCCGACAAGGAATTTCGCTACCTTAGGACCGTTATAGTTACGGCCGACATTCACGGGGACTTAAAGACCGAGCTTCGTCCCGCTTGCGCGGGACTAACAAAATCTCTTAATCTTTCCGCATTGGTCACTTGTCACTCCCTATACGTTGTTTTAACAACTTTGCAGAGAGCTGTGTTTTTGTTAAACAGTCGCTAAACGCAATTTACTGTGGCTCACCGAAGTGAGCACCTCTTTTCCCGAAGTTACGAGGCTAATGTGCCGAGTTCCTTAGAGAGGTTTCTCTCGCGCGCCTGAGTGCGCTTACACTCACCCACCTGTGTCGGTTTACGGTACGGG
>JBKQUF010000089.1:0-33515 GCA_052140285.1 Limisphaerales bacterium | reverse complement strand
AGGCTGAACCCCCGGAAAACGCGCCGCCGCTGAAAAATGATATACCCGATTAGTGAGGCAGAAATATCCGCTGCTGGCTGATCAATTTCCCAAGTACTCGCGCGGGTCCACAATCTTGCCGGCAATGGCGCTGGCGGCCACGGTCATCGGTGAGGCGAGAAACACCTGTGATTCCTTGTCACCCATGCGGCCGGGGAAATTGCGGTTCGTGGCGCTGATGCACTTGAGGCCCGGCTTGTTGATGCGGCCAAACGTGTCCACTGGCCCGCCCAGGCAGGCGGCGCAACCGGCATTTTCCGTCATCTGCACGCCGGCGTCGGTCAGGATTTCCCAGATCGTTTTTCCACCCCAACGCGTGCTTTGCAGATCATGGACGATTTCCGGCGTTGCCGGAACGCCAAACGTGTCGATGCTCACCCGCTTGCCGCGCAAAATCCGGGCGAACTCCACAAAATCGCTCGTCTTTCCGCCTGTGCAGGAGCCGACATACGCGCGGTCCAATTTAATATGGGTCAACTCCTTCGCTTTTTTCCGTTGTCCAGGGTCGGGATGGCACGCCACCGTCGGCTCAAGTTGCTCCAGATTTACGACGAGTTCATAAACGAATTTTTGGCGCTTGTCCCGTTCCACGGGATGGTAGCTCGCTTTCGTGCCGTTTAACTTCACCCGGGCATCGACGTATTCCTGCGTGCGCGAATCGAATTCAAAAATTCCGTTCTTGCCGCCGGCTTCAATCGCCATATTGGCAATCGTCATACGGTCGTCAATGGAAAGGTTCCGTACGCCCTCGCCGTCGAATTGCATGGCTCGATAAGTCGCGCCATCAAAGCCGATTTCACCGATGCAATGTAGGATGATATCCTTGGCCATCACTCCAGGCTGCAATTTTCCTTCCAGCCGGAAATGCATCGTCTCCGGGACCTTGATGAGCAATTTGCCCGTGCCCATCACAAAGCCGGCGTCGGTATTGCCGATGCCGGTGGCAAATTCATTGAAGGCGCCCGCCATGCACGTGTGCGAGTCCGTGCCGAAGAGCACTTCACCCGGACGCGTATGGCCCTTGGCGGGGAGCGCCGTGTGGCAAACACCGGCGTACTGCGAGCCGTATTGTTTTTGCAACATTCCCTTCGACGGATCGAAATGCCAATGGCCGTTCGGGTCATCGATGACGTCGTAAAAATAGGGCAGCCCTTGCTCCTTCACAAAATCACGCAAAATGTCCACGTTGCGGTTCGATTTGGAATCGGCGGTGAAAATGTAATGGTCGGGGATGATGACAATCCTGCTCTTGTCCCAGACTTTCGCGTCCTTGCCAAATTCGCGCTTGAATACACCAATGGTTCCCGGGCCGCAGACGTCGTGCGTCATCAGCACATCCGCGTTGACCCAAATATTGTCGCCCGCTTCGACTTTTGCCTTGCCTGCCGCCCGCGCGAGAAGCTTCTCTGTCAATGTCATAGAACCAACACCATAACTGATGCGATGACGAACTTCAACTGTCGGATTTGTGGCGCAGCCTTATTCGTGGACCCGGATAAGTGTCTTAATGGCATGATTTCCCGCCGCCATCGATTTGAATAATTCCGGCAATTGAGTGAGCGGACATTCGCCATCCACAAAATCGTCCGCACGAATCACGCCGGCTTCGATGATTTCCAACGCGCGGCGGATGGCGCGCGGTGTATGATGAAAACTCGCCTGCAACGCCAGATTCGAATAATGGATGGTCTGAGTGTCAAGGGATACGGTCGTTCCAGACGGGCACCCGCCGAAGAAATTCACCGAGCCGCCCTTCCGCGCCAAGGCCACCGCCGCTTCCCACATTTCCGGTTTGCCGATGGCTTCGATGACCACATCGAATCGCCGTTTGGACGCGGCGCGGATTTTTTCAACCGGGCTGCCGCCATCGCCCAGATCGACGACTTCGGACGCCCCCAATCTTTCCGCCGCCGCCAACCGCGCCGCGCGCCTTCCTCCAACCGAGACCTGGCAACCAAGGTCATGGGCCAGCGCCACAAACATCAGGCCAATGGGGCCGGCGCCGAGAATCAATACATTCTGTCCCGGCTGCGGATTCGTGTCCGTCACACCCTGGACAACGCAGGCGAGTGGTTCGGTGAGTGCCGCGTCCCGAAAGTCCGTGGCCGGTTCAAGGCGCAACAAATTTTTTTCCACGATGCGCGCGGGAATGGCAATCGTTTCGGCATACGCGCCATTGAGAAATTGCAGGTCGTCGCAAAGATTTTCCCGGCCTGCCTTGCAGAAAAAACAGGTCCCGCACGAAGCGGAATTGGCGGCGACCACGCGGTCACCAATCCTGAATTGCGTCACACCATCGCCCACTTCCGAAATGGTACCCGCAAACTCATGGCCGAAGACCGCCGGCGGGACAATCATCCGGGCATGGTAACCGCGTTTGAAAACTTTCAAGTCGGTGCCGCAGGTCAGCGCGGCTTCAATAGTGACACGCACTTGCCCTGGCGCAAGGGGTGGCGGCGGGATGTCTTCGATCCGAATCTCTTCCCTGCCGTGCAGGATGGCGGCTTTCACGGTTTGATGGTGGATGATTTGCAAAGGGAGTTCAATGGCAGCGAACCGGGTTTCATGAATTCATCGCAAATTCGAGATGGGGTTAAAAAGCGTTAATTCGCGTTAATTCGCGTTATAAATTTTTGGTTGGCGGGTAGAAAAAATGGTGGAAACAAGGGAAAGATGATCTGCCGGCATGGTGGAAACCGACACCAGTGGCGCTGGGAAACAGTGCGAAAATGCGCAGTGGGGATGGTTGCGACTTAGTCCCTGGTCTCCAGTTTTTGCGCTGGCTATCATCATTGCGATTAGAGCATAAAGCGGAGAAAGCGTAAAGTTATGATTGACGTTTTTGGAGCGGATCGGTTGGGCGGGTGCGGACACGGAGCGGGCTTTTAGCCCTTTGTGGTTTGCGGGCTGAGACCTGGGGCGTTGCCCGAGACTGGTATGACCATGCGCCGTTGGCGCTGGGGAAGGGCGGTTTCACCGGGCCAGAGAGAAGGCGCGGCGGCAGCAGTTCGCGCGTTTTGCGGAAGTTTTGGTTTAGCCGCAGCAGGCGCGCCAGCACCAAGGAAGCGGATGTAGCGGGAAGTTCCATGCGCCCCGGCAACAGCGCCATTGCGTTTCATGACATCGGGCTGGATCGAGGGTCGGAATTAATAGCCATCCCAATTGCTGCGGATCACCGTGGCAAATTGCGGCGTCAGGGGAGGAAGCAGCGTGCTTACTTCAAAATTCGTGTCAAAACTCCAATTACGAGTTGGAGGTTGGTAGTAAGTGCCGGTTTGCCAGAAATTGGTCGCGTATTGGCTGGGAAACATCACCATGATCGAGCCATTATAAGTAAGGGTGTTGGCGCTGCCCCAATTTTCCAACAGCCGGAGGAAATTTTCCACCCCCCCGCTGTAGCCGGTCACGCCCGTCACGGGCGGATAATTGCTGGATGATTGGACAATCCCTTCCAGACACGCCGCATTCACGGCGTCATCTACGGGATTCCTTGAAGTAGTCGCGGTGCTCACCGTATTAGAATCCCGCCAGCTTCCGGAAAGGATGGTGATGGCATCCGCCATGAAGGCCGCCGGATAGGTGTGGGCCATATTGTTTGTAGCGGGCCAATAATTTATGCCGGTATCGCCGTCAATTTGGACATTATAGGGACCAAGGACGTAAAGTGGTTGCGGGGTCACGACGGTCAGCCCGGAACTGATATTATTGGTATTATTGATGACATTCGTGCTGTTGGGCAGTCGAAGACCATCGGTCACACGAACCGCAGGCAATTGCGATGATGTCATGGGAACGCTGTTGTAAGCGTAAATCGAGCGGATTCCTTTGCCGGCATCATTTGCCAACGCATGATTCCAGTTGCTGCCACCGTTCAACGCGGCATTGGTGATCCATTGCCGAAGCATACCGACATCAATCTGGACCGCTTGCACGGTCTTGCTCTCGCGATAATCGTAAAACTGCACGTTCGTCAAAAATGACCAGCCGGCATATTGAACCCCATACCAATTGGTGGTTCCAGAGGTCCAAGTCATATTGCAATTGGCGGTGGGATTCAATGGAAGCAGAGCAAAAGCAGCAGAATTGGTAAAACCGGGAAGACTGACGAGAGAGCTGGTGTAAATAGTGCTAATCACATGAGTGGTTTTGTTGCTGTATGTGACGATATAAAAATCATTGGTTAACTGATTCAAATGGCCCGTCGAAGGAGCATACCAGGAAGGGCCGTTCCAAGGATCCTGCAGGTAAACGGCAAAATTATTGCCGATGGGAGTTGATTGATGGGTTCCATTAGACCAATTGGACACAATCAAGTTCGCCCGATTATACGTGTAACAAGCGTTGCTCTGGGCGTAGGCGATCGCCTGCGGCGCGGCAACACTGGATGGGGGAATCTGGATAATGGCGATGACATTGGTCGAACTGTTGTTGGTGCTGGCCCCAATCGGAATCTCCAGCGGTGTGACAGTGGACACCGGTTGGCCCGTCGGAAAATTGGCTTGGGGAGTGCCGCTATCTGACTTGCTCGTAAGAAAGGGATCAGTGCCGGAAATGGTCACTTGGCCCGCGGCTTCGACGGCGGAATTGTATGTAAGATTTCCAGTTCCAGACCAAATGCCGCCGTTGGAAAATACAGGCCCGGCAATCGGCATATTGTGGGCTGGATCGATTTCAAGGTTAATATTGTAGAAAATTGCGAATTGAAATGCCGGGATGGTCGCAAACGAGATCACTTGAGTCACGGTCGCCGGATTGGTGTAAATCGTCCCCTGTGGAGTGGCTGTGGCCGTAATTGTGATGGATTGAATGATGCCCTGGAGATTCGCATATTCGTTGCCCAACGGTTCCAAATCTTGCGACGGGGACCCTTCGTTAATATAAATATTGCCCGGGTGGTCGGTCGAGTTCGTGCCGCTAAAAGTATATTGGACCGGCCAACCCGTCATGGTTGGAAGCAATTGAGTGTAAGACGAGGCGGGACTGAGCGCGCTTAAGTTGAAATCCCGGTCCATCTGCGCAAAGGCCATCTCCGTGGCGCCCTCCGCCGCGGCTTCGCTCGAAGTGTAAATATTATTCTCCGCCGTTTGCTTGACGCTGGACGACAACCAGAACATCACACTGCTGAAAACCATGATCATGGCGACCAGGGCGAACAACACCATCAATAACGCAAAACCGGCGCGTTCATTTCGGCATGGCATTTTCATAAATAATTTCAAAAATTGATCGCGCGCCGGGTGACCCGGGTTTGCAGGCGGTAATAATTATAGGCGTTGATGTCGTTGGAACCGATAATCGCAATTGGATACTCCCACTGGGAAAAAAACAGGGTAATCTGAATGACCCGGTCATCCACGTAGTTGGTAATGGTATTGGTCCCGGTATAGTCCGTGGCGGTAAAAACGATTTGGTTGGTGATATAGTTCGCCAGGATGTTCGTCAATATTGGATTATAATTGGTATCGAAAGTTTCCATGACCAGCATGTTCGTATTAATGAGATGCCCATTGCCATCGGTGGTGGCAAAATTTGTTCCGCCGTTGTTCGGCTGCAAAAAAATCAGGGTGTAGGGACTGGTAAACGAAAAGGCGGACAAGGCGGGCGCCTGTATCCGAATCGCATTGCCGACCTGGTTCTGTCCGATGGCCGGCACAGCGAAGTTTGTGGGGCTGCCATAGGACCATATATAATTTCCGACATCGATAGGCCCATTCGCCGATTGGATTGCGTTGCGAAGTTTATTCATGGCGTCGCGCGCGCCGTCCGTGGCGCTCAATTTCGTGGCGGCCAGGGTGTAAACGCGAGTGCCGTAAATCTGCGTGGCAACCAGCGCGATAATGACCATCATAAAAACCGTCGTGGCCATGACCATCTCGATGGTCGTGAAAGTGAAAGCCTGGTTGCTCGAGAGCGTTCTGATTTGGGGCGAAAGTTTCATTGGTCGGAGGCGCGAAGGGTGATGGCCGCGTTGCTGAAGGTTTTGCCCGAGTACGGAAAGGTCCAATAAACCACTGAGGCGATTTGACGCAGGTTGGCTTGGAAGGTGCCCCCCTGATAATTCGAAACGGCCGTGACTGTGATATAGTTCGTGGCAAAAAAAGCATAGTTCGTAAAACCTCCGGCGTTGGTCGCTGCGGCATCGAACGGATTACCTTTCATCGGAATGTCGAGTAAATCTTGTTGGGTGAGCACCGACGGGACGGTGATTTGATTTTCCGACCAGGGACCGGTGTTGGTCGTAAAGTCCCACGGGTTCCACTGCGCCGACCGCGCCTGTTCCATGCCTTGCAGGGCGTAAGATTGCGCGGCGGCCGACATCGAACTCCATACCGCCAACCGATCGACTTGGGAGTAACCATAGACGATGCCGCCGATTGACAACGCCAATACCGTAAAGGCAAACAAAACTTCCACCAGGGAAAACGCCTCCACACGCGCGTAACGCGTGCGATGATGCCGTGCCTGAATCAACATAGATTATTGGTTTTTTGTTCCATTCTTCCGCCCTGACACCGGTCAATTTAGCACGCTTTATGCCATAAATCCAAGGTGGAATCAGGGGCATTATGGCTCCTGGCTCTCGATAGTGTCCTAATTCTTGACAAACTGTAAAGGTCGGGTTCCTATCCAAGGTCGGCATTCTCCACTCGTGTCGCCTTCACAAAACTTGTTTCTCTCAAGTAAATCGGTTCCAACTTTTCATCGAAACACGAACCGGTATTTCGCGCGACGATTCTCGCTAATGGTCCAGCCTTCGGGAAAAGGTTCCGGCCATTCGGAAACCAGCGGGTAATCTCCGGCCCGATGAGAATTTCATCGCGCTCCATTTCAACTTCCGCCCGGGTGACAATTTTCAGCGGTTCAATCTGGCGGATGCCCGTGTCCGCGACTTCATATTTTGCCAGGTAAAATTCGTTTCGTTGCGCGTCAATCACAATGCCAACTCTTCCAAAAATTTTCTCCCCTCGCGCTTGTTCCACGATGGCCTCCACCGAACTGACGCCCGCCAATTTTATTTCCCGCGCCAGTTGCCAGCCCTGGGCGATTGAAATCGTCGCGCGGATTCCCGTGTAGGAGCCGGGACCCAGTCCCACGCAAATCATCCCGACCTGCTCCAACTCAAGTTTTGATTCCGCCAGCACCCTGCCGATCATGGCGAACGCCGCCACGCCGCGTTCGCCGCTTTCCACCACTTCGCTCAAAACGGCGCCATCCCGCGCGAGGGCTACGCTGCGTTGTGAGGATGAAAATTCAAGCGCTAAAATCGTCATAAGTAATTTTCCGTTCCGATTCGTTCAGGATTTTGATTTCAACCAGAATCCATTTTCTTTCCACTGCTCCAATGTCCCTTGCCTCACCAGGAAGCGGGCACTGATCCAACCCTTTCAGGGTTGATGAATCGGGAGACGTTTTCCCAGGGTAGCTCGTTCCTCGCAACTCTGGGCTGAATGATGGCAATCCCTTCGGGATTGCAGGCGAAGGCGAAAGGTCGCTCGAATGTCCGGCAGGATGCGGCGGATTCGGGGGGACAATGGGCGAACTTTTCAAGTCCAGCCGGTCGGCCCATTCAATGACGCTCACCCCATCGGGATGTTCGTAATCCAAGATGCCGGCGGATTCGATTTGTTCCCGCGTTTCCAACCGGTAGAGGTCCAGATGAAATAATTTCAGTCGTCCCCCGGGATATTCATTCACCAGGGTGAAGGTCGGCGAATGCACGCGGACGGAAATCCCCAGGCCGCGCGCGAGTCCCTTGACGAACTGCGTCTTTCCCGCGCCCAATTCCCCGCTCAACGCGATGATGCTGCCGGCCTTTGCCGAACGCCCGAATTGTTCGCCGAGCGACTCCGTTTCGGACGGACTATGCGAAATGATCGTAGCCATGGGCGTTTAATTTTTGCGAGCCGGTCCGGTCGCGGATCGTAATTTCATTGCCGGCGACGATTTTTCCGATGCAGCTTAATTTTAATCCGGGGAATTGCTTTTTCCAGGAATCCAGCAACGCCACCGCGTCACCTCCGGCAACGGTAAAAAGCAGTTCGAAATCCTCGCCATCGGTCAGGGCGGCGGCCAGGGCGGGCCGGCCTCCGCTTTTGTTGGCGAGCAGCCTGGCCGCGCGCGAAACCGGGACGGCTGATTTCAGGATATCCGCGCCAACACCGCTGCGCTTCAAAATATGGCGCAGGTCGCCGGCCAGGCCGTCGCTCAAATCAATCATCGCGTGGATGGGGAAATTTTCGGCCAGCCATCGCGCCTCGGCCATCCGCGGTTCGAACTCCAAATGCTTTTCCAAAATCGAGCCGCCGAGTTCGCCGGTCACAAAAATGGCGTCGCCGACCTTGGCTCCGGAACGCAGGACCTCTTTTCCCCGCGCCACCGTGCCCAGCAGCGCGACTGAGATAAAAATGCGTTCAGGATTTTCGGTTGTCTCGCCGCCGACGACGGCCACGCCGGATTTTTTTGCCAAGTCATTGAGGCCGTCATAAATCCGGGTAATGAAGGCGGCGTCGAAGTTTTTTGGCAAACCCAGCGTGATGACAGCGGCGTTGGGGGTTCCGGCCATGGCAGCAATGTCGCTCAGGCACCGGGCCAGGGCCTTGCGCCCGATTTTCTCCGGGGCTGTGTCCGCGGTAAAATGGATACCTTCGACGATGGCATCGGTCTTGAATAGAACAAATTTATCGGGCACGCCAATGTCCAGCACGGCGCAATCGTCGCCGCAGCCGACGACCATGTTTTCATTGGCCGGCAATGCGCGGGTCAGTTTCGAGATGAGTTCAAATTCACTCATAGGGAATGAACCACATGATTCAACCTTTGCAACCAATGCGTTAACGGGTCTTGAAAGCGCAGGATCAGCAAATTAATGCCATTGAACAGGCTGTGCGCCAGGATTGGCGCCAGCAAATTGTCCGTGGTTTCATAAAGCCAGGTCAACGCCAGGGCCAGCACAAAGAGCGACAGCGCGATCGCCGCATCACCATGAATCAGGGCAAACAGCGCGCTGACGCCGTAGAGCGCAAGCTTGGGATACCCCATCTGCTTGACATAAGAATAAAGCACGCCGCGGAAGATGAATTCTTCGGCGACCGGCGCGAGCACCACGGTGAAGAAGTCGAGGTAGAGCTTCATCCAAAAGGCCTTCATCCCGGTCACCAGGGTTACCGCCTCCTCTTCGTGCAGCTTCCAGCCAAAATGTTGCAGGACGCCCGCCGAAAGCAGTTCCAGCGCTATGGCCACCGGTAGAATCACGCCGACCACCACCACGGCCAGGAGCAGCGCCGTTTGCCAGCGGTGTTCCTTCATGCCAAAAGCGTCGCTGAACTTGATTCCATGCAGCCGCAAAAAAATAGGGATCAAGACCCAGGTGGCGCCTTGAAAGCAGAGCGTGGCTACGAGGGGCGTCCCGAAATCCGCCTCGTTTTTAAAACCGTTGACTCCGAATTTATGCAATGCCGCGATGGTCATCATCCCCAGGAAAAAGAATAAGCATTGCGCCGCGCAAAAGAACAGCACGGCCTCCGCCCGCCACGGTTTCTTCGACAACATGATTTTAACTTATCGGAATCGCGCCGCCGAAACGATTGAAAAAGCGAGGTGAATTTCTGCGCGGCATTTGCTTTTGGCGGATTTTCTGGAAGATTCTTCCTTTG
Source organism: Limisphaerales bacterium (assembly GCA_052140285.1). Classification (GTDB taxonomy): domain Bacteria; phylum Verrucomicrobiota; class Verrucomicrobiia; order Limisphaerales; family UBA11358; genus UBA11358. The sequence goes on along the minus strand of JBKQUF010000089.1, from coordinate 23,823 downwards.
CGCCACTGATATGAACCGGCTTGCCCACGAAAAATCACCCTACCTCCTCCAACACGCCCGCAATCCCGTGGATTGGTTCGCTTGGAATGACGAGGCGTTTGAAAAGGCGCGCCGCGAGGATAAACCGATTTTTTTGAGCGTCGGCTACTCCACCTGCCATTGGTGTCACGTGATGGAAAGGGAAACTTTTGAAAACGAAAAGGTCGCCGAATTTCTGAACGGCCATTTTGTCAGCATCAAGGTGGACCGGGAAGAACGCCCGGACGTGGACAAAATTTACATGACGTACGTGCAGGCGAGCACCGGCGGGGGCGGCTGGCCGATGAGCGTTTTTTTGACGCCGGAACTCAAGCCGTTTTTCGGCGGCACGTATTTTCCCCCGGAACAACGGCATGGAAGGCCGGGTTTCCTGCAGGTCCTGGAACATCTCAACGAATTATGGAAACTGCGCCGCCAGGACATCTCCGCTTCGGCCAATGAAATCCATGCGCGCTTGGAAACAGCTTCAAGTCATCCGCCGGCGGAAGGCGTCATGTTGTCCGAATCCATTTTGAAAAGTGCCGCCGCCGTGTTTAAACAAATGTACGACCCGCGGAACGGCGGCTTTGGCCATGCCCCAAAATTTCCGCAGCCGTCGATTCCCCGTTTTCTGTTGCGCTGCGCCAAACGGTTTCACGACGCCGAAGCCGCGCGCATGGTCCTGCATACCTGCGAACGCATGGCGGCCGGGGGCATCCACGACCAATTGGGCGGCGGTTTCTCCCGCTATTCCGTGGATGCGGAGTGGCTCGTGCCGCATTTTGAGAAGATGCTTTACGACAACGCCCAACTGGTGGAGTTGTACCTCGACGCGTATTTGATTTCAAAACAGGAAGCGTTTGCCGGCGTCGCGCGCGATGTTCTCGATTACGTTTTGCGGGAGATGACTCATCCGGAAGGCGGGTTCTTTTCCGCCGAGGATGCCGACAGCGAAGGGTATGAGGGCAAGTTCTATTGCTGGATCCGGGCGGAACTTTCGCAATTGCTTTCGCCGGAGGAATTCAACGTGGCGACCAGTTTTTTTGGCGTGACGGCGGATGGGAATTTCCTCGACCACAGCCATCCGCAGCCTTTGCAGGGACAAAATGTCCTGAGCGTTGCCAAGCCCCTGGCGGCCGACGGCGACCGGCCGTTGCTGGAGTCGGCCCGCAAGAAAATGGCCGCGGCGCGGGGTGGGCGCATCCGGCCACACCTCGACGATAAAATCCTGGCGTCATGGAATGGTTTGATGCTCGGCGCCTTTGCCCGCGCGTCTGCCGTCCTGGGCGACGATAAATATCGCGCCGCCGCGGAAAAGAATTTTCGATTTATCCGGGGGAGTTTGTGGGATGAAAAAACAAAGGCGCTTTTTCATCGCTGGCGCGACGGCGCGCGGGACAAGGCGGAGCTGTTGGCCGGCTATGCGTTTTACCTTTGGGGAACGCTTGAATTGTATGAGGCCACGCTGGGGCCGGAGCATTTGGATTTCGCCATCGCCCTGGCGGACGCGATGCTCGCCAAATTTTTCGACGGCGAAAACGGCGGCTTTTGGCAAAGCGCCGGGGCAAAAGATTTGATCCTCCGCGTAAAAGATGATTATGACGGGGCGGAGCCGGGCGGGAATTCGATGGGCGTGGATTCCCTGTCAAAACTCGGGGCCATCACCGGCCAGAAGAGATTCACGGAAGCGGCGGAGAAAACTTTGAGATTATTTGCCGCGCGGCTTCGGGACCATCCGCAGGCGATGCCGTTTATGCTGCAGGCGCTCGATTTTTGGCTGCAAGAACCGAAGCGCGTGGTCATCGCGGGCGACCGCCACATTTTGAAAGTTCAGGAATTAATTCACGCGGCCCACGCCGTCTTTCAACCGAACAAAGTGGTCCTCGCCAATACCGGGCCAGTGGAAGAATTCGCGCGCACTCTTCCCGCCAAAGGCGAAGCGATGGTATATATTTGCACGGGGACTTCCTGCCAGGCGCCGACCAGCGATGCTGCGACCGTCAGGAAATCGCTGGGGTAATTACTCTTCCGGACGCGAATTTTCGCGCAGATCGCGCGGATGATGGATTCTGCGGAGGGCGCGGCGCAGTGTTTCGATTTCCTGCTCATCGCCGAGTTTCTGCCGTTCGGCGAGTTCGACCAATTCAAGCACGTCCTCCATTTGCAGCAGCGCCTGCCGCAATGCTTCGGCGATCTGCGTCACTTCGCTGACGGCGTGGCTGATGGCCGAGCCTTGGAATTCTTTTTCCAGCGGCGCGGCGGGAACCTCCGGCGGTTCCGGCATTTCCGGTGGCTCGGGAATTTCCCGGTGTTCCGGAGCAAGTGGCGCCTCGGCGAAACCAAGGGGGCCGGCTTGGACAGGCTCTGGCGGTGGACGCATCGGTCTGGGGGGACGCCTGCGGCCTCGTCCACCACGATGGCCCCGCCGCCGTCCGCCGGGAGTTTTCGGCATCTCTGGCAAACTCGGTTCGGGTTGAAGTTCCTCCGGCATTTGAAATGAGAATGGCGGGCAATTGAAGGAAAAGCAATCGAAATTACTTTTTCACAAAAAGCGCGAGCGACGCGGTAAAGCGGTGTAAATAATTTTTGCCGCCCACCGGCCCAATCTCGCCGTTGCAAAAAAATCCGGCCAGCCCCATCGGGCCAAGCTCTTCCTGCACCATTTCGGCGTCATGGCTGAGACGTCCGAACAGGCTTTTGCCACGCCCGTTGCAGCAGCAGAGGCAGGCGCCATAAATGGCGTCGTCGCCAATCCGGTTTTTCTCCCGGGCCAGCATTTCCCGCAGATCTTCGCTGGCCGCCACAGCGTCGCGGCGGTGAAACTGGATGGTTTGTCCCGGCCGGGGGAGGGCGCCCACGGCGAGAACGCCCGAATTGGGGTCGCCGCCGATGAGGTTGCGCACCAGGAAATCGCCGCGATGAAAACTCTCCAGGTATTCGTTTACGACCAGGCCGATCAAGAGGTTGCCACGTGCTTTTTGTTGGTCCGCCGGGGGGAGTTTCTGGAACGTCTCCGCCAACACAGTGTAGGCGGGGCGGTTGGCGATCTGCTGAATCAAATTATGGTCCACTCGCGTCAACGTCCAGGTTTCCCCGATGGGCGTACACCCTTGGGAAATGACGCCGCTCAATTTCACCCCGCCGCCAATCGAAATCGCCACTCCGCCATCTTCGTAAACGTCGCCGTCAAGATACAACTGGGTCAACTGCTCCTGAAAATTTCCGGCCGCCAATCCGCCAAAGACGGGCAGCGGCGCGTATTCTGCGTTCCACCCCCGCAACCACGACTCCGCGTCCAGATTAAAGGGGTCAACAAAGGCCAGCCAGCCATTGGTCTCCCCGCGTTCAACCTTCGTTTCCGAACGCCAATACGCATCGCCGTTGGCTTCCTCGACCTGCGTCTGGGTGAAACGGACGCCTTTCAATTCCGCGCCCGGCAGCGAATACAGTCCCAAGGCGAGGCCGGAGGCGGTTTCAAACTCTTTATCCCCAGAAATCAACGAGGCGCCCGAACAGCCCGCCAGCAAAGGGATGCGCGCATGGACGCGCAGAATCTCCAGGGCTTGCCGCGCGTTGGGGAATAAATCCGGCGTCATGAACACCAATCCGAGCGAAACCGGGTGCGTGCCCAAACGCGCGCGCAGCTTTTCCGCCCATTGCCGCAAGGCGTTCTCGTCGAACGGACCTTGCCAGCAGGCGGCGGCGGAGAGTTCATCGTTCACGCAGTTATTTTAACCCCACGCCGGGCGATTGCAAATCACTTCAACCACGGGGCGACGGTTTCACCGCGCCAGGTTTCCCGCACCGGCTGGCGTTTCCGCGCCACGGCGACTTTCGTTCCGTTCACCAAAATCTCCGCCGCGAGGGGACGGGTATTGTACCCGGACGCCATTACAAAGCTATACGCCCCGGCGCTGAGCAGCGCCAGGTGGGCGCCTTCGCCGACTTTGGGCAGCCAACGGTCTTTCGCAAAATAATCGCCCGATTCACAAACGCCACCAACGATGTCGGCTTTCATACGGGGTCCCGGGCATTCCGTCAACGGCACAATTTCATGATAGGCGTCATAAAATGCCGGACGGATCAAATCATTCATCGCGGCATTCACAATGACGAAGTTCTTCCGCCCGGTGCGTTTTACGTATTCGACGCGGGTGACCAAAATGCCCGCGTTGCCGGAAATGAACCGGCCCGGTTCGACCAGAATCCTCAATCCGAGCGGTTTCAATAATGGCGCCAGGCGGCCGGCATATTTTTGCGGGGTGAGAATGTTTTTCGCCGCGGGCCGCTTCCACCAACCGGCTTCTCCGCTGGCCAGCGCCGGTTCGTACACGATTCCGAGTCCGCCGCCGATGCTCAGAAATTCCAGCCTGTATTTCTCCGCGAGGCTTTTTACCAGCGGCAACACTTTTCGCACGGCTTTTTCAAAAGGTGAAATTGCCGTCAGTTGGGAACCGATGTGCATCTGCAAACCGCGCAATCGCAAATTTTTCAACCGGCGCGCGCGGGCATAGACGCCCGCGACGTCCTCGAACGCAATGCCGAATTTGTTTTCGTAGGTGCCGGTGGTGATTTTGGCGTGAGTATGGGCATCGATGTTTGGGTTGACCCGAACGGCGATGGGGGCGATTTTTTCCAATCGGGCGGCGATGCGGTTGATGCGTTGCAGTTCCGGCTCGCTTTCCGCGTTGAAACAATAAACGTTGCGCCGCAACGCGAATTCAATTTCGGCTTCGGTTTTCGCCACGCCGGCGAAAATACATTTTCGCGGGTCCCCGCCGGCCGCAAGGACCCGTTGCAATTCTCCGCCGCTCACAATATCAAAACCGCCGCCAAGGTTGGCGATGACCCGCAGCACGGACAGGTTGGAATTCGATTTCATGGCGAAGCACACCAGATGCTCCAGCGGTGCCAGGGCTTGGTCCAGTTTTTGAAAATGTTCCGTCAGGGTTTTCTGCGAATAGATGTAAAGCGGGGTGCCAAATCTGCGGACGAGCTTTTCGATGGCAACGTTTTCGCAGAACAATCGGTTCCCGAGATAACGGAATTCGTGCATTTATTTAAACAGGTCGGAAGTTTAGGCGAAAAAGACAGAGTGAAAAGAAAATTGGCCGTCATTCCTGGCGGGAGCACGCGTTGAACCGGGCCGGCGGCGGCTACTGGCCCGCCAAAATCTTCGCCCGCCCGGCTTGGTATTGTTCCGGGGAAATCTGATCAGCCTCATATCGCTGGAGAAGCTCGTTAAGTTGCTCCTGCTGCTGGGCTGAAACCGGCGGTGGCGGCGCCTGAATGGGATTCAGTCCCAATTGTTTCGCGGTTGAATCGTTGACATTGGCAGCCGGCGCTTGCTCACTTGATTTGGAAGGCGGGCTGGTGATCGGCGCCCCGGTGACCACCACGTTCGTCTGCGAGGCGCTCAAGGCAGCCTGCGCCGCCGCCTCATAGGCGGTTGACGACGGGGTCGAGGGTGTCGCCGTCGGACTGCTCATTGGCGTTTCCACCGGAGTGGTCACATTGGTCGCCATATTATTCGCGCCCGTCACGACGATTGCCGGGGCGGGAGTCATCTGTTGCGAGGCGGCTGCAGCGGCAGGCATCTCCGTGTTCGTCGGCGACGACACGGGGTTTGATTCGTTCAACTTCTCCAATAACGCCGCGCGTGCGGCTGCCTGGTCGGGCGTGTCAACGGCAGGAACGGAAACATCTGCATTTGTTGAATTAAACGTCCATTGATAACTCAAGGGCGCCGCTCCTGTCTGGCCTACTTGAAAGTTCGCCGGGGCTGGCACCACAACAGGCGGGGCGGACGTTTCCACAGTGGCAGGCGGCGTCCCTCCGTTCAATTCCGACATCTTTTCCAATAAGGCCGCCCGGGCGGCCGCCTGGTCGGGCGTGTCATCGGCGCGAACGGAAACAAGGCCGAGGCACAAAACAGCCATGCCGGCAACGGGCACCAATTTGGAAATCTGCATGTCAATTTCTTACGCCAAATCAGCGCCGGAAGCAACAGCTTTTGCATAAAATGAGCATTGTTTCCGCCATGCCCCCGGAAAGGGATAATAAAGCAGCGAACGGAGCATCAGCCAACGGACCTCGCCGCGCGGGACTTTGATGCGCCGCCGGGCATCGAGAATATGGCCGGCACGCAAACGCGCAAGGGTCCGGACGCCAATCAAGATGGGCCAGGCACACGCGAGCCGGACGCGGAATTGTCCGGGCGGCAAACTGTTGGTGTAGTTCCAGCCGGCGGCCAGATGCGATTCGGCCAAATCCAGAAAGCGCTGGTAAAGCGGACGCAATTTGCTTTCATTGGCCGGATCCAGCAAATCGGCGGGCGAGAGATTGATTTTTGATAATTCTTCCGCCGGCAAATAGCAGCGGCCTTTCCGTAAATCCACCGGCAAATCGCGCAGGATATTGACCAATTGCAAACCTTTACCGAAGCGGATGCCGTCGGCCAGCAATTTTGCGTCATCGATGGCGGCGTCGGGAAACAAATGCGCCCGGCACATTTTCGTCCAAAATTCACCGACGCACCCGGCGACGCGATAAGTATAATCGTCCAGTTCGGTTTCCGTCTGCAAGGCAGTGATTTTCGGAAGCGGGGAACCTGTGAACCGTTGCAAATCCAGGGCCTGCCCGCTGGTGATGGCTTCCAGGACGGCGCGGACCAGTTTTTGGTCCGGGCCGGATAAATTCCGCAGCGCCGCCAGGGTTTCTCCGACGTTTTCCAAGAGGGATTTTTCAGCCGGGGACGCCTGGCTTTGTGCCAATTCGCGAAAGTCCAGCAGTGCGGAGTCGCGGCCCGAAATTCGCCCGCGCAATCGATGCAACGCCTCAAGACGTTGCGGGAGCGGAACAATTTCGGTGTCGGCCACCGTATCGGTGGTGCGGGCGAGCAGATAGGCCAGGCCGATTTGCGGGCGGATGGCGGACGGAAGCACGCGCAAGGTGAGGTAAAAAGAGCGGGAAGTGGCCTTGAGGAGGCCCGACAACGATTGGCTCAACGCGGATGCCATGCCGGAATGAAACAACGAACGGGGCCGAATGTCAGTATCGGATTAAGCGGGGAACCGCGCAATGCTCAATCGCCGAACAATTTCTTTAATTGTTCGCGCGCGGCGGTTTCGCGGGAATTGGCCTGGTTTTTTGGAATCCACGCGCACACCGCAAAATCAAAGTATTCGCAGAAATTGCCGGTGTCCTTTTCCAGGACCGGCTCGGCCCGCCGTTCGCGACATTGATGTGCCACCTGGCGGTCATAAAAGGCGCAATTGAGGCAGACCCGCAAGTCCGCACGGCATTTCATGCAGATTTCGCCGCGACCAGGCTGGCCGGAAATCACCCACGGCTCGCCGCATTTGTGGCAATGACGATTCATATTAATCATTTATGATTTACCATTGACGATATCAATCAATTTCCGCGACCCTGACTTTGCTGATTGAATACGGAACTGAAAATCGGGATTTATGGCGGTTCTTTTGACCCGGTCCATTTCGGCCATCTGCTTGTCGCGCAGGCGGCCATTGAAGAGCTTGGCTTGCATCGGCTATTCTTCGTGCCCGCGGCGCAATCGCCGTTCAAGGCGGAAAATGACCCGGCCCCCGCGGAAGTTCGTTTGCGGCTGCTGTGCCTGGCGCTGGCAGGACGGTTCGAATTCGAGGTTGATCCGCAGGAAATCGGGCGGGGCGGAATTTCCTATGCCGTCGAAACTTTGCGCGATTATGCGGGCCGTTTTCCCCGGGCGAAATTGTTTTATCTCATCGGGGTGGACAACGCGGTCAAACTAAACGAATGGCGCGAACCTTCCGCGTTGGCCGCGCTGGCCGAATTCATCGCCGTGCCCCGGCCCGGCACCGCCGCCACGGAGTTTCCCAAGCCGTTCAGGGGGAAGATCTTGAAAGGCTTTCCGGTGGACATCTCGTCATCTCAAATTCGCACGCGGATACAGATGGGACTGCGGATTGATCATCTCGTGCCGCCAGCAGTGGCCGAGGCCATCCGCAACAATCGGCTTTATCTTGGTTCCGAACACGCTTAAAATCCCCGCCGATGGATTCCAAAAAACTCGCCGAGCTTTGCCGGGTATTTGCTGATAACAAAAAGGCGGAAAATATCGTCGTCCTCGATGTGCGCGACGTCTCGTCCGTGACGGATTACTTTGTCATCGCGTCAGGAACGAGCGAGCCGCACCTGCGCGCGATTGTGGAGGAGATCACCGATCAATTGCGCGAGGCGTACGAGGTCCGCCCCTTGCGCCGGGACGGGTCGGTGCAGGGCGCATGGGTGGTGCTGGATTTCTTCGATGTCATCGTGCATGTCATGCGCACGGATGTCCGCGAGCGTTACGACCTTGAAAATCTTTGGGGGGATGCGGCTCAAGTGAAGCCACGAAAGAATTCAAAAGCGCGAAAACTCAAGGCCAAAGAAAGAAAAGAGTGACCCGGAAAGGGTCTTCCGGTTTAAAGGGACTCTTTTTTCTCGGGAATCTCAGCGGCGGCTTTCACCATTTCGTCGAGGAGCTTTTTGAAGTCCTCCAAGCCCGTCGCCGGTATGATGATGTTGTCGCGGCGCCCGCCGACGTCTTCGGTGATCCGGAGAAAGCGTCCGCGCGGGTTTTCCTTGAGCGTGAACATAAAGCTCTTGCGCTCAATTTGAATGCGCTCAGTCTTGAGCGTATCTTCCTGTACTGGTGGTTTAGGCTGGCCATAACTTTGATATGGCCTCCGCCCAAATGGTGATGGTCGTTCGTTTGAAATCATATTCCGCATTCCTGCTGACCTCGCCCTGTGGCGCTAATCATCAAGCTGAGTATTAAATTCGGATTTTGTCACCGATTTGTCAACTAAATTTTACGTTACTTTTGTAGTCATTGAATGGCAACAATTTTTGCTTATATTTATAATTATAAAATGTTCGCCGCCAGTTCGGCCAGTTCCGACCGTTCCCCCTTTTGCAATTCAATATGCGCCGCGATTGCCTGATCGCGGAAACGGCTCACCACGTAGTTGAACCCATTTGAGGACGAGTCCACGTAAGGGTTGTCGATTTGATAGGGATCGCCGGTAAAGACGATTTTGGTTCCGCTGCCGACGCGGGTGATGATGGTCTTGGCTTCGAGCGGCGTCAGGTTCTGCGCTTCGTCGATGATCATGAACTGGTTGGCGATGCTACGCCCGCGGATATAACTCAGCGCCTCCACCACGATGCTGCCGTTGCGCATCAAGTCCGCGCCGCGCCGATGGTCATGGCCCATGTTCAAATCGCTCAACATTTCGAGCGCGTCATGGATGGGCTGCATCCAGGGAGCGAGTTTTTCTTCGAGCGAGCCGGGCAGAAATCCCAGTTCCTTGCCCATGGAAATCGTGGGGCGCGCCACGACCAGCCGGCGAAATTCCCGGTCGTTGACCACGCGCTTCAATCCCGCCGCCATGGCCAGCAATGTCTTGCCCGTGCCCGCTTTGCCCATGAGTGTCACCAGCTTGATGCGGTCGTCGAGCAGCGCATCAAACGCAAAATGCTGCTCCCGGTTGCGCGGCTTGATGCCCCAAACGCCGTCGCGGGAATCAACGATGGGCACCAGCTTGGTGCCAGTGGCGTCCACCTTGCTCAACAGGGCCTTTTTCGAGTTGGCCTGGTCGGTCAGCGTGCAGTATTCGTTCGGAAAATACTTTTTGCCGCCGTTCAATTCCAATTCCTCCTCCGAACGAAAGGCCGCCAGATTCTCGGAACTCACAGGCATTTCCGTCATGCCGGTGTAAAGGTCAGTGATGAAAATACGATCCGTCTCGTAGTCCTCCGCCGATAACCCCAGCGCGTCGGCCTTGATCCGCAGGTTGATGTCCTTGGAAACGAGGATGGTCGGGTTTTTGGGCTGCGATTTTTGGACGTTGGCCGCCAGGGAAAGAATCCGGTTGTCCACCGAATCGCTGGCCAGGATGGCATGGCCGTTCTTATCGGCGCCGTTCTTGTAAAAAATGATTTTGAGCTGCCCACCGGTCGGCAGCTTCACGCCCTCGCTCAAATGGCCTTCGCCCCGGAAACCGTCGAGCATCCGTGAAACCTGGCGGGCGTTCTGTCCGAGTTCGGACGATTCGCGCTTGAACCGGTCCATCTCCTCGATGACCTCGATGGGAATCAAGACGTGGTTTTCCTCAAAACTGAGGAGTGCGTTGGGGTCGTGCAACAGCACGTTGGTGTCGATGATATAATTTTTCACGCAAATTCGGAGTGTTTGACGGTTTTCATCCGGGCATGCCAGCGCCGGAGTTCCTGATGGCCTCGCGGCAACTCGTAATGGCCGGAATACAAAAAGTTTTGGAGCATCCCGAACAGGTCGAAATCCACGAATCGGGGGCGTTCTTCCAGGATGAACGGCAGATGCGTCAGCATCATTTCGTACGGCAAAAGTTTTTCTTCCAACTGCTTGAGCCACTGTTTTTGGTCCTTGCGCCATTGGTCCAGGCAACCCCGGCCGAATTTACGCTCTTTGAAACGCAAGAACTGCAATTGATCGGCGGCCGGAACATTTTCCTTCCAATAAATGTCGTTGAGGCGGAAGGCGGCGCCCTCGATTTCATTTTCAATATTGCGCCAAAGGATGGATTGGACGTCGCACCAGCGATCGGGAAACAATCCCAGTTCCAATTCCTCGTCGAGATATTTGGCAATGACCTGCGAATCGTCGTTTAATTCAAATATCACATTCTTGCCGTCGCGCAGGATGGGCACGCCATAATATCGTTGTTTGGTGAGCTTCCAGACGAGTGACCGGTTCTGGTTGGGGATGTTGGTGGTTTTAAAACGGACGCCGGCGTAATCCAAAATGCGCCGTTGCACCAGGCAGAACGGACTCCAAGGAAACTGAATCAATTCAATCATGTCAAATTTCAGTGCCGACCCTCGAACTGTAAAACCCGTTTTTTTATTTTACAAGCGCAAACACCACTTTACACATAATTGTAACAGGAGTAAAGTCGCCCCATGGCTGCCGAATACGACGCGACTGAATTTATCGACACAGATTTTGAGGCGCACAAAGCGCCTTTCGCCGCGGCGTCAGGCGATCCGCTCCGCGCGCCCACGCGCGAAGAAGTGGACCGCAAGGTCGTGGAAGCGCAGCAAAAACTCGCCGAATTGAAGCGCGCCCAGGAAAACCTCGAACGCGAACGCGCCTCGTTGGAAGAACTCCGCCGCCGTCAGCTTGAATTTCAAAATGGCCGCCAGGAAACGGTCAATAACCTGACGCGCGGCCTCGGCCTGCTGGAAGAGGCGGAATTCAATTGCCGTCGCGATGTGGAACAGATGGGCAAGACCATCGCCGATTTTCGAGCCGCGTTGGATAAAATCCAGGGCGTCCATGAAGAGGGCTGGTCCAAGGAAAATTTTCAGATGGAATTGACCCGCGCGCTCACCACCATCGAGAACGCGCGGATGGAATGGAATTCCGCGCGGCTCAAGCTGCCCGCCCTGGCCGGTGAATCCGCCAAGGCCAAAACGGGAACTGAAACCGCGCCCGCGCCGGTCGTTTCGCCTTTTGCGGACCTCAGTTTTGGCGAGATGTGCCGGATTGGCCTGGCCCTGACCTGGCCGTTGTTGCTGGTGGCGTTGGTCGCTTTGGGCGTGTTTGTTGCGATTCTCTCTCAGCGCCATTAAGGTATGGAGTATGGCGAAGAAAAAGGAGAATAAAGGCGACCCGATTTCCGAGCGCGCCCGCGCCCTGAACGACCAGATTGCCACGCTCGAAGCGCAGATTAAACAACTCGACAGCCAGTTGCAAAGTTCGTCGGCCAAACCCCGGCTGCGTTCCACCGCCATCCCCCATGGCGCCACGATTCCCCGTAAAACCGCGGACAATCCGCCGCCCAAAAAAATCATCACTGAGCCGGTTTTTGAGGAAATCAAGCCGCCGTCCTCGCGGATGGAAGCCGAAGCGCCGGAAATGTTCAATGAGATGGGCGTGCGCAAATATGATTTGCCCGCGTTGTGGGGCCGGTTGCGAAATCTCTTCGCCGCGCCACCCGCCGGCAATCCGCGCCTGGTGAATTACCTTGCCGCCGGGGGCGTGCAGGGCCTCCGCCCCTTGCGCATCGAAAAACGCGTCGCGCGCCGGCGTTTTCTTGTTTTTGCCGCCGCTTTGTTCCTGTTATTGCTTGGCACCCTCTGGATTTACCTCCATAACCATTGACCACTGAAACTATGAAAGAATATTTTGTTGAGTTGCCCGTTTCCACGCCGGACGGCGAATTTACCGCGCGCTATTCTGAAAAGGGACTGGCCGAATTGAATTTTCCGGGAGGGAGGACATCTTCGCGAGCGGCGAATGCCGATGCCGTTTCCCCTCAAGTCCGCGTCTGGCATCGCGCGACCGAGTCCGCTTTGAAGGCGATCCTTGCTGGCGCTGAGGCGCAGAAATTTCCGCCGCTGGCATTTTCTGGAACGGAATTCCAGAAATCCGTCTGGAAGCAATTGCTGAAAATTTCCAGCGGTCAAACCAAAAGTTACGGTGAAATTGCGAAGGCCATCGGCAAACCCAGGGCCGTCCGCGCCGTTGGCGGCGCGTGCGGCGCCAATCCCATTCCCGTGCTGGTGCCGTGTCACCGCGTTTTGGCCGCCAATAAAAAAATCGGCGGATTTTCCGGCGGATTGGATTGGAAGCGCAGCCTGCTGGCGCGCGAAGGCGTGAAGTTCCGGCGCGATAAGTTTTAACAGATCCTAATTGAAATCCACCCGCTTGCGTTCGGTTTCCAGTTGTCGGCGCATCATTTCGATCTTCATCTTCAGCAATTCACGGTTCTCTTCCGTGCGCGCCGCCAGCTCTTTTTCCAACTGCTGGATTTGCGCCTCATACATGCGCAGCCGCTCCTGTAGCGGAACCTGCAACTGGTCCAGCCGCCGCACCAACTCGCCCATCTCCACGGCTGCGGCGTGTTGTGCCGACAACAGTTCCTGCCGTTGCGCGGCCAATTCCTGGACGAGCGCTTCCTTGACCGCCTGGGCAAGCTGCGGCGCAAATTCCGGCGGCACCACCGGTTGGTTCCTTTCCACGCGCACAGCCGTGGCCGGCATGGAAACCGACCCTCCCACCGCCCGCCGCTGGCGCAACAGCCACCATAAAACGGCCAGCGCCCCCGCGGAAATCACTCCGCAGGCGCCCGCCAGCCATTCGTTGCGGATGTGAATTTCCCGCGCCTGGCTTTGGGCCAGCAACGCCTGGTCCCGCATCTCCGTCGCTTGCTCGCGCTCACGCTGCGCCTCCGTCTTGGCCAGATCGCGTTCCTGTTGCGCCCGTTGTTGCTGTTGCTGTGCCAGCTCCGCCTGTTCCTGCGCGTGTTGCGCCTGTTCAACTTCCCGCTGTTCCTGCGCCTGTTCGGCGGCAATCTGCCGGCTCAACACGCCGGGCATCAGCTTCTCATTTAGTTCGTCCAACGCCGCCTTAGTTTTGGCATCAATGCTTTCGCCGCGATGAACAATCACCTCTCCGGCGTCAAAATGATTGTCCACCACCAGCCCGGCAATCGCCCGCTCCCGCGCCACCTCCGTCAACCCTTCGTCCGGAGCGCAATCCGGCTTTAATAACTCCGACAGCGCCCGCGCGAAGGGCTGGTCTTCCTGCGAAAATTGGCTCCGCAATTCCGCCCGCGCCTGCGAGAGCGTGATGATGCTGGCGGGGGTGATGACTTCGCCATTCTCCAAATTGCCGGGCGATGGTTTGTCGCCCGGTCCTTGTACGGGCACCAGTCGTATCGTGTCTCCCAGCACTATTGTCAATTGGCCATCCGGCCGGACGGGTTGGTTCATCGCCTGCATCAATAATTCCAAGTATTTGCCTTCCTCCGCGCCTCCGGTCCCGCCTTGCGCCCACGTCGCCGCCAGCGAGGCCGGCACGGGAAAGTTTCTATTTTTGATGTCGAAGGCGGTCACAAAATATCCGAAGTTAGGCGACGCAATCAGGCCGTTGGTCAGCGTCGTTTGTTGAAAAGTGCTCTGGACCTCCGCGGCGAACTCTGCGCGGGCGGCTTCAAAGGCCTTGAGGAAATTCCCCGCGATTCCGTTGGTCGCGTCCCGGTAACTTTCAAAAATGGCCGGCGTCTTCATGGCTTCGGATGCTTTCAACGTCACGGTCGCCTGCGTGTCGATCACGTCCAGCGCCACCGGGGTGGAGATGTCGGTCTCCGCCGTGTCTCCGACTTTGTATTCCGCCGGGTCCTTGGCCATGGCGGAAAGGCACAAAAGCGCGACGGCCAGGAAAAAAGGGAGGCGCGCCAGTTTCACCATAAAAATGATTTTTGTTCGCCCAGCAATTTATCGCCGTCCCACAAGGTGACGCGCCAGGCGACCACGGTGCCAAAATCCTTGTAATCAGCGCCGCCAAACTGGAGTGAAGTCCAGTGACGGAACGTTTTCGGGAGCAGGTTGGTTTCCAAAGTGGTCAGGCGTGGATGGGCATCCGGGGCCACCCCCCGCAATTCCGCCCGCAGTTTCAACAGTTGGTTGGTGGCATCGTTGGCGCTCCACCACACGTCGAAACGCATCGCCGAGACCTGCTCGGGATGCTTTCGCAATTCGGCTTGATAGGCGTCGCGGTCGAAAAGACTGGGAGAAATCGCGTCCACTCCGTTCGTGTCCAGAAACAACGGCAATACCTTGATGACGCGGCCGCTGACGGTTTCGGACGCAAACGCCCGGAGAGAAACGAGCATCACCAGGGCCAGGATCACAGGCATGGATCGATGATTTGCCACGGGCGAAAATCCTAAAGGGCGCGCGGCCAATCGCAAATCAATTATTCGTCCCCACTTTCGGTCACGGATGCGCCGCCACCAGCCATTTTCCTTAAGAATAAGTTTTAGATTGAACATGGGGCGAGGACGGCATCGCTCATCCCGTGGACAATTTTTTTGTCGGCGGGAACGATGGTCGCCAAAACACCGCCCAGTTGCGGACGCGCATTGTCGCCGTCGCCGCTGACGAAATAATACGGACATAGGCGGGCGCGGCCTTTCATGAGGGCAAACTCGTTCTTATCGAAATCAAACCAGTTGGCCTCGACGAGTTTCGGTTTCTCGAACCGTTGCAGGACGTACGGGGATTTCTCAAATCCCGCAATGGCATTGTCCACCGCCTTGGCCCAATCTTCGTGGGAGAGGTCGCTGCCCAGAAACACGCCGCGGGCGCCCCAGGCGTGTTCGGAAAAGCCTGAGACCTTCAAGATCAAATCCCGTTCCCGTTGGGAGAGATTTTTGAGTTCCCGCCAATCGGTCAATTCCAGGCCGGGGATCGCTGCCTGCGGTGGCAGGGGCGCGGGGTCCACCAGCCAGGTGTACGGAATGATTTTTTTCAGGCGCGAAAAAAAACTTTCTCCCAATTCCTGCCGCCAGAAGGGTTGCAGACGCCGGTTCCCAAAGAGCGCGAACAGCATTTTTTCCTCGAAGACCGGTTTTGGCGGCGGTGTCATTAAAATTTTCCGGGCGGCGGCCAGTTCGAAAATCCTTTTGGCGGCGGGCACGTTGGCGAGGTCGAACAATTCGAAGAAGCGATAGACCGCATCGCCTTCGGCAAACGCTTCAAATTTGGTATCATGCACCTGAAAACGGGAGCCGCCGATTTGCGCGGCTATCCATTCCATCTCCGGACGGTAGGTGGCCGATTCCTCGGAAACGATTATATGGACCGTATTTGCATTTCCAAAAATGCTTTCGAATCCCCGAATCATGCCGTCCTGGCCGCCAATGATTTTAACCTCCGGTGCTTGTAACTTTGGATTCGAATAAGTCCGGTTCAGCCACGCGGTCAGCCCGATGCCGCCGGGTACCGAATCCAATTCGGTGATGCTGAATCCGCTTTCGGTCAACAGGATGTCGGGGCGGATGACCCGCGGCACGTCGTTTTTGAACGCCAATGAACGTTGGAGTTCGACTAGGTCGCGCGGTTTTCCCAAGTCGAGCCAATGGGAGACCCAGGCCGGTTGTTTGCCTTCGACGCTTTTGCGGTAGAGCAGATTGACGGCGCGATAGAACTGCAAGAGCACGCGTCCGAGCGAGTCAAACTCCTTTGTCAGGCTTTCGCCGAGCGGAAACGGCAACGGCGAAATGCGCCAGTCCAGGTTCGCAAAGAGTCCGGAAGCTGGGACCTGGCTGCGAATGAGCCGGGCGCGTTCGGCGAAATAAAAATGCTCGGCGCTCACGAAATTCAGGTGCGGACTTGTCCGTTGCCAAGGCCCATCCATTTATAACTGGTCAACTCCTCCAGCCCCATCGGGCCGCGCGCGCCGATTTTGTCGGTGCTGATGCCGATTTCCGCGCCCATGCCAAATTCGCCGCCGTCGGTGAAGCGCGTGGAGGCGTTCCAATAAACCGCCGCGGAATCCACCTCGTTGAGGAACTGCCGGGCGCGCGCCTCGTGGCTGGTGACGATGCTGTCCGAATGCGCGGAGCCATAGTGGTTGATATGATCAATGGCCTGTTGCACGCCGTCCACCACGCGGACGTTCAGAATATAATCATTATATTCGGTGAAATAATCCTGTTCGGTGACCGCGCGCAATTTCACATGGGGGACTGCGGCGATGATTTGCCGGGTGGCTTCATCGGCGCGAAGTTCAACGTGCTTCGCGGCGAGCTGTTCGGCGATGACGGGCAGAAACGCGCCGGCAACGCTCCGGTCCACGAGCAGCGTTTCCATGGCATTGCAAACGGCGGGCCGCTGCACCTTGGCGTTCAGTGCGATTTCCACCGCCATTTTCAAATCGGCCGCGGCATCCACAAAGACGTGGCAGACGCCCTTGTAATGCTTGATGACGGGGACTTTGCTGCATTCGGCGACGGCGCGGATCAATCCTTCGCCGCCGCGAGGCATGCACAAATCGATGTATTGGGTGAGCGAAAGCAAGGCGGGAATCGCCTCACGGTCGATCACGGGGACCACTTGCACGGCGTGTTCGGGAAATTGTGCCAGGGTCTTTCGGCCGGCTTCGATCATGACCCGCGCGATGGTTAGGTTGGAATGCATCGCCTCGCGGCCGCCGCGCAAAATGGTGGCGTTGCCGGATTTGAAACAAAGGCCGGCGGCATCCGCAGTCACGTTGGGCCGCGATTCATAGATGATGACCACGACGCCGATGGGCGTGGAAATCTTTTGCAGTTTGAGTCCGTTGGGCCGCGTGCGTTCGTCCAAAATCCTTCCGACGGGGTCCAGGAGGGCGGCGACTTCCCGCAAACCTTTGGCCATGGTGGTAATGCGTTGATCATCCAGTTTAAGCCGGTCGAGCATGGCGGAGGGAAGGCCGCTGCCGGCCGCCGTCTCCATATCCCGGGCGTTGGCCTCTTTAATGGCGGCGGAATTGGCTTTGATGGCGTCGGCCATGGCGACCAAACAGGCGTTTTTCCCGCGCGTGGAAAGCTTCGCGAGTTCGCGCGACGCGGCTTTGGCCTGACTGGCCAGTTGCGTCATTTGTTCGGTCAAAGTCATGGCGGATGAAGGTAAGCCAAAACGCGAAACTGAAAAGAGCGAAGTTTGGCCGCGGTCAAACCGATTTCCCGACACGGTTTCAACTTAATCGCAGGGGACGGTGCGGCTGGAGGCCCAGTTGCGGGTTTCCTGGACTTTTTCGGCCATAACGACGGAAAGCGGACGGGTTTGATTGATTTCAGCGAGCAAATCCTGCTGGGTGAGGTTGTGCTGGCGCGCCCGGGCGGAATACATGGCGGAAACAATCGCCTGCTCGATTTCCGAACCGGAAAATCCCCGGGTGGCTTCGACGAGGGCGTCGAGGTTGAAGCCGTCCGGCGAAAAGGAGCGTTTGAGGAGATGGATTTGCAGGATGGCGCGGCGATTTTGCGGGGAGGGCAGGTCCACAAAAAAGATTTCATCGAAGCGGCCTTTGCGGACGAGTTCGGGCGGCAATCGCATGATGTCGTTGGCGGTGGCGACGATGAAGACGGGTTTTTTGCGCTCGGCCATCCAAGTGAGGAAGGTGCCCAACATGCGGCGGGAGAGGCCGTCATCGTCGTCCTGGACGGCGACGCCTTTTTCGATTTCATCCATCCACAGGACGCAGGGGGACATGACTTCGGCGGTTTCGAAGGCTTTGCGGAGGTTGCGCTCGGTTTCGCCGTAGTATTTGTTGTAGAGGACGCCAAAATCGAGGCGGAGGAGGGGGACATCGAAGATGCCGGCGGTGGCCTTGGCGACGAGGCTTTTGCCGCAACCCTGGACGCCGAGGAGGAGGACGCCGCGGGGGGCGTCGAGATTTTGAATGCGACTTTCGAGGAAAAAGTCCCTGCGCATTTCGAGCCAGGCGCGCAAGCGGGCCATGCCGCCGATTTCGCTGAACTGGGTGGTCTCGTATTCGAAGGTGAGGACGCTGTCGCGCTCGAGGAGTTCATACTTGGCGCGCATGACTTCGGGCATTTCCGATTCGGAAATGAGGCCGTCGTCGTTGATGGCTTTGTGGGCGAGGCGGCGGACGTCGGTGGCGGTGAGGCCGACGAGGTTGCGGACGAGGGTATCGAGGGCCTTGTTGGTGGTCTGGACATCGCGTTTGCCATGGGCGGCGCCCCATTCGCCGGCGACGTCAGTGACGATGGCGCGGATTTCCTGCGGCGTGGGAAGCGGCAGGCGGAAGCGGGCGGTGAACGGGAGGAGTTCCTCGGGAATTTTAAGGGCAAAGCCGACGAGGGCGACGGTGGAAAAATGTTTGGGATAAGCGAGGGCAATGTCCTTGAGATAACGGACGTGAACGGCGTCTTCGAGGTAGGGATGGAAATCGAGGAGAACGAAGACGCAGTTGAAGGAGGAATTTTTGATATAGCTGAGGACTTCCTGGGATTTCATGACGGCCTGGGGCGGCTGATCGCCGGGGTCGAAGGCTTGGAGGCCGTCGGTGACGGTCCAGCGGAAGGCCTTGAGTTCGTGCTTTTTGGCGATCTCGCGGATCATGGCAACGATCTGGGGCTCCTCGTTGCTTTCCATGGCGATGAGGGGGGTGCGCGAGCGGATGATGACCTCGAGGTCGCGCAACGGGCTTTCCGTTTGCAGCGCATTGCTCGAAGCCATCGATACCGTTGGGATATTCAAGGTGCTTAAAGCTCGCGAAAATCCGCGTGGGTTCAAGGAAAAAATCTGGATTCGGCGCGAGGAAAGGATTAAAAGGCGGCGTGGACGCGTTCCTGCAAGCGGCGATTGACGAAGCCAAACTGGGATTGGCGGAGGGCGGCATTCCCATCGGCGCAGTGCTGGTGTGCGACGGCAAAATCATTGGGCGCGGGCACAACCAGCGAGTGCAACGCGGAAGCGTGATTCATCATGCGGAGATGAACTGCCTGGAAAACGCCGGGCGGCTGACGGCGCGGGTTTATGTACGGTGCACATTGTATTCGACGCTGTCGCCGTGCCCAATGTGCAGCGGGGCGGTGTTGCTGTACAAGATTCCACGAATCGTGGCGGGCGAGAACGTGACGTTTCAGGGGCCGGAGGAGTACGTACGGTCGCAGGGCGTGACGGTGGAAGTGTTGCAAGACCCGACGTGCATCCAGTTGATGCGCGATTTCATCAAAGCGAGGCCGGAGTTATGGAATGAGGATATTGGGGTGTGACTAAGCCGCCTCGGCGTCCGGTTTGCGGCGGACGATGGGCTTGCTTTCGCCGCGGACGACGGCGGCGGTGACTTTGACGTGGACGATGTCGGTGACTTCCGGGACATCGAACATCAAGTCGAGCATCATTTTTTCGATGAGGCCGCGCAAGGCGCGGGCGCCGGTGCCTTTGCGCAAGGCTTGGGAGGCCAGTTCGCGCAGGGCGTCGGGAGTAAATTCCAGTTCGACGCCTTCCATGGCCATGAGCTTGGCAAATTGCTTGGTCAAGGCGTTCTTCGGTTCAATGAGAATGGAGGTCAATTGTTCCTCGGTGAGTTCCAACAAGGTGGTGACGACGGGCAAACGTCCGATAAATTCGGGGATGAACCCGAAGTTGAGCAAATCCTCCGGCTCGGCGCCGAGGAGAATTCCGGCGCGGCCGCCGGCGTGTTCCGGCGAGGTGTCAACGGCGCCGAATCCCATGACGTTGCTTCCGAGGCGGCGCTGGATGACACGTTCGAGGCCCACGAAAGCGCCGCCACAAATGAACAAAATGTTGGTGGTATCCACGCGGATGTATTCCTGCTGGGGATGCTTGCGTCCACCCTGGGGCGGGACGTTGCAGATGGTGCCTTCGAGGATTTTCAGGAGGGCTTGCTGCACGCCTTCGCCGCTGACATCGCGGGTGATGGACGGGCCTTCGGCTTTGCGGGCAATTTTGTCGATTTCGTCGATGTAAACGATGCCGCGCTGGGCGCGTTTGACATCGAAATCGGCGTTTTGGAGGAGGCGCAGGACGATGTTTTCGACATCTTCGCCGACATAGCCGGCCTCGGTGAGGGTGGTGGCGTCGGCGATGGCAAAGGGAACGTCGAGAATTTTGGCGAGGGTGCGGGCGAGCAGGGTTTTGCCGGAGCCGGTGGGGCCAATCATCAGGATATTGCTTTTCTCGATCTCGACGTCGGCGTGCGGCCGCGGGGAAAGCTTTTCATCGCCTTCGGGCGGGTGTTCGGGCTGGATGCGTTTGTAATGATTGTGGACGGCGACGGCGAGGGTTTTTTTGGCGTGGTCCTGGCCGACGCAATAGAGGTCGAGCTGGCGTTTGATCTCGGCGGGTTTGGGGACGGCGAACTTCGGCTGTTTTTTCTGGTTCTGCAACTGGAGTTCGCGGTCGAGGACGTTTTTGCAAAGGATGATGCAATTATCGCAGATGTAAACGCCGGGGCCGGCGATGAGCTTGCGCACTTCCGCGTGGGACTTGCCGCAGAAGCTGCACATGGTGATATTATTCGGTCTGGCCATGTAATTAAAAGTTACGGTTCAACGGGCGGTCTGTAAATGCCGATTGCCTGCCGGAACAGAGTACACCGGAAGTGAAATAAATCCAATCGGAATGCAAAAAACCTTGTGAAATGTCCGAAGCGACGAGGGAGCCTTCCGGCACATCAAATGGACGATGCCGGCAGAGATCAACCTGGCCGCAACATGGCGTCATGGTTCCGCGTCTGCCCGCGCTGGTCGGCGCGCGGAGTCCAAGCGCCGCGGGCCAGACGAGAAGCCATGGCGTCGTACACCGGGGTGGCGTCCTCAAAAAACAAGGATTCCGACGCGACCAGCAATTGCTTGATGCCTTTGGGCAGCATCTGAAAATCCGGATATTCGGTAACAATCGATTTCATAACTTCGGTCATTTTAACAGACGCAACGGGCGGTGCGCGGGTTGCATCATTTTTAAATTATTCATGCCGGGCCGGGCAGGGGCTCAAACATGGCGATGGATTCGTTGCGAAACAAGTGCGAACGAATTTTGCAACGGCAAGTCGCGGCGATGGCCTGGCAGAACGGCAGATGCTGGGTTTGGACGCCATGAAGCTCGAAGGGGGCATGAGCCTTGGCCCAATTCCAACAATCCGTCTGCCAGCCCTGCGTTCGTGTCGATGTTGAATTGAGGTAACACATTAAAATACCTTTCCAGTCCCCAAACCTTCAGGCCCACCTTCTTGTCGGTCTTTGATACGAGAGCGAGGAAGTTCGTTCAAAAATTTGCATGAATTAATTTTTGCGGCGAGAGAGAGAAGGAAAGGTGCGGAAACTTCTGGAAATTGTGCGAACGCGATTTCCGAGAGTGTCACTTTGCCAAGACGCTCTCAATGGCGAACAGGCCGATCCATAATGAACTCCACTTGCAATCCAGGGCGTCCTCCAGGATAAACTTGGCCTCGAATAAAAACCCACTCGTTGGCAAGTCCAGCTTCCCCGGCAATGGCATGGAGGTTAAGACGTTGAAGCAAATCAACGGTGATGGGTCGTTTGGAATCTTCAAACATGAGCGATGAAATAAAACGCAAGGCGGGGCCGGAATTTAAAATTTCTACGACAATCCTGGCTTCGTGTTCATTTTCAAACGGCAGAAAATAACAAGTATCGTCGAACAAGACCGGCTTGTTTTGAAAAGGTTTCACCAAAATAAAGCGCGGGTTTTTATGAAGTCCTGAGATGGCAACTTTCCATGGCGCGAATGAATAATCACCGATGCCAAAAAGCGCGAAGGGCATGCGATTCGAGTAGATTGAACTTTTTCGAGCATCAAACAGCTTTTTGTGCGAATTCAGATAATTCCAGGTGCGTGGCGCTTTGGTGGAAATTTCCGAGGTATCCCCGCCGACACGCGTTTGGGTCACCAAAACGAAACGTTCCGGCGCATTCCGTCCGTTGGCCAAGTCTGAACATTTCAGGAGAGGAAAGAGATAATCCGACTCCAGACTGACTTCCTCGCCGAGTTTATTTTGCAAACCACTTCCAGCATTAGGATGAAGTTCCATCACGGAAGCACAATCATGCTTAACACCGGAACGCCATTGATAGGGACAAAGCCCTTCGAGATGCTGCAATTTGCGATACGCCTGAATATCCGAGACCAAATCCTGTCCCACCAAACCAAAAGCCTTGGAGGGATTTTGGGCCTCGAGATTTTGATAGATCGGCGCTTCGGACGGACCGTCCGAGCCGGTTTCGGCGAAAAGCAAGCACGCGTCAACGGCGGCGTCAAAATGTTTTTTGGCATCCACATTGTAAATCGCCGCATTTGAAATCCGCCCGTCATTTTGCCAGGCAAAGCGGAGCAATTTCCGGGCGATGGCTGTTTTGCACAGCATGGCGATGGTTGCCGGTTTTCCCCGCAGAGATTTAACCAATTGGATCAGCATCCATTCCGAAATATCGAAATTAGATTTTCCAGTGCGCGCGGCAATTCCGCGAAAACCCTGAAAATTTTGTTTGGCGGGAACATTGGCGCCGTTAAGGCTGGAAACCGCGGCGTTGGTGACCCAGGGCAGATTGCCGAGAATGATCAGTCGTCCCGTGAGGGCGCACAGTTCGGTTTCCCAGTCATGCTTGAAAAAGTCCTGCGTTATGACCGTGGCGCGATTTGAAACTCCCATGTCTTCAAGCGCACGGCGCGCGGTTTCAACATAGGCAGCATTGATATCCCAACCGAGCAACCTGGCTTTGGGAAATAATTCCGCCGCGGCGACAAGAAACGAAACGATGCCGCAGGTCGGTTCGAGAACCGTTTCCGCGACAATTCCGCGCCGCGCCAGAAAATTGCAAATATCCCTGGCGAGATTTGGCGGGGTCTGGAAATCCCCAAATTCGACTTTCCGGGTCGCAGTCATTCGAGCCGCAACACTCCTTCCACTTTTCCCGCCTGCTCAATAACACGCGAGTATTGAAGCCGCCATTGCAATGCGTTGGAGATGGTTAAATAGCCGACCTGCGGTGGAACACGAAGCACTTCCTCCGCCAGTTTGCCTGCTTCAATTTCATCCACCGGAAGCAAACGCTCCTCGAAGAGGGCGAGGATGTCATCGCGATTCGCGCCACTTTCAATCATACGACGCAACGCGGAAGTCATGGTCCCGTTGCCTCATGGAAAAAAGACACCGGCGGGTTCTGAGTAAGCCGGTCATTTGAGACCCATGTTTTTGTTCCCCGCATTTAATATATTTTTGAGGTTTGGCTGGCGAGATAAAACGAGCAAGGGGGCGAGCTGCGAGCCTTAGCTCGCGCCCCCTTGCGGTCGCCAACCCAACGCTTTTTTTTTGGGGGGGGCGCGATCAACTTGGTTTTAGTTTCAATATTTGCTTCAGCTTTTTTTCCAGCTCATCCTTCAAGTCGAAGGGGTTTAAACTGGCATAACGCTCGCGCAATTGCGCTCGCGGTTTCAAAC
>JBKQUF010000088.1:0-15728 GCA_052140285.1 Limisphaerales bacterium | reverse complement strand
TACAGACTCTGACTATTAAATACCCACTGGAAATACATGGGCAGATTCCCGGATAAGCTTACCGGAAGAGTCAGGGTTTGCCCGACACTGAGAACGATGGCAGTTCCCGGGACATCCTGAGTCACCTCGGGGCCTTGAGCCGGGAGAATGGTGACTGCGGCGGTGTTTGTGACTGGCGGATTAACACCGTCGTTGACAACGACTTGGAATATCCACGGACTACTATTGTTGCCATCACTAAACGGAAGGGTGTTGATTACGACATTTGTGCCAGTTCCGTTGGGAAGATTGGTGAATGTGCCGGGGTTGGCCTCGTTCATCACCTGCCATTGATAGGTGGGCGTGTTAGTATCGTACAGGACGACAGACAGTTGCAAAAATTCACCGGAGTGGATGACATTGGTGTTGTAGCCGTATTCAGGCGTCGAAATTGTGGGGCCGACAAGCACAACGGGGCCGAGCTGCAAGTTTCCCATCCCATTGACAGAGGAGTATTTAAAATCGGCCCACGGCGCGGGCGCACCCCCAACATAGATTAAGTTGCTAGCCACAAGCGTCTCATAATTCGCCGACGACCAATTTGTCAGTGAGAGAGACCCGGTTCCGCCGGGAATGAAATTGACATAGCTGGGGGTTGTAACATTAAACGACGCCTGGTTGGTGTAAACCGGATCATTCGTAAAGATTTGTGTCATCGCGAATACGCCATTGGAGATGTTCATCACATTGACGGTTGTGCTCGCTTGGATCACGGGGATTGTCGTTACGGTACCGTAGCCGCCGCCCAAGACAAATGGCAGGGGCATATTATCATTTATTGCGCCGGCATTCAGATTAATAGTGCCCGTACCATCGTTGACATCGCTGCCTCCATCGTCGTTCCAACCCACGCCCCAACAAGCCCCAGCATCAGTGATGGCACTTTCATTTGTGGTGCTAACGTTAAACATGCCGCCATCCATATTAATTATCCCCACATCGTTTGCGTTGTTGCCCATGACTAAACGCTGCTGCGAGGTGCCGTCAATATACAAGTTCAGAACGGCATTGTTTGAAATGGTCAATGTTCCATGGGCTCCAATATTGTTGTCAATGCCGAAACCCCAAGTTCCGATGTTGTTTACGTTCAGCGTGGCGTTTGTGCCTAAAATAAGAGTGCCGTTACCGCCGCTGGCGGCGATTTTCAAGTCGTCGTCGTTGATGGTCAAAGTTCCGTTTAATACCGTCAGACTGCCGGCGTCACCGGTGCCGGAGCTCATATAGTCGTCAACCAGACTACCAGGCGCGCCAATTGTAAGCGGGTTCTGCGAGGCGTTCACGCCGAGACCGGCATAGACCACGTTGGTATTGAGGGTGCCTCCGGTATAAGGGAATGGGTTTTGGGCCTGGGCGGACACACTCCACAGGATTGTTGCCAGCGCGCAACACGCGCTTAAGATTAGTCTTTTCATGGTTTTGGGTTTTTTTATTGGCGGTTTATTTTATTTTAACACAACTTCCACAGGCCGATCAATTTACCAAACACGAATGCCGACGCGACATCACGATTTGATATCTCTTAATTGGACTTGTTGGAGAGACATTAATAAGAAAGCAAAAAAATTGGAATATGTCATTGGTTCTATGACACGTATGACATTTGGCGCACTTGTCCCCCGGAACGATGCGATTAAAGAGGAATTCAACCACGAATGGCTGGTGCAGAAACGAGTTCCCCGGTGACGATTGTCCAGTCTTATTCTCTGCGACGGTACTTGGCGACAGCCTCAGTTCGGCAGCGAACGTGAAGCTTTTTGAAGATGTTAAACAAATGATTGCGCACGGTGCCGACGGCAATCTTCGTTTTAGCCGCCACTTCCTTGTTCGCCAGTCCTTCGGCGACGAGCGAAAGAATCTCCGCCTCGCGCGCCGTCAAGTCTTCCGCGTTGGACGCCGCCGGAGAGAGACGAAAGGACCGGACGACCATGCGGGCGATTTCCGGAGTCATTGGCGCACCCCCGGCGCGCACCTCGGCAACAGCTTGGAGGATCTCTTCGGGCCGGGAATGCTTGAGAATGTATCCGCAGGCGCCCGCTTTGAGCGCCTGAACAATGAGATCGGTGTCGGCATAAACCGTGACCATGATGACTTGCAGATCCAGCATTTCCTCGGTCAATCGCGCCGTGCAGACGATGCCGGACTCGTCTGGCAGATTAATATCCATCAGAGCGACTTCCGGCTTGTACTTGCGTACTTCGGTGAGCGCTTCTTTGGAAGTGGAGCACGCGCAGACGCAACGGTATTCCGGTTGGCTGTTAATCAAGTCCACGAGCGTTTTGCGCATCGTGTTATTGTCTTCGATAATGGCGATTTTGGTCATTGGAGGTTGTAAGATTTGTGACTGGCGCGCAGACTAACCCGGCGCCGGGCAAAGGGATAATTAATTCGATGGTTGTCCCTTTCCCAACGATTGATCCAATTTGACACTGGCCGTTCAGCGCTTCCAAACGCTCATGAAGGTTCGTCAGACCGTTGCCCCGAAGGACCGTGTTGTAATCAAAACCACGGCCATTATCGGCAATGATGACATGCAAGCGGTCGGAGGATTGCGAAACTTGCAATTCCACTTCCGTTGCCGACGAATGACGAATCACATTATTCAAGGCTTCCTTGACGGCAAGGAATAGGCTGTGTCGTGCCGCCTCGGTCAGCGTTACCGCTTCGCACTCGATGGGGATCTTGAAACGGCAAACAATGTTCGACGCGGCGAAAAGCCGCGTGGCATAACGGCAAAGGTAATCGGCGAAGGATTGGAGCGAATTGCGTTTTGGATCAATCGCCCAAACAATGAAATCCAGGCCCAAAACCAGCGCGCGGGCCTTCTCGGAAATGACGCGGAAGCGGTCCTGGTTTTTCTCCACGCCTCCCAATTCCCCAAAGCCGGCGCCCGCCAGCAAAGTCACCTCCGTAAGCCCGGTTCCGAGTTCATCGTGCAAGTCGCGCGCGATGCGCGCGCGCTCCGCCTCGGTGGCGCGTTGAAGTTCGGCCTGCTGGCGGTTGCTTATCTCTGTTTCCAACCGCCGTCCGCGTTCGTACACCTTCCGCTGCAGTTGGTTGTTCCAAACCAGAACCGCCAGGAGCAGTACGGCAAGAATGGCCGCGAGAAGCAGCACGCGTTTCAAAGTCCACCAGGACGGGCGGTCAAGAACCGTGATATCGGCCGGGCTAGTGAGCCATAATTGAAATGCATCTTGGCTGCCGCCGGGTTGGTCGCCGGCCGGGCTGAAATAGACGCCGGTCACCTGCAAGCGGCTTCCGGCTGCCAGTCGCTGGGTTCCGGGCTTAATAGAATTGAGTCGCGCGGTAAAATGGAATTGGCCGGCTTGCAATTCGAGCGTCCGATGGTCATCCTCCAGCCGATCCTCCAAGAGCATCGCCTCGATTCGCACCAGCGTCGAGTCGTGACTGCCGTTGAGCAAATCTCCGGCGGAAAGCTCGGCTGGCGCCGGCAAGGGTTGTCGGGTGATGATTCGGACACGAGCCTCCTGCAGGATTGGAGAAGGTCCGCCCAGTTTGGGAAAGCCGACGGCTTCCACAATGTCACCGGGTTCCAGTTGCGCCGGTTCCTTGGTTGACAGGCGAAGCCCAGACGACCCGTCCTGTAAACAAAATTCGCGGTCGCCCCCGAGCACAATCTGTCCTTTGATTTTCGTGAGTTGCAAGGCGGTGGCGCTGGGGTTGAACAACAGCAGATCCGCTGCCCGCCGGGTCGGCAGTCCGAACGGGTCCGACGGCGCCCACTCGTCAACTTCGACGCTACCCGGGGCGACATAGAACTCTCCTGGATGCACTTGCCACGTTTCGTTATCAAGGTGTACCAACGCGCATCCGCGAATCCTGACAATGCTGTCCACCAGTGAACGGGGATCTGATCCTGGCGACGGTAGTTGAGGCAATGGTCGGCCGTCCATTTGAATGATTTTAACCGTGCCTTCCGCCGTCAACAGCGTCAATTCCTGCTCCGAAACCTCCGTCAACGCACCCCGCAATTCCACGTATTCGGAGTCCAAACTTCCATTGAGCAGTTGATCGCCGCTCGGTCGTATGGGCACCGGCATGGCTGCATTTCCCAAAAACGTGGCCCGGTTTGCAATAATGATTGGCGAAAAACGACCCGGATCGGTCGTTCCTTCGATCTCCCATAGATCCCCAACCGTTGTCGGCTGTTCCACCCAACCTTCCGCTGCGTCAAACTGAATGTAAACTCCTCCCGTCAAGTCATGCAAAACACAAGCCCGGTTGTGATTCCAAATCACCACCCCCTTGACTCTGGCCGGCAGCCCCCGCGCGGCATCTGTTCGTGTCAGATGCCGAATCTGCTCCATCGAGGTCAGGACTTGCCCGTTGGACGGTTCCACGGTCTGGTGATGGTCCACCGGATCTCGAACCTGAACCTGCGAAGGCCCGGGGATCATCAGGCACGCCTCCCGGTCGCCTTCTGGATCAGGCGGGACCTCAAGGATTCCGGCCATCCAAACACGCCGGTGAAGCAGATTCGTCTGCAGCAAGGCCGCCCCGCCAATCACGGTTGCCTGAACCCGCTCTTGTCCTGCGCCAATCAACTCCAGCTCCAAGTTCCGTTCATTTTGGCCGGCGAACACCACTTCCCCTTCCGTCACCACCCATGGATTATCCGCCCAGTCGGCAAGCGCAGACTCGAAGTCCGGGTGCGCCGGCGGCGGCCCATGCCTCAAAACCTTGACCTGGCAAGATTCGCCCGGGTTTCCGGCATACAAGTACGCTCCGTCATCGGAATCAACGTAAAACGTATAAATGCCCGCAGTGGCGATGCTGAGATAACCGGTGAACGCCAACGCGGTATTCTCCGCCCTCACGCTGTACCGCAAATCGAAATTGGTCGCCACCCCGCCAGCCACCGCCGTCAGACTCGGAAAATCCGGAAAAGTATAATACCAGCTTCCATTGTAAGCGGCGTAATCAAGGCCCGGTTCCATCCGGGTGCCATTCCCCTTGTGGAAAAGGGCCGCCGCCGGGATCGCCTGGCGGTCCACGCCTGGCCCCTCGTACGCCACTCGCAGCGCCTCAGCCCCTTCCCCGTTGAACCAAGTGACCCGAATGGGACACATGCCTGCATCGAGAAACACTTTCCCAGACTGTGTTTGCACCGGATGATGGCCGTCGTTGTTTACCGCCGGCGCCGTTCCTAGTTGAAGCCCAAAACGGTTCCGCGTCACTGCACAATGAGTTCCGATCACCGACACCACGTCACCGGGTTGAATGGGTTCGTCCTGTTCCGGCACCTGGAGGATAAGCCCTCCCGATTGATCTTGAAGGGCCAGCGAATTCTCTTTCTCATTTTTCGCGCAGACCGTCCCTTGAATCTGGAACGACAAGATATTGGCGCCCTGCCCAACCACGGCGCCACGCAGTTGGGCAAGCGAAAGAACATTTGAATTCGAAAGTTCCGCTTCCTGGGCTGTCGCAGTGGGAGCCGCCAGGGCCAGCCAGCAACACCACAGCGCCACAACCCACAACCGGGTCCCGCTTCCATGCGCTTCATCGAATGAGGCATGATGGGGATGGCATTGTTTTTTAAGTTGCCAAAACATCTGGGTTGAGCCTTACCGCCAGATTACCGGACTTGGCCGCTCAATTCAATTCCGAGTTTTGATTTCCAGTTTTGAAAATTAATCGAACGCCGGCAGACCGGAGCGCCGACATGTTGTCGGCTTGGGACTTTCGGACTGCCAAAGCCGGTTGAAAACCAGCGCTCCGGCCTTGCGGGTGTGAATATCCGGACCAGCAAGTTGTGAAAAATTCATGACAATTTCGCCAGCTCTTCCCGCAACATTTTCGCCAGTGGCTGGATGGTCTCTTCGCTGAACTCAAACCGGCAGCCGGCCGCTTGAAAGAGTTCCGGCAGGGGACGCGAGCCGCCGAGCGCGAGGGAATTTTTGTAATCGGCCAGCGCCCGGACCTTGTCGCGTTTGGAATTGGCCCAGACTTGCAGCGCTCCCAACTGGGCAATGCCGTATTCGATGTAGTAAAAGGGATGGAGGAAAATGTGCAACTGGCGATGCCACAGGTTGGCGCGGGCGGACTCAAAACCGGACCAGGCCACGTCGCCGCCGAACCGATCCATCAGCGCCAGCCAGGCGTTGCGCCGGTCTTCGCGGGTGTGGCCGGGGTGGGTGTAGATCCAATGTTGGAAGGCATCCACGGTCGCAATCCAGGGAAAGACACCAACGACCCCCTCCAGATGGACCCGCCGGGCGCGGCGGGCGTCCCGGTCATCATAAAATTCCCCGATGAATTCGTTGCCGAGCAGTTCCATGCTCATGGAGGCAACTTCGCAAAATTCGATCGGCGCGCTGCGATAGGGATACAAATCCTCTTCGCGCGCGGCCAGGGCGTGAAACGCGTGGCCCGCCTCGTGCAGGATGGTTTCGACATCGCGCTGCAACCCGACGGCATTCATGAAGATGAACGGCAGGCGTGATTCGGCGAGGGTGGATTGGTAACCGCCGGGCGCCTTGCCTTTGCGATTGTCCAGGTCGAGCAATTTCAAGTCGTCCATTTCTTTAAAACCCCGGGCGAGCTGGGGGTCGAGCGAATTGAAAATCTTCTGGGTGCGAGAAACCATTTCGGCGACTTCGGCGAACGGCTTGAGCGGCGGGCGGTTCAGCGGATCCACCGACAAATCCCACGGGCGCAATTTTTCCAAACCGAGCTGTCGGCGGCGATGCTCCTGCAATTCCCGCATGAGGGGAACAATCTCTTTCGCAACGGCATCATGAAACCGGGTGCAGTCGTCCGGCGTGTAGTCGAATCGTCCGAGGCGCTGGAAAATATAGTCGCGATAATTCTCGAAGCCGGCGTTTCCGGCGATTTGTTGGCGCAGTTTGATCTGTTCGTCCAAAATGCCATCGAACTTGTCAGCCTCCGCCAGCCGGCGCTGGGCAACCAATTCCCACGCCTCCTGGCGCAACGCGCGGTCGGGTTCCTCGAGATAACGGCCCATTTGGACGAGGGTTTTTTCTTCGCCGCGAAAATTCACCGTGAGCGAGCCGCTCAATTTCTGGTATTGTTGCGCGAGCTTGGCCTCTTCGGTTTCCAACGGCACGTTTTCCGGACGGAACAGTTCGACATGGTTCTTCACGTCGCGGTCGAAAACCTCATAACGGGCCACGGCGACGCCGGCATCGCCCAACTCCAGCAAATCCTCGCGCAACGGATGAGTGACGTAAATTTTCTCCAGGGCGAACTGGCGCGGCTTGAGTTGCGGATCGACGTTTTCCAAGAAATGCAAATAGGCCTTTTCGGCGTCCGCACTATCGGTGTGGCACGTCATGGCGATGTAACGGCGGGAGGATTCCTCATCGAGCGCGGCATTGAGTTCGCTCCAATCGAGGAGCCAGCGTTCCAATTCGGCGGCGGAATTGATTTGCGGCGCGCGCGCCTCCAGTTGGTTGAACAACGGCGCGATCTGGGGCCAATCGCCGAGGTCAATGTCTTGGGGCACGAATTTTCGCGGTCGGGCCGGCGGCAATTTTCCGAAGGGTAATAAATTCATCAGAAGAAACTACGATAGGCGATTAACAATTTACGAGCTTTTTCAATTCCATGGGCACACGTAAATCGAAAATGAGTCAGAACTTGGTCTTGATCCCGCAGGCGCGGAGCAGGCACCATTTGGTGATGGCTTCGAAGATGGCAAACAATCCGGGGACCACCAGGATGAGGCCCACCCACCATTCCACATCGCCCGCGACTATGATCCCCGCAATGAGACAAATCGCCCCGATGACCCCCCGGGCCATACGGCCATGACGGTCGAGGTTGGGACGAAAGAACTTGCCCATGAATAAATTTATCACGGCACTTCACGAAAGCCAAGTGTTGCCTGCGCAAAATCGGGCGGGCATATTGCGCGCATGGATGTGCTCAAACAACTCAGTTCCGTCCACCAAAGTTTCATTTGGGCAAACCTGATTTGGGGGACGGTGGCCAGCGGCTACCTGCTTTACGGTTGGAAACAGCGGTCCATTATCCCTTTCGTCGGCGGACTGATCATGCTGACGGTGTCGTGCTTTACGCCAGCCTTGATCATGACCCTCGCCAGCATCGCCGTGATGGTCGCGGTTTGGTGGTTGCTGAGGCAGGGATATTAAGCCGCGAAGTTTATGATGGTTGGAAATCAAATCGCGCTTTTTCAGGCCGAAGGCCTCAAGCCATCGTAGCCGGGGGCAACGCCCCCGGAAAAACCGACACGTTTTTTTCCCGCCCTGAAAGGGCAACCCTCATTTCAATCCCATAAATACCGTTCGTCATAAGGCGCGGCATATTTTTTCAAAATACGCATATACTCCTCCTGAAACGTTTCCGTTTCATGATGTTCCTCCTGATCGAGAACATATTTTTTCACCGCCGCGAAATGCGACGGACTGACGCTAAAAAGACCATAACCATCCTGCCAGTGAAAATCGCGAAGATTTGAGTCCAGCGTTTTTACAAATTTCGAGGAATCCTTTTTCAGAGTTTCCAGGACTTTTGCCGTTGGAAATTTTTTCGTGAGATTGCACAAAATGTGTATGGGGTCCGGCGCGCCGCCCACGGTGATTGAATGGCATTCCAAATTTTGAAGGATGCGCGACGGATACGCCCAAACCCGGTCGCGGATGTCCGGCGTCAGCCACGGGCGGCGTTGTTTGGTGGAAAAGATTAGGTGAGCACTCAAGACATGCAATGATTGCGGCATACGTGCCGAATCATGACACGGCTTGTCCCGCCCTTACGGGGCGAAATTCGGCCCGCCTCCAAGTCCGAGGGCGTTGCCCTCGGCTACCATGGTTCAGGCCATCGGCCTGGAAAACCGGAAGCTGGCGGGCTTCCGGTTTTTTTGGATTTTTAGAGGTTAGCGTTTCTTGGGAAGCACGCTGTTACCCGCGTAAATCGCGTTCTTCCCCAGCAACTGCTCGATGCGCAGAAGCTGGTTGTATTTCGCCAGGCGGTCCGAGCGGCTCAATGAACCGGTCTTGATCTGGCCGCAGTTGGTCGCCACCGCAATGTCGGCGATGGTCGAATCTTCGGTCTCGCCGGAACGATGGGAAATGACGGCGGTGTATTTGTTGAACTGCGCCAGTTGCACGGCGTCCAGCGTCTCGGTGAGGGAACCAATCTGGTTCACTTTCACGAGAATCGAATTGGCCACCCCCATGTCAATTCCCTTGCGCAAGAATTTCGGATTGGTGACGAAATTATCGTCGCCGACGAGTTGGATTTTGTCGCCGATTTTGTCGGTGAGTTTTTTCCAGGTCGTCCAATCGCTTTCGCCGCAGCCGTCTTCGATGGAAACGATGGGATATTTCGCGACGAGTTTGGCGTAGAAGGCCACGAGGTCGTCGCCGCTCACGGTTTCGCCGGTGGATTTCTTGAAGGTGTATTTGGAATCGCCGGAGTAAAATTCGGAGGCGGCGGGATCGAGGGTCAAATAGATGTCCTTGCCGGGTTTGTAACCGGCGTCTTTGACCGCTTGAAGGATGGTTTCAATGGCCTCCTCGACGCTGCCGAGTTTCGGGGCGAACCCGCCTTCGTCGCCGACGGCGGTGCTGCAGCCTTTTTTCTTCAGAACGGATTTGAGCGCATGAAAGGTTTCGGTAATGGCGCGCAGGCCTTCGCTGAAGGTGGGCAGGCCGAGCGGCATGATCATGAATTCCTGGAAATCAATCGGCGCATCCGAGTGCGCGCCGCCGTTGATGACGTTGGCCATCGGCACGGGGAGAATCTTGGCGTTGGGTCCGCCGAGATATTTGAATAACGGCAGGCCGAGGGCGGCGGCGGCGGCCTTGGCGTTGGCAAGCGAGACGGCCAGGATGGCGTTGGCGCCGAGCTTGGATTTGGTTTCGGTGCCGTCCAGGTCGAGCATGATGCGGTCAACGGTCAATTGGTCGATGGCATCAATGCCCTGGAGTTTGGGCAGGATTTTTTCGGTGACGTTGGCGACGGCCTTGGTGACGCCTTTGCCGTAAAACGTTTTGTTGTCGCCGGCGCGGAGTTCGTTGGATTCATTTTCCCCGGTGCTGGCGCCGCTGGGGCCCGCGGCGCGGCCGGACGCGCCGCATTCGAGGGTGACGTCCACTTCCACCGTTGGGTTACCGCGTGAATCGAGGATCTCACGCGCCTGAATTGTTTGAATTTTAGTCATAAAATCTGAAAGGGATATCATATATTTTTAGCGCGGCGAGTCAAGGAAAGGCGACAAGAAAGGCGGAAAGAGGCAGTCCCCTAATTTGAAATGTCCGGGCATCGCCCGATTTCGCCGACATCGGCGGCGTTCAAGCAGACGGGCTATCCCGCGAAGGAAGTCCGAGTTTTGTGGATGGTGGCGGTGGCGCTTCATAAAACATGCATCGCGCAAAATCACGCAAAATCGCGCAAAATCACGCTAATTACTTTCGTCAGGTTTCGGGTCATTCTTTGTGTCAATTGAGGTTTTATCGGCATCGAGGGCGTCGAAGGCGGACTTGAAAAGTTCCAAGGCTTTAGGGTAGTTCTTGCATTCATCCAGGCAGAATTCCAAGGCCAGGGCCTGCTCGTTCTTTTTGTACATGTAGGCTTTGTCCTCGGCGATTTTGACCTGACGAGCCTTGAAAGCGTTCCGGGTCTTGTCGTTGGCATAGCGCATGGCGGTTTTGACGAGTTTGTCGGCGAGGGCCAAGGCGGCGCCATCGGGGTTTTCCTGGGTGTAAATGCGCCAGATGAGGGTCTGGGTAACTTGGATCAAGGTTTGCAGGTCCGGGGGAGGATTTTTGCGCAAGAGGGCGTGGACTTTTTTGTAATCCTGGCCGGCCCTGAAGATGGACGAGAGAATTTGAGCCTCGCCGCGTAGTTCACGGAGGCGCTTGAGAAAACGGGAAATTGAACTGATGGCAATCCTGGATATTCCGTTCTTTCGGAGCCAGTCCCGCATTTTTTCCAATGTTTCGTTGTTGTCGTGCTTTTTGAGCAGGAGTTCGGCGTAGGGATCGAGGATTGACCGGTAAGGTTTGCGGTCGAAAGCGGCGAAAGGCGGATGGGGAGGGGTTTCCATCGAGGACGAGGATGAGGATGAGGGACCGGGATTGGGAGGGGTTTTCATCGCAGTTGGCGGGCTTTGGGTGCTCCCTTGGTGGTCAATGTCCAGGTGCGCTCTTTGGTGAGCGGGTCGGTGAGGCCGGCGGCGAATTGTTGAGCTTCGATGTCACGCAAGCGGTCACGGACGTCGTCGTCGGTGGGTTTGTCGGCGCGACAGAGCAATTGCGCGGTGGTGATGAGGGCGGATTCGGGGATGGGCTGGCCATCGCATTGCGAGAGGACCAGCAGGAGGGCACGGATGAGTTTAGTATTCATAAAACCAAAAGCTGAAAAACTGAAATGCTGAAAAGCTGAAAGCCGAACGGTTGAAAGCTGAAATTTGAAAGGATTTCGGCGTCGGACTTTGATCTGTTTTCGCTCATAGCGGCGCCATTGAACCACGGAAATCGGAAAGTGTAATGTTGCTGGGAAACATAAAATGAAGAAGAAAAAGCTGAAAAGCTGAAATGCTGAAAATCGAGGAAAGAATGAAAAAAGAGCGGAAAGCGGGAATAAACACCAAGCAAACGGAGTGAACGAAGACAAAAATCATTCATGCCGAAGGGTGCGAATTTGGCCGCAAAAAAGGGGGAAACAATGGCGTTTTAACCACGGGCGCGGCTGGCATGATTCATGGCAGGCGCATGAAGCATGACAGGCAAGCATAATCCGGCCTGTCTTGGAACTGAACTGTGCTGGCACGGAACGAAGCATTCCGGGGGCAGGCGGGGCGGATGCGGAGTGGAATGCGGCACAGATTCAGGTTCCGAGTCAGCCATAGTTTCAGCGCAAGTCTGCCGGAATTTCGAGGCGTAGTTTGAAAGGGGAATTGAGAATCCGGCAGTCTTGCGCGAAGTCCATTTTTTCTAATACGCAGGCCAATGGCGAATCTTTCATAAAAGGTGAAAATAATTTGCAAAAAATTGCTTGGCAAAAAATTTGAAAGGGCGAAAATCAAAACGTCAGACTGAAGAAATGAAGTAAATTTTAAACAAACTAATTTGCGTAGCTTTGGCTACGGGCTGGCTGCAAAACCGCCAATTTCCCTCCTGCCCCAAGACTGTGCCAAGTGCGCGCACATCGGGCGCGGCTTGGCGTTACTCTTGGGGAGGGCGCTTAGCGGTGCCTACAGCCGGGGTGCGTTGAGTTCGCGCCCTTTCGTTTCCGGGCTGAAGTTGGCAATCGGAAAGGCAATTATGAAAAATACAATCAGAAGTATTTTGCTGGGGCTGGGAATCTTCGCAGCAAATTTGGTCCACGCCCAAGATACGGCAACCCTCACGGGAAGCGGATCGGATTTGACAGCGACCAACATTGACTGGTCATCCGCGTCAGACTGGCAAGTAGCGCTTCAAGCCATCGAGCAAGTACCGCCCATGCCCGCCATTGACGCCACCAACGGCACCACATTTTTCTCTGCACAACACGCCGAGGGATCGGCCGAACCGTGGCCGCCTCTCCCGATGAATCCCGGCCCTGGTTCCGGCTTCCCAGTCTGGACGCTTGGCGACGACGGCGTTTACCTCTTGTCAGATTTAAATTACCACTATGGCGGCTCGCAGCGAATCGGAGCAAATAGCGCAAGTCTGTCCACGACTGGCGGGACAATGGTGATGGACGCCGACGTACTCTCGCCGCCCGGCGGCGTTGGCACCAATGGTTACAATCCACCTGCTTTCCAGGGATTTTCTCCAAATTATGGCACGAACCTGTATATCGCCCAAATGAGCCAATCGGCGGGCAATTATTCGGGCATCGCTAGTAACACAATTTCAGGGGTCGAATATGAACTGCAATATATTTTTAATTTGGAGAGCACCAATGGCTGGCAATCAGCCTACCCGAATTGGATTTTTTACGGGTCGGGTATCACAAATTGGACGGCATTCAGCGAGCCAATGCTCAGTCCGACAAATATGTTTTTCCGCGTCCGCTCCTGGGCAAGTGCCGATGATGGAAGCGATCTGCCCTTGTGGTGGGAACAAGAATACTTCGGAACAAATTTAGTTGACGCCAATGCCCAAGACTCCGCAGGGGATGGCTGGACGATTTATCAGAAATATGAAATGGGAGTGCCGCCTGCCATTTTTACGACACCACCCGCACCGCAAGAGGTAACAAGTTCCTATGATCCAAATACGGGCTTGGTTTCAGTGAATTGGCAATCTGCTCCAGGGCCGGTGACAAGTTACACGGTCAAAATTGACGGTACGGATTACAGCGTTTCCGCTGGTACAAGCAGTTTTCAAAACAACATTTCGGAGGATGATGCTTATTACAATCCAAGTGTCCACGGCCCGACTTATTACGGACAGGTTCAAGTCCAAGCCAATTATTCGGGTGGCAATTCCCCTAACACTTCTGTGCCGCTGGAAGCGATGACGGATGATTTCCAAGATACCCCTGGATATATAATTTCTGGACAGGGAGGAAAGGCGTATTTGACTGCACCTGCCTTGCCGACCGGCATAGTGTCATTGGAAATAACGCGCATAGATAATTACGCGGAAATTTATTGGGGCGATGATTCATTTGATACGAATTTCAACATCTCAGTTTCATCATTGAGCAACGGGATTGTGGCCTTGCCCGCACCATGGTCGAGTGTTTGCCCCGTGGATGGTTATGGTGCTTCCGATTATGAATGGTGGATTCAGACAGTGGATGGACAGGGAAATGTCAGTGGCGCACTCCCGGTGGATTATGGTTATGCTGACAGTGGCAGCTTATTTTACAACGATTATTCCGGTTCAAGTTCTGAGTGGCCGGCAGAGCCGTGGTTTGATGGACGCAAACAGCTTAAAGAAAACCTGATATTTTTGCTGCGGGCTGGTTTGAATGGCCGCCAATTTTCATTCACCGGCCTCTATACGAATGGCGCCGGGCAAGTGGTTTATAATTACCCGACCAATTATGCCTATGCCAGCTATTATGAATTTGGAAATGTTGGCGTTTCGGAGACAACAGGTGTGGGCGTATTCCTGCCTTTCGGAGAAAACTATCTCTACGATAATTTTGTTTTCAACCTGTCGGCCTTGAATGGTAGCGGCGCATTGTCGTCATTCAATAATTCTGTTCCTTCTTCTTACAATTTAGGTTTGGAAGAACCTCCTGCCAACGTGTTTGATCCGCCCACCGTCAGCGGAACTGCCATTGCGCCGGTTTTATCAACCAACGGATGGATTTATTCTTCGCTGCCATATTATGAATATTACGGTTTTAATCCTGACAGCAATCCGACGATTGGCATGGGTGTATTGGGCACTACCAACGTAATGCTCTCCGGTTATCAGAACACGTTCGGCCTGTCGTTCCTCTCAACTGAATTGGCATGGGGAAATAGCGGTTCAGACACCGCGACCCTGTATCCTGGTGATTGGACGACTCAAAACGGCACGCTGTATGCCGGTGCCGCTGAGCCGGAATTGGAAACGGTTGGATATGACTTTTGGAATCCGTCTATAAATCTGTTGCCAGGAATGTCAGGATTTTCGCCGACGAACCAAAGCCAGTTGCTGATTGCGGGCGTTGGCCAACAAAGTTTTATTGTGGCAGGTTATGCAAAAGAGGCGTTGCTCAATGGTTATTCCGGCGTGTATGGCTATCTCGGCCAATACTTCACCAATGCGTATGAAATTAATACCAATGGCAATGTGACAACCAATCAAACCGGGATTCTTTCGCCTTACGGAGATTTCTTCCCGACATACCCCGGCCCCGTCGCATTGGTGACGATGCCGGACCCGGACACCGGCGCACAGGCGACGACGACTGTTTATTGTGTATCGCTCGCCCTCGATGCCAATCACGACGGCAACATGGATTTGAATTTCGGCGGCACGGATGCTACCTCACCAATTAAACCGTATGTGTTTTGGGCCAATAATAACTTTGATCGGTGGGCGACAAATAAATCTATCGGCGGGGCGCTCTATACGGATGTTGAGCAGGACGACCAGCAAATTGCATTTTGTCCTGCTTATCCCGGCACTCCCACGCCGGACTGCAATTACTCAAATGTTCTGGCCAACGGCTATGCCTACCGTGCCATTCCTTGCACGCGGGATTTGCAGGACTTTTTCCGGCTATGGGTGTGCGGCATTGATACAAACCTGATTGCCAAGCTGCCAGCGGGCAGCACCATCACCTTGAACTGGGGCGACGTGGGCAGTCCGAACTCCGGCAATCCAACGATTGATTTGTTTGAGGCGGCGGACGCCGACGGCGGCATCGGCTATCTGACAAATGAAACCGTTGCCACCGCTCAAATCAATCCCATTCAATGCCCCTACATCGGGCGACTGGCACCGGGCGGCAGCATTCAACTCAATGCCAGCCAGTTCAACGGCTGGGCGGGCAGTCACTTCATCATGTGCGGCGTGAATTATGGCAATGGCGGGTTGAATCTCACCATTGCCGATGCCAGCGGCAACGTGCTGGCACAAAGCACAACCTACCTGCAAATCGTGGACATCAAGCAGATGTATGAGCGATGGACGGTGGGAGACAATTCGAATGTCGCTCCGACAAACACGGCTTACATTCTCCATGTGCATGGGTTCAACATGCCAACGTGGACAAAAGACCGGTATGCCGAGACCGAATTTAAGCGGCTT
>JBKQUF010000087.1:0-24673 GCA_052140285.1 Limisphaerales bacterium | reverse complement strand
GATTTGCCGTCAAATTGCAGCTTGCCGGCTGGCACAACGCCACCCGCAGCACCGTTTCCAAGATCGAAGGCGGCTCAATGGGTGTCGCCGAATATGACCTGCTGTTTATTGCCGCCGCGCTGCGCGTCCACTTCGCCGACCTTTTTCCAGAAATTGATTGGAAACGCCCGATGGATGAAACCGTCCACAAATACATTCCCCAGGAACTGCACGACCTCGCCCCTGAATTTTGACCAAAGGAGAACCGCATGGAAACCATTCCAAAAACCGAAACACCGCCCAACCCACCGCCACCCGAACGGCTGGCGTATTCAATTCAGGAAGCCGCCGATATGCTCGGCGTTAATTATTTCAGCGTTTACCGGCTTATCCAGCGTGGCAAACTCAAACCCTGCCGCGCGTTGCGCGGCAAGCTGCTCGTCCCGCGCACCGAACTGTTGAAGCTGCTGGCAACCGAATGAGGCATTTATGAGCAATCCATTTGAACACCGCCGCCCAACCGAACTGGAGGACAAGGCCCACGCCGAGGCCGTCCGGCACTTTGCCGAACACCTGAAGCAGTTTCCCGCCAGCCGCGAAACTGTTGAGCGTCTGGAGCGGGACGCTGACAAAATCGCGCTGGCGGCGAACCGAGCCGCAGCCAAGCCCACACCCAAAGAGAACGTCATTCAGGCCGACGACAGCAGGCAATGGCACAAGAGCGTTGATCTCATGGAAGACATCCATTTCTGCCACCGGCCAATCTCATACGGGGCGGAATATGCGGTCGTGGAGCATTTCGCCGCGCGCGGCACGAATGAAATTTTGAACCGGGGCTGGCACGCGGGCGAGGTTTTGAAAGCGTTCACGCAAGGGCTGCGGCAGACGTTGCAGGTATGGACGGAGGACGCAAGCGCACAGGTGCGGGAATTTTTATCGGAGAAATTTCCCGGCCACGACTTGAGCCGAGTCGCGGACGCATTCATCCATAAATGCACGACGCAAGCCGTCTCCCAAAAGCACGAACTTACGCACAATCACGAGCAGAAGCACAGTCGCGGCGTGAGGATTTGAGCGCGTTTCCAAAGACCTTTTTCTATACTGCTTTTCTATACTGTTTGCACTTTTTATAGCCAAACGCGACCAAGCGCAGCTAAAGCGGAAACGAATAAAACCATTGTGGGCATTGAGTGAATCAGCGATTGCATACCGCAGCCAAACATAGCAAAAAGCCAATTTTTCGATCCGTAGTCAGACGCTCTATCCAATTGAGCTATGGGTGCACCCAAGGAATCATACCCTACAAATCCGCCCGGTCCCACGCAAGAAATTTCCATTTCCAAAAATCACCCGTTCCCCAAATTTCGCAGCGCCAGCGCTGCAATCGTCACTGTCAGCATCAGCCCGGACGGCATGAATTTCCTGGTCTTGGCCAGTCGAATCGCGAAAACCACCAACAGAATCGTCAACAGAATGTTGGCAAGGTTATTGGCGAAGGCCCGCTCGAAAATCCCATGCAACATCGTCAGCACCAGCAGCGCGGCGAAGATCGCCGAGGTGATCAGCGACACCTTGCTCTTGCCCTTGAAAAAGCCAATCATCCCGCCCACCAGCAGCAGCACAATATATACCCACAGCACCTTGGTTGCGAAATTGCTCACGGCCGTCAAGGTGCGCTAATTCTGGATCACTTCCAAGCTCAGAATTTCGCCCGGCTCACACTCCACCACCACTTCAAACGGACGGCAGCACACTTCACAGTCGGTCGTGAAGCGTTGGTCGCTGACGCTGGTATCCACCGTCAATTCAAAGGTTTGTCCGCAATACGGGCAGCGCACGGTTTCGCAAATCTCCATGTCTGGAGTTTCGCACAGGCGCCTGGAAAATGCTTTTAAAAATAAATGAAGCTGGCGCAACGATGAAAAAAGCCCGAAGGGGCCACGCCAGCCATCGGCGCTTGAATCCGACATATAGGTATTTCACCTACCTTGCGAATCCCGTTTTCTTCGGTAATTATCCCATAGCGTTACAATATGGCCATTTTGCTAAACGTGCTGGTAGTGGAGGATTCCGAGAACGATATCCTGTTGTTGTTGGAGGAACTGCGGGCAAAAAACTTTTCCCCCATTCACGAACGGGTTCAGACCGCCGAAGAAATGTCGGCGGCTCTGCAACGGCGCTCGTGGGACGTGGTTTTGTCCGATTACGTCATGCCCCAATTCAGCGGGCCGGAAGCTTTATTGCTGCTCCGCGGGAAAAAATCGGACATCCCGTTCATCGTCGTTTCCGGCACGCACGGCGAGGAGGCGGCCGTTCACATGATGAAAGCCGGCGCCAACGATTACATCGTCAAAGGCAATCTTTCGCGGCTGGCCCCGGCCATTGAACGCGAATTGGATGCCGCCCAGGACCGGCGCGCTCGTGCCAAAGCCGAGGAAAATTCGCGAACCCTCGCCGCAATTGTCCAATCCACCGAAGACGCCATTTTCGCCACCACCTTGGACGGCGCCGTCATCAGTTGGAACCATGCGGCCGAGGAAATTTTCGGCTATCGCACCGACGAGATCATCGGGCGCTCCATCGCCATCCTGTTCCCGCGAGACAAGCGCGATGAGTTGATTGACCTCATGGAACGAGTCCACAAGGGGGAGCGGGTGGGCATCTACGAGAGTACTCGCGTCCGCAGGGACGGCCATATCATTCCCGTGTCCGCCAGCCTTTCGCCGATCAAGGATTCCGGGGGCAAAATCGTGGGGGTCTCGGCGATCACCCGCGACATCACCGAACGCAAGAACGCCGATGAAGAGCGGGTGCGGCTGATTGAAGAGTTGACCGAGGCGCTCAAGCAGGTCAAGGCCTTGAAAGGGCTGCTGCCGATTTGCGCCTCCTGCAAACGCATCCGCGATGACAAAGGTTATTGGCAACAGGTGGAAATCTACATCTCGTCCCGCACCGACGCGGAATTTACCCACGGCATTTGTCCCGAATGCGCGGAGAAATACCGCCAAAAAAAAGCGTTAATCGCCGCCCAGGCGAATTCCCCCGATTTGTCCACGGCTGCAAGAGTCGGGTAGCCTCCGAAGGGTGTGAGGCAAATTTCTTCCCCTTTGTTTTTGTTCAGTTTTTTGGTTCCCGATGTTTATAATGGGGAACATCTCTAACGCATATTTGGGTTGTCGCGGAGCGACTCCGGATATTAGCCCGCTTTGGTACCAACGAAAATCTGAAAAAAGAGCCACCACCAACGAATTGATCAATCAACTGCGCTATGAACTCTGGTCGGCCACGCTCAAAACCAATTTTACAGGCTTCTCACAAAAATCCGACCCCGACCAGAACGGTATAAAATGCGATCACCCTCTCGAATCCGCCGTCTTTCTAAGCATCAAATGAAATCATCAGAGCCAAACTCCAGTCCCGGCACATTGTGCCATCTAATTTCCATCTGTCGCTTCGCGACAATTTCCCCTTTACCCATTACAAACGTCAAAGAACCGAAAATTTCAAGTTAAGTAGGAGCCGAGCAAAGCTCAAATTTTTCCGGAAAACCCTATGAATTTGATCAAAATGAACCTCCTTACGTCGGCTCCTACAACGACAGGCATCATCCTGCGAAACCCCGCTTGTTACTGTCCGCCATTCTGCTATCTTCCACCGCTCCAGTGTGGAAATAACCGAAGAAATACAGCGGCGACGGACGTTCGCCATCATCTCCCATCCGGACGCGGGCAAGACCACGCTCACGGAAAAGCTCCTGCTTTACGGCGGGGCGGTGCAGCTCGCCGGCTCGGTCACCGCCCGCAAGAACCAGCGGGCCACGACGTCCGATTGGATGGAATTGGAAAAGAAGCGGGGGATTTCGATCAGTTCGACGGTGCTGCAATTCGATTACAACGGGTACCGGCT
Source organism: Limisphaerales bacterium (assembly GCA_052140285.1). Classification (GTDB taxonomy): domain Bacteria; phylum Verrucomicrobiota; class Verrucomicrobiia; order Limisphaerales; family UBA11358; genus UBA11358. The sequence continues at coordinate 20,788 of JBKQUF010000087.1, read as the reverse complement.
CAACCTGCTGGACACGCCGGGCCACAAGGACTTCTCCGAGGACACTTACCGCGTGCTGACCGCCGTGGATTCGGTGGTGATGGTGATTGATTCGGCGAAGGGCATCGAACCGCAGACGCGAAAACTGTTTGAAGTCTGCCGCCAGCGCGGAGTGCCGATTTTCACCTTCATGAACAAATGCGATCGGCCGATGAAAAACCCGCTGGCGCTGCTGGACGAACTGGAAAGCGTGCTCGGCATCGGGGCCTTTCCCGTGAACTGGCCGATTGGCAACGGCCATGAATTTCAGGGGGTGTTCGACCGGCAAACGCAATTGATGCATTTGTTCGAACGGACCGCCGGCGGCCAATATCGCGCGCCGGTGCAGGTCGGCGGACTGCACGATGAAATCATCCGCGGGCGGCTGGACGACGCGACGTTTCAGAGCACGGTGGAAGAACTGGCCATGCTGGAACACGCCGGTCAGGAATGGGATGATCCGTCCGTGCTTTCGGAAAAAACCACGCCGGTTTTTTTTGGCAGCGCCATCAATAATTTTGGCGTCCAACTGTTGCTGGACGGATTTCTAAAACATTCACCGGCGCCGAGGCCGCGCGTGATGGGGGGCATCGAGATTTCGCCGGAGCATCCCGCGTTTTCGGGTTTTGTCTTCAAGATTCAGGCGAACATGGACCCCAAACATCGCGACCGCATCGCGTTCATCCGCGTTTGTTCGGGCAAATTCGAGCGCGACATGACGGTGCATCATTCGCGCTCGAAGAAAAAAGTCCGCCTGTCCAATTCGCACAAACTTTTTGGGAATGAACGGGAAACGGCGGACCAGGCGTATCCCGGCGACGTCATTGGCCTGGTCGGCCACGATAGTTTTGGCATCGGAGACACGCTGACGTCCGATCCGAAAATTCTCTACAAGGAAATTCCCCGTTTCACGCCGGAAGCCTTTTCCTATCTGCATAATCCCAATACGGCGAAGTTCAAACAATTTCGCCAGGGCCTCGATCAACTCCTGCAGGAAGGGGTGGTTCAGGCGATGTATCTGCGCAACTCGTCGGTGAAAACGCCGTTGCTGGCCGCAGTCGGCCCGCTGCAATTCGAGGTGGTGCAGTTCCGGCTGGAAAGCGAATACGGCGCGGTGTCGCGTTTGGAAGCGGCGCCGTGGACGGTGGTGCGCTGGCTGCCGACGGGGATCAAGGAGGAGGAACTCGACACGCTCTCGCTCCCGACCGGCTCTCGGTTCGCCTACGACGTCGGCAAAAATCCGGTGGTGCTGTTTCAAAACGAGTGGTCGGCAAATTATTTTGGCGAGACCAACAAGAACACGCCGCTCTCGGCGTTGCCGGTGCAGACAGCCAGGGAATAATCCGATGCCCACCATTATTTCCGCTTCCGAAGTGACCGTGCGTTACGGGGACCGCACCATTCTGGACCAGGCGACGCTGGGGATTCAGGACGGCGAACGCCTGGGTCTGGTTGGCCGCAACGGCGCGGGGAAGACGACGTTTCTGCGGATTCTCGCCGGCCTGCAATTGCCGGATGAGGGGGAAGTTTCGCGGCAGCGCGATCTGGTGGTGAGTTACCTGCCGCAGGATTTCATGCTCGATGCGACCAAAACCGTGGAGGAAAACATCCGCACCGGGGCAAAACCCGTGCTCGATTTGATCGCGGAATTTGAATCGCTGCCGCATGACTCGAAGCGGCATGAATTTTTGGAACATCGCATCGGCGCGCTCGAAGGCTGGACGCTGGACACCCGCGTCGAGATTGCGATGGCACATTTGAATTGCCCCGCCGGCGACCGGAAGATTGACACGCTATCCGGCGGCGAGAAGCGCCGGGTGGCGATGTGCCGCGCGATTGTTTCGCTGCCCGATTTTTTGATTCTGGACGAACCGACGAACCATCTCGACCCGGAATCGATCGATTGGGTCGCGGATTTTCTCGACGAATTTCACGGCACGCTGCTGGTGGTGACGCACGACCGTTATTTTCTGGACCGGGTGGTGAAACGGATGATTGAGTTGTCCGACGGAAAGTTTTTCTCGCACGAAGGCAACTACACGGATTATCTGCTGGCCAAGGCGGAGCGCCAGGCGGCCGACGCGACGATCGAGCACAAGCGGCAGATGTTTTTAAAAAAGGAACTCGCGTGGGTGCGGCAAGGCCCGCGCGCGCAACGCAGCAAGCAGAAGAACCGCTTCGAGCGTTATTATGAGGAGGAGGCGAAGGCCGGCCCGGTGATCGAGGAAGACGTGGAGCTTTGCCTTCCCCCACCCCCGCCACTTGGCAATCGGACCGTGGAGTTGACCAATCTGGGCATGACCCTTGGCGGTAAAAAATTGTTCAGCGGATTCAGCCATACGTTTGAAAACGGCCGGCGCGTCGGGGTTTGCGGACGAAACGGGCTCGGCAAAACGACGCTGCTCAAAGTCATCATCGGCCAGTTGCCGCCGACCGAAGGCGCCGTCAAGACCGGCCAACTCACGAAATTTAATTACGTGGACCAGGGCCGGCTGCAATTGAACGAGGAGCGCACGGTTTTGGATGAGGTGGCCGACGGCACGGAGTTCGTGCAATGGGGCGAGGCAAAACTTTCCGTGCGCTCGTATCTCAAACGCTTTCTGTTCACGGATGAGAGCATCATGACGCGAGTGGACAAATTGAGCGGCGGCGAGCGCAGCCGCCTGTTGCTCGCGCGCATTTTGAAGAGCAGCGGCAACTTTCTCATTCTCGACGAACCGACCAATGACCTTGATTTGCCGACGTTGCTGGTGCTGGAGGAGGCGTTGATCGCCTTTCCCGGCGTGGTGCTGGTGGTAAGCCACGACCGTTATTTTCTGAACCGAATTTGCACGGACATTCTGGCATTCGAGGGCGACGGCCGGATTCATCACAGCGTCGGTGATTACGATTATTACCTGGAAAAGAGGCAGCGCGCCGTTGAGTCGGCGACGAGGCAGGGCGCGGCCATTCTGGCCATCAACAAATCAACCGCGCGGGCCAAGGAAACAGCGGCGCGGACCGACAAACCACGCAAGCTTTCCTTCAAGGAAACCCGGGAATTGGAAGGCATGGAAGCGCAGATCCATGCGGCGGAATCCGAGGTCGCGCGGATTGAAGGATTGTTCGCGGACCCGGAATTTTTCCGCAAGCACGCGAAACAAGTAAACCAGATCACGGAGGAGTTGGGCGCGGCGAAGGAAAAAATTCCAAAACTGTATGCGCGCTGGGAGGAGTTGGAGGCCATCAAGGCCGGGAGTGAAAAGTAAGGCCGGTCACGCCACTTTGACTTTCAGCGGGTGATTTTTCATCTGGCTGCGATTTAATTTGGAGATGATGGCGCTGACGTGTTCGGAGGCCACCTCGACGAACGAATGCCGGTCGCGGACATCCACCCGGCCGACAACTTTTCCCGGCAAACCGGTTTCGCCCGCGATCGTGTTCACGACATCAATCGGCTCAACGCCCATTTCCTTGCCGACATTCATCCATAGGCGGGTTTGGCCGTCCGGCGTGCGACGGCTGGCTTTTGGCTTGGCAACCGCGACAGCCGGTTCATCGCCTGGAGATTTCAGCGGAGGAGGCGCGGGCGCGGGGGCTTTCACCGATTGAAGAATTTCCTGGTCGGAATAAGTTTTCGGAACTTCCGCCTTCGGCTTTTCGGGCGGTTTTATTTCCGGTTGCGGAATCTTGAATTCGCGTGCGGGCGCGGAGGCTTTGGTGAAAGTGCGAACCGGAGCTGCCGGCGGTTTTGGAACCGGCGCTTCCCGGCGCGGGCGTTCTTCGCGGCGATTGGCAAAGCGCGGGGGGCGCTCAACGACTTCGGGACGAGAGTGTTCCGGGACCTTCGCCGGTTTGGCGACCGGAGCCGCGTCGCCCTCCTGCAAATGATGCAGCAGCGCGGACGCGATATCGGTGGAACTGAAACCTTCTTCGAGCAAACGTTCGATGAGATGGTCCTGGCGCTTAAATTCGCTGTTTTGCAGCGTGGCGCGGATTTTGTCCAGAAATACACTCGCGCGGGCTTCTTCGACTTCGCCGGCGGTCGGCGGCTGGCCGCGTTGAATCTTCATGTTTGTGTAGCGCTCAATGACGGCGATTTGAAACATTTCGCGGCCGGAAACGAACGAAATCGCGCGGCCACTGCGGCCCTGGCGTCCGGTCCGCCCGATGCGATGCACATAATCTTCGCCGTCGTACGGGAGGTCGTAGTTGAAGACCACTTCCACGTTGTCCACGTCAATGCCGCGGGCCGCGACATCCGTGGCCACGAGAAACTCCAGGCCGGACTTGCGGAATTTTTGCATCACGCGGTCTCTTTGCGCCTGGGTCATGTCGCCGTGCAGGCGGTCGGCGGAATAACCCTGGGCGTTCAAATGATCCACGATGTCGTCCACCATGCGTTTGGTGTTGCAGAAAATAATGCCGAGTTTCAAATCGTGAAGATCGATGAGCCGCGTGAGCAATTCGATTTTGTAACGGCGGTCCACCTCGTAATAGACCTGATCGACGGTCGGCACCGTCAACGCCTTTTGTTCGATGCGCACCTGCCGCGGGTCGCGGGTGTATTTTTCGATGAGCCGCTGGATGGGCCCCGGAATGGTCGCGGAGAACACCACCGTCTGCCGTTCCTTGGGCGTTGCTTGCAGGATCAATTCGATGTCGTCGCGGAAGCCCATGTTGAGCATCACGTCCACTTCATCGAGGATCACCATTTTGAGCGAATCGAACTTCAGCGTGCCGCGCCGCATGTGGTCCATGACGCGTCCCGGGGTGCCGATGACGATGTGCGCGCCCTGGCGCAGGCCGAGAAGCTGGCGGTCGTAGGATTGTCCGCCGTAAACCGGCAACACCTGGAGGCCGCGTTTGAACAAGGCGAGCTTGTGGAATTCCTCCGAGACCTGCACCGCGAGTTCGCGGGTCGGGCAAAGGACCAGGATTTGCACCACGCGTTTGAGCGGGTCGGTTTTTTCAATGGCGGGGATTGCAAACGCGGCGGTTTTACCCGAGCCGGTCTGCGATTGTCCCACCACGTCGTTACCCTGCATCAGCACGGGAATCGCTTCGGCCTGAATGGGGGCGGCCTGCTCGAAGCCGAGTTTATCAACAGCCTTGAGCAGTTCCGCGGACAAACCAAGTTCAGAAAATAATTTTGGGGTCATAAAATGTATTCGCGAAGCAGCCACTATCGCGAAAGCGGGCGGGGACGTCTTCCCGAGCCTGATTGATTAGACAAAAATAGATCAGATGGCTTTGCCGGTTATTTTGCCGATGTTATTGCCGATCAAATAACGCATACAACACGCAATTTTACAAGCTTTTGTGATGTAAGTCGATTTGGAAGTCAACAAATTGCCAATCTTTTTGCCGATCTTGCGATGCAGAGGTGGGTAATGATGGAGCTTTTAGTCTGTGGCATGGTTCTCAAACCCGCCACCACCGCATTTTTCTTCATTTTCCCAATAAAAGCGACTGTTTTGAGTGGGACTTGACAAAGCCGGGAGACTGTGATTTAATTTTGCCCGTAGCAGCCGAGGTTCGGCTTCCTTCCTGAAGCCGGACGCGGGAGACCCAAATTCCTCAAGCAGTTGAGGACGGGGCGCACGAGGCCGGGCAACCGGTTTCAAGGCCACTTTCAAGGCCAAGCCCGACAGCTAATCTCGCAGGCATTTGGAAGGGCGAGCCTCTGGATCGCGAAGTCCGCGGTCACCAAGTTCACCCAATATGAAAATTAGTTGCGGTGGGTCATGCCCGGCATCATCCCCGCGGAGGATTATTATGTTGGACGCCATCTATGTCGGATTAATGTTTGGAAGTTTCATTTCCCTGGCGCTCTACGCCGTGGGCTGTGAGAAGCTCTGAACCATCCATTCGTTATTCCATCAAACCTATGAAAAAAATTGAAGCAATCATCAAGCCGTTCAGGCTCGAGGAGGTCAAGGACGCGCTCGGCGAAATCGGCATCCAGGGAATGACGGTGAGCGAAGTGAAAGGCTTTGGCCGCCAGAAAGGGCACACCGAGATTTATCGCGGCAGCGAGTACACGGTCGATTTTTTGCCCAAAATAAAAATCGAACTGGCGGTGTTGGACAGCCAGGCGGACGCGGCGATGGGGGCGATCATTCATGCGGCCCAGACCGGCAAAATCGGGGACGGCAAGATTTTCGTCTCCGACCTGCAACAGGCAGTGCGCATCCGCACCAAGGAAGAAGGCGATGCCGCCATTCAAAACTGAAATCTTGAACAATACTCTATGGAAAACCTGATCCTCGGAATCATCTCGGTGGCGCTCTGCGGCTATTTGATTTTTGCCATGGTGCGCCCGGAGAAATTTTAAGCCCCAAATATGAACGCCCATCAATGGTTGGAACTGGCCATTTACATCGCGGCCCTGGTGCTCGTGACCAAGCCGCTTGGCCTTTATATCAATTGCGTGCTGAATCCCAACGGACGCACCTGGCTCGACCCGGTGCTGCGGCCGCTGGAAAAAGCGACTTACTGGATTTTCCGCGTGGACCCGGCGAAGGAGCAGGGTTGGAAGCAATACGCGTTTGCCATGCTCATCTTCAGCGCCGTGAGCTGCCTGTTCACGTATGTCATCCTTCGCGCGCAGCAATTTCTACCACTGAACCCGCAAAATTTCCCCGCGTTAACGCAGCATCTGGCATTCAACACGGCCATCAGCTTCCTGACCAACACGAACTGGCAGAGCTATGGCGGCGAATCCACCATGTCCTATTTCTCGCAGATGGTCGCGCTGGCGGTTCACAATTTTACGTCGGCCGCCGCGGGCATTGCGGTGGCCGCGGCGTTGGTGCGCGGCCTGGCGCGGCACACCTCGCAAACCATCGGCAATTTCTGGGTGGATATGACGCGCATCATTTATTATCTGCTGCTGCCCATCTGCCTCGTGTTCGCGCTCTTTCTCATTTCGCAAGGCATGATTCAAAACTTCAAGCCTTACGTAACGGCCACGTTGATCGAGCCGCAGACTGTTTCCGTCCAGGTGACTGACGCAAAAGGCAACGGCGTGGTGGATGCAAAGGGCAACCCGGTGATGACGAATCAGGTGGTGACCACGCAAACCATCGTTCAGGGGCCGATGGCATCGCAGATCGCCATCAAGATGCTCGGCACCAACGGCGGCGGTTACACCAACGCCAACGCGGCGTATCCCTTTGAGAATCCCACGCCGCTTTCGAACTTTTTCCAGATGCTCGGCCTGCTGTGCATTGGCAGCGCGATGACGTACCACCTAGGCCGCGAAACCAAAAATCAAAAACATGGGTGGGCGGTTTGGTCCGCGATGTTCGTCATGTTTTTAGCGGGCGTCATGCTTTGCTGGTGGGCGGAGGCCAGGGGAAATCCCATCCATCAGCATCTGGGCGTGGCCGTTGCTGATGGCAACATGGAAGGCAAGGAGGTGCGCTTCGGGATTTTTGATTCCGCGCTGTTTGCGACCGTTACGACCGATGCCTCCTGTGGCGCGGTCAATTCCATGCACGATTCGTTCACTCCGCTCGGCGGATTGGTGCCGATGTTCAACATTCAGACGGGTGAAGTCATTTTCGGCGGCGTCGGCGCCGGGCTATACGGGATGTTGATCTTCGTCATCATCGCCGTGTTCATCGCCGGGCTGATGGTCGGGCGCACGCCGGAATACCTCGGAAAGAAAATTGAGGCGTATGACGTGAAAATGGCGCTGCTGGCGTTCGTAATTCTGGCCTTCATCATCCTGGGCTTCACCGCCTGGGCTTGCGTGAGCAAGTGGGGGTTGGCCGGGTTGAACAATAATGGGCCGCATGGCTTCAGTGAAATGCTTTATGCCTACACCTCCGGCGCGGGCAACAACGGCAGCGCCTTCGCCGGCCTGAACGCCAATACGCCCTGGTATGACACCACCCTCGGCTTTGACATGGTGCTGGGACGATTCGGCATGATTGTGCCGCTGCTGGCGCTGGCCGGCTCGCTCGCCAGGAAAAAACTCGTCCCCGTCAGCGCCGGGACCTTTCCGGTGGACGACTTTACGTTTGTCGCGCTGCTGGTCGGCACTGTCATTTTGGTCGGGGCGCTGACTTTTCTGCCCGCGCTCGCCCTCGGCCCGATTGTTGAACATTTTCTGATGTTGCAAGGAACCTTGTTTTAATTTTATGGCCACCAAATCCGTTTCCATTTTTGACACCAAAATTCTCTGGCCCGCCATCGGCGACGCCTTCATCAAGCTGAATCCGCGGCTGATGGTGAAGAACCCCGTCATGTTCGTGACGATGGTCGGCGCGGCGATCAGCACCGTGGACGACTTTCGTTCGCCAGGCCAGACGTTATTTGTCGCCCAAATCGCCATCTGGCTTTGGTTCACCGTGTTGTTCGCGAATTTCGCCGAGGCGGTGGCCGAAGGCCGCGGCAAGGCGCAGGCCAAGGCGCTCAAGGCCACCCGCACCCACACCAATGCGAACAAAGTCTACAACGGCAAAATAGAGGTGGTGGATGCCGACTCGCTCCGCAAAGACGACGTCGTTCTGGTCCGCGCCAATGAGATCATTCCCGCCGACGGCGAAATCATCATGGGCGCGGCGACGGTGGATGAATCGGCCATCACCGGCGAATCCGCTCCGGTCATCCGCGAGGCCGGCGGCGACCGCAGCGCCGTGACCGGCGGCACGCGCGTGTTGTCCGATGAGGTTAAGATTCAAATCACCGCCAATCCCGGCGAAGGATTTCTGGACCGGATGATTTCGCTGGTGGAAGGCGCCAAGCGCCAGAAAACACCCAATGAAATCGCGCTGACCATTTTGCTCGCGGCGCTCACGGTGGTTTTTTTGCTGGCGGTGATCACCTTGAAACCGTTTGGGATTTATGCGGGGACGCACTTTTCCAATTCCGTGCTGATCGCGCTGCTGGTTTGCCTGATTCCGACGACGATCGGCGGATTGTTGAGCGCGATTGGCATTGCGGGCATGGACCGGTTGCTGCAAAAAAATGTTCTGGCGATGAGCGGGCGGGCGGTGGAGGCGGCGGGCGACGTGGACGTTTTGCTGCTCGACAAGACCGGCACCATCACGCTGGGCAACCGCCAGGCGGTCGCTTTCATGCCCGTGCCAGGTCTGACAGAAAAGGACGTGGCGGACGCCGCGCAACTGGCGTCGCTGGCCGATGAAACGCCGGAGGGCCGGAGCATCGTGGTGTTGGCGAAACAATTCGGCATTCGCGCGCGGACCATTCACGAAATGCCCGGCGCGCTATTCATTCCCTTCACCGCCCAGACCCGGATGAGCGGCGTGGACTTTGAAGGAAAACAAATCCGCAAGGGCGCGGCCAACGCGATCCGCCAGTTTGTCGGCGGCACACTCCCGCCGGAAATCGAGCAGATTGTGGAAAGCATTTCCCTCTCCGGCGGCACCCCGCTGGTGGTGGCCACGCGCGAAGGCCCGCTGGGCGTGGTGCATTTGAAGGACATCGTCAAGGGCGGCCTCTCCGACCGGTTCAAGCGGTTCCGGGCGATGGGCATCCGCACCGTGATGATCACCGGCGACAACAAGTTGACGGCCGCCGCGATCGCGCGCGAAGCCGGGGTTGATGATTTTCTGGCGGAAGCCAAGCCGGAAGACAAACTCGCCCTGATCCGCAAAGAACAACAAGGCGGCCGGATGATTGCGATGATTGGCGACGGCACCAACGACGCGCCGGCGCTGGCGCAGGCTGTTGTGGGCGTGGCCATGAACACCGGCACCCAGGCGGCCAAGGAAGCCGGCAACATGGTCGATCTGGACAGCAACCCGACCAAGCTGCTCGAGATCATCGAGATCGGAAAGCAACTGCTTATCACGCGCGGGTCGCTCACGACGTTCAGCATTGCCAACGATGTGGCGAAGTATTTTGCCATCATTCCCGCGATGTTGATGGTGACCTTCCCGGTCATTGCACCGCTGAACATCATGCGGCTGCACAGTCCCGGCAGCGCGATCTTGAGCGCGGTCATTTTCAACGCGCTTATTATTATCGCCCTGATTCCGCTGGCGTTGCGCGGCGTCAAGTTCCGTCCGCTCGGCGCGGCGCAAATTTTGCGCCGCAACCTGCTGATTTACGGTGTCTGGGGCATCGTCCTGCCGTTCATTGGAATCAAATTGATCGACCTCATCGTGGCCGGTCTCCATCTCGCATAAATTTATGAAAAACATCCTTGCTGAATTCGGCCGCGCCATTGCGGCGATCCTTGTCTTCGCCATTGTCGGTTGCGGCATCTACCCGCTCATCGTTTTTGGCCTGGGACAACTGATGTTCCCGCACCAAGCCAACGGCAGTTTGCTCATCGACAAGACCGGCGCGGTCCGCGGCTCGGCGTTGCTGTGCCAGAATTTTACCAGCGACAAGTATTTTCATCCCCGTCCGTCGGCGGCGGGCAATAACGGCTATGACCCGACCAGCTCCGGGGGCAGCAACCTTGGGCCGACGTCCTCCAATCTGGTGGCCAACATCACCCAAAACATTGCTGCGTACCGGTCCGATAACGGCATGGCCACGAACGCACCGGTGCCGGCCGACGCCGTGACGGAATCCGGCAGCGGCCTGGACCCGGACATCAGCCTTCAGAATGCCGAATTGCAAATGCCGCGCGTGGCGAAGGAGCGCGGCATGACAGTGGACGAACTGCGCAAGATCGTGGAGCAAAACGCCGAAGGCCGCGCCCTGGGCGTCTTTGGCGTGCCGCGCGTGAACGTGGTGACGCTGAACTTCGCACTCGACCAGCTTGCGCAAAAATAGTTTCTTGGCGGGGATGGATGCGACCGAGACGCGGCCCAAACCCGAAGATTTCCTGCGGCTGATCGAAAAAAGCCGCTTGGGAAAGCTCAAGATTTATCTCGGCCACGCCGCCGGCGTCGGCAAGACCTACGCCATGCTTGAAGAGGCTCATCGGCTGAAAAAGGCCGGCGTGGACGTTGTCATCGGCTGGGTGGAAACCCACGACCGAGTGGAGACGGAGGCCCTGCTCGCCGGACTGGAAATCATTCCGCGCAAGGTGGCGCCGCACGGAAACACGACGGTGGAGGTGCTCGATACCGAGGCCATTTTCAAGCGTTATCCAACGGTCTGCGTCATTGATGAGCTGCCGTATTCCAACGTGGACGGATCGTCCTATCCCAAGCGTTACCTGGAAATCCATGATCTGCTCCTCGCCGGTATCAATGTCATCACGGCGATGAACATTCAACATCTCGAGAGCCTGCACGACACCATCCTGCGCGCGACCGGGGTGGACGTGCGCGAGCGGGTGCCGGACCGGTTTGTGCTGGAGGCCGACCAGATCGTGAACGTGGACCTGACCGCCGAGGAACTGCGCGAGCGATTGAAGGAGGGAAAGGTTTATACCGGCGCGCGCGCCACGGCCGCATTGGAAAATTTTTTTAGCGAAGACAATTTAAATACGCTGCGCGAACTGGCATTGCGGGAAACCGCCGCCGCGCTCGACCGCCGGCCGCGCCCGGGCATCGCCCAAAAGCCGGAGGTCAGCGAAAAGATCGCCGTGTTCTTCAGCACCAACCCGGAAACGACCGCCCGGCTGTTGCGCTCGGCCTCGCGGTTGGCCGGCCGGTTGAATCGCGAATGGATTGCCGTTTATGTCCGGCGCAAAAATGAGGACCCCATGCTCATTCCGGCGGAGGTACAGCGCAAGTTCATGCAGAACGTCCAACTGGCAACGGAACTGGGCGGGAGCGTCACGGTTTTGGAAAGCGAAAACATCTGCGACGCCTTGTTGAAATTTTGCCGGGAGCAGGATGTCCACCTGGTCATTATCGGCACGACGGAACGGAAATGGTGGCATTTCATGCGGCCGAATGTTTTGGAGTTTTTCCTCCATCACGCGCCCGGAATCGATATCCACATTGTGGACCCGAACAATTAACCTTCAGGCCGTCGTGGCCATTTCCGGCTCCGGCGTGTCGAGGAAGCCCTGCAAGTGACGGACCCGGGTGGGATGCCGGAGCTTGCGCAACGCCTTGGCCTCGATCTGGCGGATTCGTTCGCGGGTGACATTATACATCTTGCCGATTTCCTCGAGCGTGCGCTCGTACCCGTCCAGCAGCCCGAAACGCATTTCCAAGATTTTGCGCTCGCGCTCGGTCAGGGTCGTCAGCACGTCGCTCAATTTCTCACGCAACAGGCTGTAGCTGGTGACGTCGGACGGATTTTCCGCTGATTTATCCTCGATGAAATCGCCGACGCTCACGTCGCCGTCGTCGCCGACGGGGGCGTGGAGGGAGACGGGCTGTTGCGCCATCTTGAGCAGGGCGTGGATGCGCGCGACGGGCATGTGCATTTCATCGGCCAATTCCTCGGGCGTGGGTTCGCGGCCCAGTTCCTGGGTAAGCTGTTTCTGCGCGCGCCAGAGCTTGTTCATGATTTCAATCATGTGGACCGGGATGCGGATGGTCCGCGCCTGGTCGGCGATGGAGCGGGTGATGGCCTGGCGGATCCACCAGATGGCGTAGGTGGAAAACTTGTAGCCGCGGCGGTACTCGAATTTCTCGACGCCCTTCATCAGGCCGATGTTGCCCTCCTGGATGAGGTCGAGAAACGACTGTCCGCGGTTGGTGTACTTTTTGGCGACGGAAACCACGAGGCGCAGGTTGGCCTCCGCCATATGCGTCTTGGCTTTCAATCCGCGGTCGGCGGCTGATTTCAACTGGGTGAAAATCTGGTAGAATTCCTCGCGGGGCATGCGCACGAATTGCTCCAAGGTGAGGATTTTTCCGTGCTCGCCATCCAGGGCGGCGCGGCGCTCGGCGGTGGCCCGCTGGGCTTCCAGCTCCTGGATGTGCCGCAGGCTGGCCTGGAATTTTTCGTAAATGTTCCCCGCCACCACGATCATTTCCTCGACGACTTTTTGTTTGTAATAAAATTTCGGGAACAGGTCCTGGAGCTTGGCGCTCATTTTTTTCAATTCGCGCTCCAGCGTTTCCTTGCGGCCCTTCTGTTGAGCCTTCTGCCAGTTGAAATACTTTTCGTCCACCTTTTGATCGAGGAGATGGACCTTCTTGATGAGCTTGCGCAGGTCGCGCAAATGGCCTTCGCGATTGGCGATTTTTTTATCGACGATCACGCGGTCAAACCGTTCCTTGGGCGGCTCGGACAGCAATTTTTCCGAGATGGCGATATGTTCCTTGGCGGTAAAGCCGAGGTTGTAGATGATGGATTTCATCGCCACTTCGGCTTCCTCAATTTTTTTGCAGATCTCGACTTCCTGTTCGCGTGTGAGGAGGGGCACCTTGCCCATCTGGTTCATGTACATGCGGACCGGGTCATCCAAAATCTCCAAGCGCGCGTCGTCGTCCACTTCTTCGGCCGGGCTGTCGGGCTGTTTGGTGCGCTCGGCCCGCTCGGCTTCCGCCTGGTCCATGACGATTTCAACGTCCAGACCGCGCAATTTCGTGAGCAATGCATCCAAATCGTCCGGACTGAGATTGTCCGGCAAAACGTCGTTGATATCATCGTAGGTGATATAGCCGTGTTCCTGCGCCAGATGCAACAGCGTCTTGATCGTCTCGGTCAAATCGACAGTTGGTTGATGCGGGGCTGGAGCGGAACCATTGGCGTGGCCGTTTTGGCCGCGCTTCTCCGACCCGGTAGAGGCACCATCCGGGTGCTTCGGTTTTCCATTGGATTCCGAAGCAATCGCGGCATTTCGCCGCGCACTGCTGGCAATGACAAAGCGCCGCCGGGGAGCGGGTTTGGCTCCGGCTTTACGTTCGGTTACGCGATGATTCTTGGGTGACGCGCCCGCCGAAGACGATTTACTTTTTCGTAACATAGATTATATGACCTAAACGCCTGGCTTTGGTTCAGAATAAATCATGAATCCCCAAATGGTCGGATTAAGATGACTATTCGCAAACTCACCTGTGAGTCCTGGAAATCAGTAACATCAGAAGCCCGACGTACATACATCCTAATCATTTTCGGTTGGAATTCAAGCAAAATCGTCACATAGTTGAAACAATGTTAAATTTTCGTAAAAATGTTTAAGCGTTTTTCAACAAACGACTTGTATTGAATTTAGCCCTTAGAATACATCCACCGTCAGTAGCCCTGTCGCACGGCAGCAACATCTTTTCTAATCTGGACCTGCAATTCTTCTTTTGAGCCAAATTGGCGCTCTTCCCGCAGCTTTCGGTTGATTTCCACTTCCAGAGTCCGCCCGTAAAGGTCTCCGTCGAAATCGAGCAGATGCGCCTCCACCCGCAGTTCGCGTTTGCCCGTGGCAATCGTCGGACGGACCCCGATATTCAGCGCCACCCGGTACACCTGATTTTTCACTTTCGTGCGCGCCGCATAAACGCCGTTCGGCGGAAGCGCCATGCCAGCGGGGTCGAGGTTCGCCGTGGGGAATTGAATCGTCCGGCCAATCTTGTCGCCGACGACCACTTTCGCTGAAAGGGCGTACGTCCGCCCGAGCATCTGGCTGGCGCCGTCAATGTCACCGGCGCAGATGGCTTCCCGGATGCGAGTGCTGCTGACGGTTTTGCCATCGAGCGAAACGGAGGCCATTCCGTGGACTTGAAATCCCAGTTCGGCCCCCAATTTTTTCAGCAAGGCAACATTCCCGCCGCGTTTATGGCCGAAGACAAAATTGGCGCCCACGCAAATGCTGCCAATTCTCCCGAAATCACGCGCCAGATTGCGGATAAAGTCTTCGCCGGATTGTTCGCTGAATTTTTTGTCAAAATGAATCAATAGGATATTTTCGAGGCCGGACGTTTCGAGGGCCAGGAGTTTTTGCGGCAGCGAATAGATGAGCGCCGGGACCCTGGCTGGCGCCACAATGGTGTTCGGGTGCCGGTCGAACGTGATCGCCACGGCGACGGCGTCCAGTTGACGCGCGTCGGAAATTGTCTGCCGGAGGATTTGCTGGTGTCCCAGATGCACGCCGTCAAAAAAGCCGATGGCGAGGCAAACGCCATGGCCGTTGGCCTTCAATTCCTTGGGGGCATGGATGACTTTCATCGTGTTGGGCCGCGGCAAATTTAACCGGCTAATTTTAAAAAGGGAATCACCCGCTTTTGCAATTCAGCGCCGGTCATTTTCAAGACGGCGTCGAGCGGCGCGGCGTCGGCCACGTCGAATTTCCCGGAAACGCTTCGCCGCAACTTCTCGAGGTGGGCGCCGCAGCCAATCTTCTGCCCCAGTTCATGCGCCACGCTGCGCACGTAAGTGCCTTTGGTGCAGGCCAGTTTGAACTCGCCCCGCGGCTCGGAATAACTGGTGAAGCGGAAATTATAGATGTGAACCAGCCGCGGTTCGCGCTCCACCTCCACGCCCTTGCGCGCCAGTTTGTACAGCGGCACGCCGCCGATCTTGATGGCGGAAACCATCGGCGGCATTTGCATCTGGTCGCCGATAAACTGTTCCGCCAGCCCGTTCAACTGCTCCAACGTCAACGGCGGGACCGGTTTGGTTTCCAGAGTGGCTCCGTCCGAATCGTACGAATCCGTGGCGACGCCGAACTTGACGGTCCCCTCATAGACCTTGTCATCGCCCATCAATTTCTCGGAAAGCTTCGTGCCGCGCCCCAGGACGATGATGAGGAGTCCGGTCGCGTTGGGATCGAGGGTGCCGCAGTGGCCGACTTTTTTGATGCCGAAGCCGCGGCGGATGGCGTCCACCACGTCATGCGACGTGGGGCCGGAAGGTTTATCGATGAGAATCGCGCCATCGAACGGGGAAAATTCTTGCATGGGGGATGGTTTTTAAGGAACGACGATTTCCATGTCCGGCGCGACATGATGGAAATTGCCGGGATTTCGAGTAATCACGCGACGCGTGGAATGATGGCGCGCATAAGTGGCGTGCAACGAATCATAAATCCCGCCGCCCATGACGCCGCGTTGACGCGCTTCGGCGATGGCCGTCTCATAATCGCGTAAGGAAAGCGGTTCGACGGTTAATTTTCCGAGCAGGCTCAAAGTGATTTCCGCCGCAGCCTCATTGGGCACTTTGTAATGAGCGGTCAGGGTGGAAAAGACCTCCGCCAGCGCATGAGCGCAGGTGATGCGTTCGCGCGTCTGTTCAAAAATGGCGAGGCATTCCTTGTGATTCGGGTGCGTCTGCAGCAAGGCGCCGACCAGGACGGAAGTGTCAAAGTAAGTCATCGGAAGTAATGACGGGATTTTTCAACGGCTTCTTCGAGTGGGACGGGCGGGACTTTACCGGTCCAAACCTTCAATCCGCCTTTTTTAATGATTTTGCCGGACGATTCCGGTTGGACTTCCAAAACGATTCGGCCGGGCGAAACGGTGACTTTGAGCGGCTCGCCCGCGGCAATGCCCGCGGCCTCGCGCATGTCGCGGGTCAGGACAATCCGGTTTTGCTTATCCGGCTCAATTGTCGCATTCATGGCACAAGCGTGCCACGAAAATGGCATGATGGCAACGGGGAATTATTTTACCCCATTCAGGGCGCGCTTAACGGCCGCGATTACCTTGCGCTGTACGGAGAGGGGGCTGCCGGGAATCCGCGCGCCCGCGGCGGCCTGGTGCCCGCCGCCGCCGAATTGCGCGGCGATTTCGTTCACGTTTACGCTGGGATTCTTCGATCGCAGACTGATGCGGGTCAATTCCGGTTCCATCTCTTCAAACACACATGCCACCACCACCGGCGCGATGGCGCGGATATGGTCAATCAACCCCTCGGTGTCGTTGCTCTCGGCGCCGGTGCGCGAAAAATCCTTTTTCTTCAGCCAGAGATAGGCGATGCGGTCGTTCGCCGTGAGCCGGAATTTGCTGTACACGTGCTTGAGGAGCCGGGCACGGGAGAGCGGGTAGGATTCGTACACTTCCTCGCCAATCTTCGCGAGGTCCGCGCCGCGCGCGACCAGTTCCGCGCCCACGTGAAAAGTCCCGGGCCGGGTGGAGGGGTATTGGAAGGAGCCGGTGTCGGTTGAAACCGCGGCAAACAAACAATCCGCAATCGGCTTGGTGATCGGCCAGCGCGCCACTTTAAGGAGGCGAAAGATGAGTTCGCCGCACGACGGCTCGCGCGCCGACACCCAGTTGACATCGCCGTAATGCGGATTGCTCTCGTGGTGATCGATGTTGATGAGCACTTTGCGGTTCAGCGAGCATTGGCCGGCGCGGCCCAGGCGCTCGAAGCTCGCGCAATCGGCGGCGATGACGCAGTCAAATTTTTGGCCGGGCTTCGGTTTCTGAAACATCCCCTCCGGGTCCAGGAATTTGTATTTGTCGGGAATGGCGTCCTCGTTCCAACAGGCGACCTTTTTCCCCGCGGCTTTCAATGCCAGCGCCAGGCTGAGTTGGGAGCCGACACAGTCGCCGTCCGGGCGGATGTGCCCGACGATGCAAAAGGTATTATTTTCGCGGATGATTTCGAGGATGCGGTCGATGATCTTCGGATAGCTTTTCACGACGGGCCTTTTTCATTGTCGGCGGCTTCCTTCTCCAGTTCTTCGATGATTTGGAGGACGCGGTTGCCGCGCACAATGGAGTCATCAAAGATAAATTTCAAGGTCGGCGTATATTTCAAGACGACGGCCTTGCCGACCAGTCCCTGGATGCGGATGCGGTGTTCGGTGAGCAACTGGAGGCCGCGCTTTTGCTGTTCCGGCCGGCCGAAAATGCTGATGAAGACGGTGGCCGATTTCAAATCGCCGGCGACGTCCACGTCATTGACCGAGATCAAGCCGGCCTCGTTGACGTTGAATTCGCGGCGGACCGCCTCGCCAATCTCGCGCTTCAATAATTCGCGCACGCGTTCATGTCTCAGATTCGGCATGGGTCACCTTACAGCTTCGCGGCCACTTTTTCCACCGAGTAGCATTCGATCAAGTCCCCGACCTCGAAATCGCCAAAGCCTTCCACCCGGATGCCGCATTCCATTCCGGCGCGCACTTCATTGACTTCGTCCTGGAAGCGCCGGAGCGACTGGGTGACGCCTTCATAGATGACGTCCTTGCGCCGGCGGACGCGGACCTTGCCGCGCACAATCCGGCCGGTGGAAACCATGCAACCGGCGACCGGCGCGCCCTTGGACAATTCGAACACCTTCCGCACTTCGGCGGAGCCGACAATGCTCTCCTTGACCACCGGTTCGAGCAATCCCGCCATGGAATTTTTCACGTCGTCGATCAACTCGTAAATAATGGCATAGAGCTTGATCTGGACACCTTCGCGCTTGGCTTTTTCCGCCGCGGTGCTGTCGAGTCGCGTATGAAAGCCGAGGATGACGGCGGTGGAAGCCGAGGCCAGGGCCACGTCGTTTTCGGTGATGGTGCCGACATCGCTGTGAATAACTTCGAGGGTGACCTTGTCCGATTCAATTTTGTGCAAGGCGTCCACAATCGCCTCGACCGAGCCTTGGGCGTCGGCTTTGACGACGACCCGGAGGGCCTTGCTTTGGGCGGCTTCGAGGGTGGCAAAGAGATTTTCCAGGGTGACTTTCTTGGACTCCTGGTTTTCGGAGCGGGTCTGGAGGAAACGCTGCTCCGCCAGTTCGCGCGCGGCCTTTTCGTCTTCCACCACGGAAAACTCGAGGCCCGCGTCCGGGACGCCGTTCAGGCCGAGGACCCTCACCGCCACCGAGGGCGCGGCTTCCTTCAATCGCTGGCCTTCTTCATTGATCAATGCGCGCACGCGCCCGTAAAACTCGCCGCAAAGAATAATATCGCCCACACGCAGGGTGCCTTTGCGCACGAGGACCGTCGCCGTGGGGCCGCCCGGTTCCACGCCGGATTCAATCACGTTGCCCTTGGCCCGCCGGTCCGGATTCGCCTTCAACTCCAGGAGGTCCGCCTGGAACAAAATCATCTCGAGCAATTTATCAACGCCCTGTTTGGTGAGCGCCGAAACGTCCACGAAAATGGTGTCGCCGCCCCAGTCATCCGGCACCAATCCCTTGTCCTGCAATTGCTGGCGCACTTTCAAGGAGTTGGCGTTCGGGTGGTCCATCTTGTTGACCGCCACCAAAATCGGCGCCTTGGCGGCCTTGGCGTGGTTCAGGGCCTCCAGCGTTTGCGGCATCACGCCGTCGTTGGCGGCGACCACCAGCACCACGATGTCCGTGACGTTCGCGCCGCGGGCGCGCATGGAACTGAACGCCGCGTGGCCGGGCGTGTCCAGAAAAGTGATTTGCGCCAGTTCATTCTTGCGCTCGGGACGGGGCACGGAAATGGTGTAAGCGCCGATGTGCTGGGTGATTCCCCCGGCTTCGCCCGCCGCGACATTCGCCTTGCGGATGACATCCAGCAGGCTGGTCTTGCCGTGGTCAACGTGTCCCATGATGGTGACCACGGGGGCGCGCGGCTTGAGTTGCTCCGGCTTGTCTTCGACGTCCAACTCCACTTTCTTTTCCACGGCATGGACGGTTCCCCCGCCGCGTTCGCGCTTTTCCATTTCAAACCGGAACCCGTATTTCGCGCAAATCTGCTGGGCGATCTTCTCGTCAATCGCCTGGTTCACCGTCGCAAACACGCCCAGCTTCATCAAGTCGCCGATGATGAGGAATGGCTTTTGTTTGAGCGCATTGGCCAGGTCGCGGACGATGATGGGCGGCTTGATGATAATGATCTCACCGGTTTCCGGCGCGACAAATTTCGGCGGCGCCGGCGCCGGCTTGGCTTCGCGGGACGGATGTTGCGGACGCCCATCGCGCCCGCGGGAACCGTCCCGGCCACGATGCTCGTCCCGGCGCGGTTGGGACGAACCCGGACGCGAGGGAGGCAGTTTGACGGAGCCGACTTTCTCGCCCAAGCGCGGCGGTTGCGGGCGGCTGGGCAACTGAATAAATCCAATTTTTTCGCCCATGCGCGGGGCGGCGGGTTTGGGCGGCGGCAGGGGCAAGGGCAGGGGCGGAATCACCGGTTTGGGCTTTTCCACCACCGGCGGAGCAAGCGGAGGAGTTGGCGGGGGCGGGGCGGTCTCGATCTTGACCACCACCGGCGGCTCCGGTTTTGGTTTTTCCTCAACCGGCGCGGGCGTCGGCGCCAGGATTGGCGGAACAGGCGGGGCGGCCGGGGCGGGAGACGGAGCGACAACCAAGGGAGGTTCGATCACCGGGGCCGCCACCGGTTTTGTTTCGACGGGCGCGGCGCGCCGGGCGACGATGTCCGGGTGGTCTTTGAGCAATTCCCCTTCGAGCCATTCGGCGGAAATTTTATCGAGCGAGCTGGACGGGACTTTGGCGGCGGCAATGCCCAGCGATCTGGCCTTGGTGAGAATCTGCTTGCTCTCCAGGCCATATTTCTTCGCGATGTCGTAAATACGAACGGGCATAAAAATTTTTCTTCGCCGGCAGGAATGTGCAATTGGCCTTCATGGCTGAATCGCAAAAATTAATTTAATTCCAACCTGCGCCATAACATTAACTGTTGACCGGCAACGTGCCGTTCTCTCCATGGGAGCGCACGGCCTTCAAAACTTCTCCGGCTTTCTCGCCGATCTGCGGAATGCTGCTCAAATCGCTTTCGTCGGCGGACATCAAATCTTCCAGCCGCGTCAACCCGGCATGCACCAGCGCGTCCGCCTGCTCGCGCGTAATTCCGGGAATCACCGCCAGCGCCTCAATCGCCTCCGCCACTTTCTCCTCAAAACCCTTGGTAACGATTTCCTCGGCATCGATATCGACTTCCCAGCCGGTCAATTTGGCGGTCAGCCGCGCGTTTTGCCCGCGCTTGCCAATCGCCAGGGACAGCTGGTCTTCCGCCACCAAAATGTTCAATCGTTTGCGCGGCTCGTCCACTTCAATACTCTTGAGCTTCGCCGGTTCGAGCGCCTTGGTGACAAAC
>JBKQUF010000086.1:0-7318 GCA_052140285.1 Limisphaerales bacterium | reverse complement strand
GTTGGATGTTGGCTGTTGGCTGTTGGATATTGGATATTGGATATTGGATATTGGATATTGGATATTGGATATTGGATATTGGATATTGGATATTGGATATTGGATGTTGGATATTGGATGTTGGATATTGGATGTTGGATATTGGATGTTGGATGTTGGATGTTGAATGTTGAATGTTGGATGTTGGATGTTCGATGTTCGATGTTGACCCTCTTCCCCAAAGCGGCGTATGCCCCCACCCCGCTACCGCGACTGCATGCGTCTTCGTGTGGTTGCGGCCCAAGCCGCGCGGTGTTCATTTCGCGGATATTTCTGTCTCTGTGTTAAAATTTATCCCAACACCCGATATTTATGCGTCCACGGATCAATCCGGCAGGCCGCGCTGTAGTCGCAATAGTCGCAGGCTTTTTGGCTCCCCTTGCGATACGGGTCCACCCTCGCGACCCCCGCAAAAATCTCATTCCCAAATTCGCGCAACTGCGTTTCGACGCGGTCGAGCAATTGTTGAAACTCCGGGTGTGGCAGCGCCTCAACCGAACCGGCGTAGAGTTCGCCGGTCTTCGTTAAACGATAGTTGAATTGGTCCCGCGCGCGTTTGCCGTCCAGTTTGTCCAGCACACCCGCATCGAATCTTCCCGCATGGCGGTACGCCGTCCGGCGCGCTTCCTCGCGGTTGGACAACACCTCGTCGCGGGTGTCGCCGTTCTCGAATTGGCCGCGCAAATTCACGTAAAAAACGCCCGCGGGAACCAGTTTGTTCGCGCCGAAAATAGCCGCGGGATTTTCCCACTGGCGCAACACGTTCAAGTACGCCAGCAACTGCAATTGGATGCCGTGTTCCACCAGCAGCGCCTCCAGTTTTTTCCGGCTCGATTTGTAATCCAGCACAATCGCCAGCGCCCGCCCGTCCGCGCCGCGATGCAAATCCACCCGGTCAATCCGTCCGTTCAACGCCAGGGTGCGGCCATGCTCCAAACCGATTTTCCAGGCGCTTTGCGGCGATTCCTTCGTGCCAAAATCCAGTTCCGCCGCCACCGGATCAAATTCATTTTGTTCGCGCAGCCACGAGACGGTCACCGCCGCAAAATCCTGCAAGGTTTCGGTCAGCGCGCGCGCGGCAAACCGCGACTGCGCCGTCTCGTTCATCAGCCCGCTGTGGTAATGCCCGATCAGCTCCTCCGAAATCCGGTGGATGCGTTCCCGCGCCTCCGCCGGTGTCAAATCGCGCCAGCGCCTGCCCTCCGCGATGATTCCCTCGTGAAATTTCTTTAAAATGTCGTGCTGAAAACTGCCGCGCTCGCGGGCGTCCAGCTCAAAAACCTTCCGCTCCTCGGCGCGCAGCCCGCTGCGCACAAAAAAGCGAAACGGACATCCCGCAAATTCCTCCAGCCGGCTCACGGAGGTGCGGAGGACCGGCCCGTACAGGCGTTCCGCCATTGGCGGCGAAAGATTTTCCTCGGCATCCGGCTCCTGCAATTCCAACAATTGCCGCCGTAACTGCGTGAGCGCGGGAAAACTTTCCACCTTTTTGAACTCAAAAATTAGCGGCGCAATCTCCGCGGCATTTTCAATCTCCTCCCAATTTTTCCGCTCCTCAAATTCCTTGATTTCCAGCGCCGGGAAAATCCGCCGCAAATGATTGATGAAAGGGGAGGGATTTAAAATCGTCCCGCCCACTGCGTTCCTCGCAAAAGTCAGCGCCAGCTTTTCGCTCGCGCGGGTGCAGGCGATGTAACCGTAAAATCGCTCGCGGGAAACCCGTTCACGCAGGTCCGGCCCAAGCGCCACTGGCAACTCATCGCGGTCGGATTCCGTCAAAATGACCGGCGACGGCGGCGCGGCGGGGAAGATAGATTCGTTGACGCCGAGGACCGCGGCGAATTTCAAGTCCGGATTCCGCGCCCGGTCAATCGCGCCAATCAATACTTCATCCAGCACCGGTGGAATGACGCCCACCGTCAGGTTGGCGAGGCCGGACTCCAGCACCGGCAGCCAATCGGCCAACGCCAGCGATTCGCCGCCCAACCCCAGCTCCAGGTTTTCCAACAACGCCGCCATCTGCTCCCGGACGGTTGCATGAATTGCCGCTGCTTTTTCTTCCGCTGCGCTCCATTTCTCCAGCGTTTTTTGGACCTGCAAGTCCTCCCAGAAGCCCCTGATGGTTTCAGCCAACTGCCGTCCGTTTGGCGCAAAATTCAATTTCACCAGCCCGTGGTAAAAATTCTCGAACGCCGGAAAAATCCTTTTCCGCAAACGCTCGAATGATTCATCCGGCAAGGGCTGGCGCCATTTCCCTCCCCGCCAGCCAAATTCGAGCGCGGCATTTTCGAGCCGGTCGATCTCCGTGTCCTCCGCCGGGAAAAATCCAGACTTCAGCGCGGAAAAAAAATCGTCATGCCGCCAATCAAACGCGGCGGCGCGCAACGCTCCGCGCGTCAATTCAGCCAGCGGGTGGTGCGACACGCTTTCACGCCGGTCGATGAAAAAGGGTATTTGGTGCCGGCGAAAGACCCGCGCGAGTGGCTGGTGATAACTTTCGAGGTCGCGCACCAGGACGGCGCAATCGCGAAAGCGGTTTCCGGCCCGAACAAACCTGGAAATTTCGCGCGCGCCAAACACGGCTTCGGCCTCCGGATTGGCGCAGGCATGGATCGAAACCCCCGACGGCACGTCACCGGGAGCGGGCTGCTCCAAATTGCCCGGGGCCTGCCAGTTTTTCTCCAATGACCGCAACGACGCGCTTTTCGCAAACCGGCTTTTCTCCGGCTGCCGCGAAAGAATTTCCCTTTCGATTTTGATTCCAGGCAGGCTTTCAAGTCGCTGGCGGCATTGCTGCAACGTCCGCCCCACGGCATTCCAGATCGATAGCCAGGAATCATTGGTCCCTTCGGCATTCGTTTCATCGACGCAAAACGCCAGAACCGCCCTTTCACAAGATGGAATGATCGCCGCCAGCAAATCCAATTCCTGCGGAGTCATTTCCGCAAATCCGTCCAGATACAGGCCGTCAATTTTTAAGTTCGGATTTTGCGCGCCGCGCAGCGCCTCCGTCGCAAAATCCAAAAGGCAATTCGCGTCCTTCAAGTCGTTGTCCGCCAGCCATCGCGCGTACTTCCCCAGCATCAAAGCCAGGTCGTCCAGTTTTTCGCGGAGTTCCTGCCGTAAATTGCCGTTGTCCGCCAGGGCGTGAAGTTTTGCGGACGTGACTTGATGTTGCTGCAATTCCCGCAGCAGTTGGCTCAATTGCTGCGCAAACCCGGGCCGCCTGGCGCTGCGCCGGAACGACTTCAACATGTCACCGTGCCGCGACAACAACGCCCGCAGCACCATGATGCGGCCGTCCTCGGATAAAAGCCGCGGCGGCGGAACGTTCAAGGTTTCCATCACCAACAGCGCCAGCCGTTCAAAGGAGAGGATGTGCAACCGCGTAAATCCTGGCAGCGAATGGTCGGATAGTAATTGGCGTTCGAGCTGGAACGTCGCCTGTTTCGGCGCGAGGAAAATGACCGGAACGCCCTCCGGATTTTCTTTGAGCGTCTCGCGGATTTCCGCGAGGCAGCGGAAGGTTTTTCCGCTGCCAGCCGGGCCAAGGAGAAATCGCGCGAGCACAAAGAATGTTTAACCCAAAGCGGACGGCAGGCAAAGCCGCAAAAGATTAGCCGAACAAATATTTGGCGCACGATGAACCAAAATCAGTAAAGAAAATGATTTCCTTTTTGGGTGAATCCTCTACCTTTTTGGACCGTCGCTAAGACTTAATCATTAAAAACCTATGCCATTGACTCACACACGGGATTTGTTTGCCAAGGCGTTGAAGGGAAAATATGCGCTCGGCGCGTTCAACGTGAACAACATGGAACTGCTTCAGGCCATCATCGAGGCGTGCGAAGAAGAGAAAGCGCCGGTGATGCTCCAGATTTCCAAAGGCGCCCGCCAGTACGCCAACCCGGTTTATCTCAAAAAACTCATCGAAGCCGCCGTGAGTCTTTCCAACATCCCCATCGCCGTCCATCTGGACCATGGCGATACTTTCGACCTGTGCAAACAGTGCATCGACGAAGGCTTCACCAGCGTAATGATCGACGCCAGCCATGAGCCGTACGAAAAAAACGTGGAGATCACCAAAAAAGTCGTCGAATACGCCCACAAACATAATTGCGTCGTCGAATCCGAACTCGGCCATCTGGTCGGCGCGCAGTTCGATGAAGGCGAAGAAGGCGGCGCGCACTCCACCAGCGGCCATTACACCGAGCCGGAGGAAGCGGTCAAGTTCGTCAAGGACACCGGTTGCGATTCCCTCGCTGTGGCCATCGGCAATTCTCATGGCGCTTACAAATTCAAGGGCACCCAGCATCTCGATTTGGAACGTCTCAAATTGATCAAAAAAGCCCTCATGGATGCCGGCCTCGGCGATTATCCGTTGGTGTTGCACGGAGCCTCCAGCGTGCCCAAGGAACTGGCCGAGGAAATCAATAAATACGGCGGCAAACTCGGCTTGGACACCGCCGGCGTGCCGGAAGCCGACATCGAAGTCGCCCGCCGCGTCGGATGCACCAAGGTGAATATCGATACCGATTTGCGCCTGGCCATGACCGCCGCCATCCGAAAAGTGTTGTTCGAGAATCCCAAGGAATTTGATCCCCGCAAATACCTCGGCCCGGCCCGCACCAAGGTCAAGGAACTCGTCCGCCATAAAATCAAGGACGTCCTTTGCTGCGCCGGCCACGCGTTCGACTAATTCACGATTTTTTTCACCCAATCCCAAACGTCAAAAACGTTTGGGATTTTTTGTTTGGGCAATCCTGTCGCAAAATGCGTGCCATTTTTGCACAACCGCCCCACCAAACCCCAATAAAACTCGCGATTTTCCTTCGTTTTTACGGCATTCGCCCTCTTGGCACGGCTAAAGCTGAGAAATAATTGTAGTTAATTTTAACAATTTAACGAAAGGAATAATATGAAACTGACACGAGTATCAACCTGGCCCACTTTGGGCCGGATCACGGACTTGCGCGACGAAATCGACCGCCTCTTCGAGGCGCCTTTGGCCCGCACGTCCGAATTTCTGGGCTGGACGCCGGCTTTTGATGTTTACGAAGAAAAAGACAACTTCGTGGTCAAAGCCGAACTGCCCGGCATGAAGAAAGAAGACATTAACGTCTCCCTCCACGACGGCTCCCTCATCATTTCCGGTGAGCGGCAGGCCGAAACCCACAGCGAAGGCACCGAGGTTTACCGCGCCGAGCGGTTCTTCGGCAAATTCCAGCGGTCCGTGGCCTTGCCCGCAGCCGTGGCTTCCGACAAAATCAAAGCGCAATACCGGGACGGTATCCTGACCATTACGCTCCCCAAGACCGAGGAAGCCAAGCCGAAGCAGATTGAAGTGAACGTGAATTGATGTAATCATCGGGAAAGCACGCTCCCGCGATGAAAATCGCGGGAGTTTTTATTTTGCGTCTGGGGCGCATCTCAGTTTCTTACAACTGGACAGCGCAGCCGTTGCTCAATCCCAACGGGATTGCATCACTCAGCCCAAGGTTGGCCGCGCCAGCGGACTACCCTGGGTAACGTCCCCAATTAGGTTTCCACCCCAAGGGGGTTGCATCATTCGCCCGCCATGCATAGATGCAACCCTCTTCAGGGTTGCGAACATTGTAGAGACCACCCCAGGTAGCTCGTTTCCTCGCAACCTTGGGCTGAATGATCAGAATCCCTTCGAGATTCAAAAATGGCAGTGTGCAAAAAACTGAGATGCGGCCTTGCGCGATTTTGCGCGATTTTGCGCGTTGACATCCAATGCGGGCAGGATACGCTATGCGTTCATTTATTGGCAGTTTGCGGGTCTCCCGCATAGGAAGGAAGTGAGTTGCGTTGACAGAAATTAAATTAAAAAAAGGCGAACCAGTGGATCGCGCGTTGCGGCGGCTGAAGAAAAAAGTCGATCGCGAGGGCACGCTTAAAGTCGTGCGCAATCACCGGCATTTCGAAAAGCCGAGTGAAAAGCGCCGGCGCAAGCAGAAAGTCGCCCGCTTTTCCGCGATGCTTACCGCGCGTTACGCGGACCTGTAATTTATCATTGCGTTATTTCTCGAATCGTTAAATCGTCGGATGGCCCGCGGTTTAACGATTCATGTTTTAACCCCTGGCCAGAACGTATGTATTCCTTTTCAACCTGCTGGAATTCCCATCGCCACACCGATGGCCGGGAGATGTTGCGCGAAATCCGCGGCTTCGGTTTTGAATACTCCGAATTGAGCCACGGCATCCGCATCAGCCTGGTCCCGGGAATCCTCGAAGCCGTCGATGCGGGTGAAATTAAAATTTCCACGCTCCATAACTTCTGCCCCCTGCCGCTGGGGGTGAACCATGCCGCGCCGAATCTTTACCAATTTTCCGATGAACGCCCCCGCCAGCGCGAACTGGCCGTCAAACACACTCTCAAGACGTTTGATCTTGCCGTGCGCGTCAAGGCCCCGCTCGTGGTCTTGCATCTCGGCAGCATCGAGATGAAGGATTATACCGATAAACTTTGCGATCTGTTGGAACGGGGCCAGGGCAAGACGCCCAAATACGAGAAGCTATGCGCCGAAGCCTCCAAGGCGCGCGAGGCCAAAAAGGAAAAATTCTTTGAACGAACCAAGGAAACCTTGCGCCTGCTCCTGCCGGAAGCCGAAAGCCGCGGCCTGAAATTAGGCTGTGAAAACCGCCAGGCCCTCGAAGAGATTCCCCTTGAAAGCGATTTCCAATTTCTTTTCCGCGAACTCGCCAGTCCCAGCCTGCGTTACTGGCACGATTGCGGACACGCGCAGATCAAGGAAAACCTCGGCTTCATCCTTCATGCGATGCATCTGGAATCGTTGCGCGAATACCTCGCCGGTTTTCACGTCCACGACGTGCAATTCCCCGCGCGCGACCATGCCGCGCCCGGGACCGGTTCGGTGGATTACGCCGCGCTCAAACCCTGGGTCAAACCGGAACACATCAAAGTGTTCGAATTAAGCCCCGCGCTGCCGCCCGACGCCGTGGCCGCCGGCATCGCGCACGTGAAATCCATCTGGGGCAAAGAATAGTAATACTAGGTTAAGTATCAAGAGGTGTTTTCGAAGCGGGTTTTACACCACGGGCACTGTCCCGCCAGATGGATGAGCCTGACCTGCAACCGCGCCCGTATCTGTGGCAGTGTTGCCAGCGTCGACTTCGCACCAGCAGTTTTTTTTTACGCGGGCTTGTTCGGTGCGGAGAAAGGCAAACGCCAGCGTCACGAGCGTCACATGATGATGCCAGCCCAGCCAATGCCGGCCTTCATAATGATCTAACC
>JBKQUF010000085.1:0-16251 GCA_052140285.1 Limisphaerales bacterium | reverse complement strand
GGTTGAACGCGCTTTTCCATGAACCGGCCCGACAACTCGCGGCAGCCCTGTTCGAAAAGCTCATTGGTGCGGACGCGAAATTCCTTGGGCAGCCGGATCGCCTGGCTTCTGCCGTTCATAAATACTTTGGCCGCAGTCATGCTTGGTCTATACCATTGAGTATATTCCGAATCAAGCGATATCAGAAATCGGGGCGCATCCCGGCCAAGGCGCTGTGCTGCCGATCTCCAAATCGGCGTGGCGCTGAAATATCGAAGCGCCAGCGGGTTGGGAAACCCGCGATACGGCAGATTTGGAAATCTGCGCCACAACTTTGCCAATGGCCGTGCCTCTTGGCGCCGCCCCGAAAAATACCGGAGCGCCGATTTGTAATCGGCTTCTTTCGCATAAATTCCAGCGCCCATCGACGTTCAAAGCCGGCTGCAAGCCGGCGCTCCGAAGCAGTGTCAAAATGCGCCCGAAATCGGCGCGGTCAAGCGCACGAGCGTCCCCTTTTCCGGCGCGGGGCCGATCTCAAAGCTCCCGCCAATGTCGGCCATCCGCTTGCGCAGGTTGCGCAGGCCGCTGCGGTCGGGCTTCCCGCCATCCGCCGGAAGGCCTTTGCCGTTGTCGGTGATTTCAAAGACGAAACTGTCCGGGTTCAAGACGAGGTGGATGCGGGCCTCGCCGGCTTGCGCGTGCTTCACGACGTTGTTCACGGACTCCTTAAAGGCCAGGAAGACGTTGTGCCGCACCTCCGGCGGCAGGGAGACGTCGGGCAATTGGGCCGGGGCGTCCACGCGGCAGCGAACCCCCGCCAATTCGAAAAACTCCTGCGCGTATTTGATGCAATAGTTCGTGACGCCCTCCAGCGTGTCGTTGGCTGGGTTGATGGCCCAGACGATTTCATCCAGCGCCCGGGTGGTTTCGCGGGCGGTCTCCGAAATCTGGCGCGCGTGGGATTCGACTTCCTCCGGGGCGTGCTTGTCGGCTTCGGCCATTTCGCCGAGCAACGCGACCTGGGTCAGATTCGCGCCCAACTGGTCGTGGAGGTCGCGGGCAATGCGCGAGCGCTCGCGTTCGAGGGCCTCCTGCTGTTTGTGGCGCTGCAATTCGCGCCGCAATTTTTGCACGGAGACATATCGGGCGAGGCCCGCGACCAGTCCGAGGATAATGATGACCAGCGCCGCCTGGAACCAGCCCGTTTGCCAGAATTGCGGGAGCACGATCACTTTAAAGGAACCGTCGTTTTCATTCCGAACGCCGTCCTCGTTGTAAGCCGTCACGCTGAAGGTGTAATTGCCCGGCGGCAATTTCGGATACCGCGCCACGCGGTCGTTGCCCGCGTCCGTCACGCCGTTTTGATAGCCTTTCAATTGATATTTGAACCGCACGAGGTTGGGCGCGGAAAAATCCATGGCCGTGTAATGAATTTCCAATTGGATTTCCGACCGATCGCCTCCGGCGGCAATCGTAACCGCGGGCGGCCAGGCCGGCGCCAGCGGGTTGGTGTTTTGTTCCTGCCCGTTGATGCGGATGGATTCAATCATCACCGTCGGCGGCAACCGGTTCGGCTGCAACTGCGAGGGATCAACAAACGCCACGCCTTCCACGGTGGGAAACCACAAGCGCCCGTCGGCGCCCCGGCAGGCGGCAGGCTGCGAACCGGTGGAGCATTCGCGCGTCGGCAATCCGTCGCCCTTTCCATAAGTGCGGCAGTCGAGCAGTTTGCCGCCGGGCACGCCATCGAATGATTTTTTGGCCACGCGCATGAGTCCCACGTTCGAGCCAATCCAAAGATAATCACCATCATCGAGGATGTATCGGATGCTGTCGCTGGCGAGGCCGTCGCGCGTCGAATACGATGACCATTCCCCGTCTTTGAACCGCGCCAAGCCGTGAGCGGACGTGCCCACCCACAAGACGCCGTCGCCGCCCATTTCCAGGCACGAAATATCGTTGCCAGACACGCTGTTGGCGCCCGCCCAATAATGAGCAAAGGCGCCGTCGCGGTAATAATTCAATCCGTCGTTTGCGGTGCCGATCCACAGGCCGCCCCGCGCATCCCCGGCGATGGCGCTGACGGTATTTCCCGTGAGGCCGTCCTGCACGGTAAACAACTTCCAGGCGTGGCCGTCGAACCGGGCCAGACCATTGCCGGAGCCAACCCACAATTGATTGCCATGGTCTTCAAACAAAGAAGAAATTTTAGGGCCGGCGATCTGCGCGCCCGGCACCGGAACAAAGGCGTTGGTTTGCCATTGAAACAATCCTTCGTCGTGCGTGCCCGCCCAGACCCGCTGGCTGCTGTCCACCAGCACGTCCAAACAATTATGCAGCGGACCCACTGGATAATTTTGCAACCGGTTGGAACTCCAATAAAATGCCCCCTGCGCGCCGGAAGCCATCCACCATCCGCCTTGATTGTCCGGCGAGAGGGACTGGATGTTTTGCGAGGGAAATCCCTCCGGCGTATTGAAAGTTTTCCGTTTGATCCGGTCCAGGCCCCCGCCGTCGGTCCCTGCCCACAAGTTTCCCTCGCGGTCCAGGCACAGTGACAGAATGAACGGCGATGACAGATCGTTGGAGATATTCTCCCAACGGCCATTTTTATCTGCCCAAAATATCCCCTGGCCGAGCGTGCCGACAATCCAGTCGCCATTGGTGTCCTGGATCGCGGCTCGCACCGGGGTATTGCCCCAGGGATATGAGCCGGACTCGGACAGCGCCTCGATCCGCTGGGCGGGGGGCAAGAAGTTTGGCGAGACGACGCCCTGGCGGACATACATCTGCTGGTCGCGATACATGAGCATTCCATTGGCCGCGGTGAAAATGGTCGCGCCGGAGGGGTCCTGCGCGGCATAATTCACCGGCCCGACATTGGCGCTGCTGGTGAAAAATTTTTGGATGGCGCCGTTCTGGATCATTTCCAGTCCGGACGATTCGGTGCCAATCCACAAGTTGGTTTGCCGGTCTTCGTAGAGAAAAACAATATGGTCGCTGCTCAAGCGCGGCGTGTTCATTTCGTTGAAGACGGTGAAACGGTTTCCGTCGAACCGGACCAAACCGTCGAGCGTGCCAATCCAGAGGCAGCCTTCGCGGCCCTGGATCACGGAGATGGCCTCGCTGTCGGGCAGCTCTTCCTCGACGCTCCAGGAATTCACGATAAAGGGCGAATAGTCCGCCCTGGCCGGTACCGTCCAGGCAAGCAGCAGAGCGCACGGGATGAGCCGGGCGAACAACCAAGGCCGGAAGCGAAAGTGCGGAAACACAGTGATAGAGCATACAAACGGTACGCGCCGCAGGGAAAATTATTTTTCAAAAATCGCTTGCCTCCGCCGTCTTTGGGGTTACTTTAAGATTGCCCAACGAGAACTGGGCGTTACGGCGGGCGTTGGCGATTTAAACGTGTGTATCGCCGCGCCCGCTAATTTTTTATGCAGGACGTCCTCAATTATTTAAACCAAAATCAGAAGCGTTTTCTCTCCGAACTCTGCGAATTTCTTCGCTTTCCCAGTGTTTCCGCCCAGCCGCAGCATCGCCCGGACATGCTGGCCTGCGCCGACTGGCTGGCCGCCCATTGCGCGAGGATCGGCCTGGAAGCGCGCGTGCGGCCCACGGACGGGCACCCGATCGTCGTCGCCAAAACGCCCGGGCGGAAAAATTCGACGCGCCCGCATTTCATGGTGTACGGCCACTACGACGTTCAACCGCCCGAGCCGCTCGAGCTTTGGAAATCGCCCGCGTTTGATCCGCGCATCGAAGGACGTTCGCTGTTCGCGCGCGGTTCCACCGATAACAAGGGCCAGCACTTTGCGCATCTCAAGGCCGTCGAAGCCTATCTCCAAACCGGCACGCCCCTGCCTTGCGACCTGACCTTCGTGATCGAGGGCGAGGAGGAAGTCGGCAGCAAACATCTGGGGCAATTTCTGAAAACGAACCGCGCCGAACTGGATTGCGATGCCGTGGTGGTTTCCGATACCGGGATGCCCTCGAAGAAACATCCCGCCCTCACGTATGGGTTGCGCGGCATCATCGCGTTTGAAATCACCGTCCGCGGGCCGTCGCGGGATTTGCATTCCGGCACGTTCGGCGGGGCGGTTGATAATCCGGCCATGGCCCTCAGCCAGTTGCTCGGCAAACTGCGCGACCGGAACGGGCGCATCGCCATTCCTCATTTTTACGACGATGTCAAACCGTTGTCGCCTTATGAACGCAAGGAGTTCCAGCGCTTGCCGATCACTGATCGGCAATTGCAAAAGCTGCTCGGCGTCAAAAAACTCTACGGCGAACGCGGCTACACGCCGTTTGAACAGCGGAGCGCGCGCCCGACCTTCGAGATCAACGGATTGACCGGCGGCTATCAGGGCGAGGGCAGCAAGACGATCGTCCCGGCTTGGGCGCGCGCCAAAATCACGTGCCGGCTCGTCCCCAACCAGCGTCCCGAACGCATCCGCAAGATGGTGTGCGATTATCTCAAAAAGATTTGTCCGCCGACAGTGCGCCTCGAAATTGAAGCCGGCCACGGCGCGGAAGCGTACATGGTTTCGCCCGCCAGCGCGCAGGCCCAGGCGGCGTTGCGGGCTTTGCGCCAGGCGTTCAAGTGCGAGCCGGTCCTGTTGCGCGAAGGCGGCTCGATTCCGATTGTGAATGATTTCAAAAAGGTCCTCGGCGTGGAGACGCTCTTGCTGGGCCTGGCCCTGCCCGAAGACAACGCCCATTCGCCCAACGAAAAATTCGATCTGGATAATTTTGAAAATGGGCAGCGCATGAGCGCATTCCTCTGGCAGGAATTAAGCGCGCTTTGACATTCCATGCTCCCGTTCCTCTCCAGGATCAACAAATCGGGGCCAAAAGTGACCAAGACGCGCATCGTCCTGGCCCTGGGCATCGCGGTTTTTACGGATGGACTGCAATTGTTGCTCGGACTCCTGGGGCCAATCGGGTATTTTGCCGACGACGTCACCGACGTCATCGCCATGCTTCTAACCAGTTGGGTGCTTGGTTTTCATTGGCTGCTGTTGCCGACGTTCGTCTTGAAGCTGGTTCCGTTGGCGGATGATTTGCCCACCTGGACGGCCTGCGTGGCGGCGGTGATTGTTTTGCGAAAGCGCGAACAACGGGCGGCGACGCCTATGCCGCCGGAAAAGCCCACGATTGAAATGTAGCATCGTAGCGGCGGACATCCCTGTCTGCCGTAGAGGATGGCATCTTGCCGCCCGGACCAACGCTCGATTATCCACGGTTTTCTAATTTCAGTGCTGGTTCCGCCGGGCTGGAAGCACCGGCTCTACGGCAGGCAGGATGCCTGCCGCTACTGGTAATTGAAATCTGATTGAAAATCCTGCCGGCTGGCTGCAAATTGTTGAGATGACGAAGTCTATTTTTACCGGCCCGGTTTACGTGGTGCGCGACAATATCGACACCGACCAGATCATTTCCGCACAATACCTCGCACTGGTGCCGACCATTCCCGAAGAGTATGAGAAGCTCGGCAGCTTCGCCCTCGGCGGTCTCCCGGAATCGCTTTACCAGACACGCTTTATCAAGGAAGGCGCGCTCGACAGCGAATATCCGATTGTCGTGGGCGGAAAAAATTTTGGTTGCGGCAGCTCGCGCGAACACGCGCCCATTGCCCTCGGCTCGGCCGGCTGCAAAGTCGTGCTCGCTGAAAGTTTCGCGCGCATTTTCTTCCGCAATTCCGTGGCCACCGGCGAGTTGTATCCGTGCGAACTCACCGAACGCCTCTGCGACACGCTCAAAACCGGCGATGTGGTGACCGTTGATTTGGACGCGCAGACCGTAACCGTGAAAGACACCGGCAAGGTCTTCAAATTCAAACCGCTGGGCGATGTCCGCCCCGTGGTGGACGCCGGCGGGCTGTTCAATTACGCGCGGCAGACGGGGATGATTGCGAAATAAAATCCGTTTATGGGCAAGGTACGTCGTGGCGGTTATATTTTTATGTGGTGGATAGGGGACCATGGGCCGCGGCACGTGCATGTCTTTGACAAAAATGGCTTATCTCCCGCGTGAATTTGGAAACGATGCAACCTATGGACATTCCCAAAATTGAGCGTAAGATTTTAGAACTGATTCGCGAGTTGCAGCGCGAAGGTCGATTATGAAAGCAGCCATCCAAAATGCCAAAGCGCCGTTCGGGAAGGGAAAATTCTCGAAGGTAAAAAACGTTCGCTATTTGAGCTGGGAGGATGCCTTTGACGTGGAATTTGAGGATGGCTTGTGCCTTCTGGAACCGCACGCCACGATCCGCAAAGCCAACAAAATTCCTTCCCGGGCGAAATTCGATCACCTGGAAATTGACGATTGGTGCCGGGCCGGTTTCTACGTTCATTACGATAATGGTCAGACCGCTGAGGTTTCATGGTCATTCATCCGCGAACTGTCCCCAAAAAGCTCCTTGCATCGTAAATGACTCGTTCATCCGCATTGGCGCGTGGCAGACGGGGATGATTACGAAAGAGGGCGCGTTTTTTTGTAAGAACCGAGGTAACGAGGTTCCAATGTTTCTGGTGGCCGTGGCTCAGTTTTTTTGTTAGACAACATTTGCCACTTGTGAATAGAGGTGACAACAAGCCGGAGACGCAATCGAGTGCTCCGCCGACTCGTCCACCGAAGCCGCCGGTAGTAGCGGCAGGCATTGAAGATTCAAGTGGCGAAAATAGCATGAAAGCGGACTATGGTTGTCACGATGCTCTGTGGGCGCTTTCCAAACGTTATTTCCAGTCAGATATTCACGGAGCACATTCAGCTCTTATCGAGGAGGAAAAGTTGTTGCGTGACCACATCGGCTTTCCTTCATACAAGTTCCAGTTGGTTATGACGATGGTCAGGCGTAGCGACATTGTTCTTCACCTTGGAGATGCGCAAGGGGCATCATCCATCATGGCAGATGCACTTTCCATCATGGCCGATATATTTCCGGGTTATCGAAGGCAGCCGAAGAAAGCAGAGAATTTGTTGAGACTTATCCGAAAAATGGATGCGAAATTCAATGTCAAATGGAGGCAGAGTGACCATGCAGCTTAACGAGTAGCTGGAGCCAAACTGATTTCAAACTGGCCCCCTACTGATTGATTCCCATCTTGCCGCTGGTGTCCGCGCTGTGTTATGTTGCGCACATGAGCGCGACTGAATTGATTCAAGAAATCCAACGGCTCCCCGAACTAGAGCGCGAGCAGATTTTCGATTTTGTACTTAACGCGCAAAAACCGGATTGGGCGAAACCGCGCCCGACGGGTTATTTCGCCGACTGCTATGCAAACGACGAAATCGAAATTTCCAACTGGCTTGCCAGCCGGGGGCCCAAAACCATCGTGCCATGAGGCAATGGGAAATCTATCTTTTCCCGTATCGCGAGGAGCAGCCGCATCCAGTTGTGATTCTTTCCAGCGAGGAGCGGTGCGCCAACGACTCCATCTCCCACATTAACGGCTTGCTCTGCACATCCGTTCGTTTGAACCGCGACCTGAAGCGACATGAAACGGTTTTGGACGAAACGGACGGCTTGGACTGGAAAACCGCCGTTCGTTGTGATTTTATTTACGCGTTGCCCAAAAACGAATTCCTTGAAAGGCGTGGCGAAGTCAGCCGGCTTCGTCGGGTGGCCATCACACGCAAACTCGTTGAATGCCTGCGCTTGCCGCTGGAATTCTAAGAAGCCCTTGAACCTCCTTCCCTGCCCACGTTCATTAAAGCTCTTCCCGGGCACGTTCACATTTTCCCGGAAAGCATTTCCCGCCACCATCAAGATCGTCCAATCCGATTCCGCGCCGAACCACCCGGAAGGTTATACCCTCGCCATCTCAAAAAATGGAATCGAAATCTCCTTTCGCGAGCCGGGCGGCTTGCGTAGCGCCTCGGCCACCTTGCGACAATTGCTCCGCCAATATGGGCGCCGCCTGCCCTGCCTGAAAATGCAGGATTGGCCGGACTTTTCGCGGCGCGGGGTGATGCTCGATATTTCCCGCGGTCGCGTGCCTAAACTGGAGACGCTGCTGGACTTCGCCGAAAAGCTGGCGGGTCTCAAGATCAACGAACTCCAGCTTTACACCGAGCACACGTTCGCCTACCGCCGGTTTAAATCTGTTTGGCAAAGCTGGGGCGCGCTCACGGCGCGAGAGATTCGGATTCTCGACGCCCATTGCCGCAACTTGGGCATTGACCTGGTTCCCAATCAAAATTCATTCGGCCACCTGCGCTATTTCCTCGAACATCCCAAGCTCAAAAAACTCGCCGAAGTTTCGGGACCATATGAGGACGCCAACGGCGGATTCGTTCGCCGTCCCTCGACCCTCGCCCCCAAGCATCCCGGCACACTTTTATTCTTGCGCGGTCTATACGATGAATTGTTGCCCAATTTCTCCGGCAAATTTTTCAATGTCGGTTGCGACGAGACCTGGGATTTGGGCCGCGGCCAGAGCAAAAAAATGTGCGAGCACCGCGGGAAGGGAAAAGTATATCTGGATTTTTTGAAGAAAATTCACCGCGAAACTTCCCGACGCGGCCGCACCATGATGTTCTGGGGCGACATTATCTTGAAGCATCCGGCCCTGATCCGCCGGCTTCCGAGGAATCTCATCGCCTTGAACTGGGGTTACGAAGCCAACCATCCGTTTCAACGCGAAGCGGCCCGATTTGCGACATCAAAAGTGCCGTTCCATGTTTGCCCCGGCACCTCGACGTGGCAGACTTTGATTGGCAGGCACGACAATGCGCTGGCCAATCTTCGCGCCGCGGCCCGGGCCGGTAAAAGGTTCGGCGCGCGCGGCTATCTGATTTGCGATTGGGGCGACGGCGGGCATCCGAACCCGTTGGCCGTCAGTTGGCCGATGTTGGTCGCCGGCGCCGGGCTGGCCTGGAATTCCGGTGGTTTTGACGCGCGGAAGCTGGCGCCAATCCTTGGGCGCGACATTTTCGGAAACCACGCGGCGGCACGGGTGGCGGTTGCCCTCGGATTCGCGCATCAAAAATTGGGAGTGCGGATGCCAAACGAAACGCCGCTCGGAACGGTCATTGCCGCGCCCAAGCCGGAGGAGCGCGAACTCTTTTGCCGCCACGGACTCCAGTGGCACGCCAAAATCCCATCCACGCGGATTTCCGCGACCTTGAAGGAAATTGAAAAACACCGCGCCGTCTTGCGCCGTATCAAGACCGCCTCGCCTTCCGGGCAGATTCTAGTGCGGGAATTGGATTTGGCGGCGCGCATGGCGGCGCAATCCTGCAAATTCATGCTGTGGCAACAAGCCGTTGCCGCGGGGAAGACACGCGCCCAACAAATGGCGCGCTCGGGCATCCGTGAATTGAGGCAGTTGCAAAAGGATTTCGACGCGTATTGGCCCCGGCGAAACAAAGCCACGCCAAAACACTGTTCGGCATTTCTCCAATGGCGGATGGATGATTATGCGCGCATCGCCCGCGATTGACGCCTTCGTCAAAACGCCGAAAATTTTCGCGGCTGCTTATTCGTCCAGGCTTCGGCGGATAGTTTCCAGAAGTTGATCGGGCGCAAACGGTTTTTGAACGAAGTTCTCCCCGCTGCGCAATTGCAGCGTTCGCCCGGCAATCTCGGCGCTGTAACCGCTGATATAAACGACCTTGAGATCAGGCTTTTCCACTTGAATTTGCCGCGCCAATTGCTGGCCGCTCATTCCGGCCGGCATCACCAGATCGGTCAACAACAGCGCCACCACGCCCCGATATTTTTGCCACAAGGCAATGGCTTCCACGCCGTTGACCGCTTCCAGCACGTGGTAGCCGTATCGTTCGAGCGTCATGCGGATCAACCGGCGCACCGACAGGTCGTCCTCGGCCAACAGGATGGTTTCCGTTCCCCCGCGCGGCTGGGGCCGCGCTGCGGCTTGCGCCAGTTCCGCGGCGGTCGCGGCGCTGGCGGGCAGGAATATTTGAAAGTGCGTGCCCTCGCCTGGTTCGCTCCGCACTTTGATCCAGCCTTGATGCTGCTTCACAATTCCAAAAACCGTCGCCAGTCCCAGGCCCGTGCCTTTGCCCGGTCCCTTGGTGGTGAAAAATGGCTCGAAAATCCGCGGCAACACCTCCGCTGGTATTCCGCTGCCGCTGTCGATGACGCTCAAACTGGCGTAGCGCCCTGGGATGGCGTCCGGGTTCAATCGCGCGGCGTTCTCGTCCACCGTTTCTTCCAGCGTTTCGATGCGCAATCGTCCGCCTTCGGGCATGGCGTCGCGCGCGTTCACCGCCAGGTTCACCAACACTTGATCGAGCATGCCGGCGTCGGCGCGAATCATCAGCGGCGCCGGGTGGAGATGCAATTGCAAGTACACATCCTCGCCAATGATACGCTGGAGCATCTTGGCCAGGCTGGTGACCGCCTCGTTCAAATCCAGGTCGCGCGGCTGCATCACCTGGCGCCGGCTGAACAGCAACAATTGCCGCGTCAAGTTGGCGGCCCTTTCCGCATTGGCGCGGATTTCGCGCAAGCTTTCCAGGACTTCCGGCGGCGTGTTTTCGACCACCGCCGCCAACTCAGCCTGCATCATCATCGCTGCCAGAATGTTGTTGAAATCGTGCGCCACGCCCCCGGCAAGTTGCCCAACCGCCTCCATTTTCTGGGACTGACGAAGTTCTTCCTCCAAACGGCGGGTCTCCGTAATATCGCGAAAAACCCAGATTCGGCCGTAATATTTCCCCGTCTTGTCCCGCACGGGCGATGCGATCCGGTCAAGGAAGGTCCCATTTTTCAACTCAATCACATCCCGGCTGATTTCGTCCGGATGCGAATAAAGATAGGTCACTTTGTCCAAAAACTGCCGGGGATCCACCGTTTGGCCGGCGACAAAATTAGCCTGCGTGGCGTCGTCCGAGTTCCCGGCAATCTCCGGGGGAATATTCCATAGCTCGTTCACGCGCCGGTTCTGAAGAATCTTCCTTCCCCCGCTGTCCACCACCAAAATGCCATCCAGCGCGGAATCCACTTGGGCTTCAAAGAAGGCCGTCTTCCAACGCAGTTCCTCTTCCGTTTTCCGACGCTCCGTCTCGCGCCGGTCAACTTCCAGCGCAAAGGAAATGTCCAACGCCAGTTCGTCGAGCAACTGCAACTCTTCCGCAACGAAAAACCCCGGCTCGCGGCGTAGAGGTTGAAGACGCCGACGGTCCGGCCGTCTACTTGGAGAGGAAAGGAGCCAGACGACCGGTAGCCGCGCCGTAATGCTTCTTCCCGCCACCGTGCGAAAAATGGGTCGTGCGCAATGTCGTTGCAAATGGTGTGTTCGCCGGAAAGAATGCAACGCAGGGACGGCCCGGCGGCACAGGTCTCGTCCCGCAAAGTGAGTTTCAACAAATCAGTATATCCATCCACGACTCCGCTGGAAGCGACGGGTTGCAACTCCTCGGTGGACGCATCGTACCGGCCGATCCAGGCCATCCGGAATTTTCCCTTTTCCACGGCAATCCGGCAAACCGCTTGCAGCATCGCCTGGGGGTCTTTTTCCCGCACAATGGTCTGGTTGACATCACTCAACAGGGCATAGACGCGGTTGAGCTGCTGAATGTGATGTTCCGCCTGTTTGCGCTCCACGATGTCCCGCGAACTGTCCATAATGCCGACAGTTTCCCCCGTCTCCTTGCGTTCGGTGGGTGTGGGTGCCGGAGACTCGGATAGTCCGGGAGTATTCGCGTCAGCAGGCGCTGGCCTGGGTTCTTTCTTCATGACTTCAGCTTTTAACTGCTTTGGGGTTGCTTAAAGAAAGATACACGATTTGCGCGGATTCGCGAGGCGAATTGCGGCATTTCGCGGGAGATTCTGTTTCGCCTTGCACCCCTCAAAAAAAAGTCCCGGTTGGGTGGGTTGATCCGCCAACCGGAACTGGAATATTGAAGCTGCGTGTAGCTCACCGGCAGTACTACATGGGACATTGTAACGCAATTGACATGCCAACCCTGGCGTTCTTGGATTGCTGGCATTTTAACCATTTTTCATCCTAGCTTTCATTAACCAGTGGCGTTTATTGACCCTCCCGAACGAAAACGTTCATCTCTTTTGCCTGCCCGCTCACCCCCGGCAATTCATCATTCATAATTTCAAAGTGATGGTAGAGAAACCCTGTCGAGCACTTCATCTTTGCTTGCTATTCAAGCCAAGCCGTTCAACCCGCGTAATCCGCGGTTACCTCACCGTGATTATGCGCGAGTTGACTGATTCCCCACTAAACTTGGAAAGCAATACTTGTCATAACAATGACAACGAATGGTGAGCCTGTGTTTCGCTCTTAAATATAATTTATCCCGTTCATAAGCATTGGTGGTCGTACTAAAAAGCAAAAAGCAGCTCAACCTTGATCCGCAAAGACAATGAATAGATCCAAACCATTGAAAATGTTGGCGCGAACGGCACTCCTGGCCGCCGCTGCCGCGATAACCATCGGCGCCTTGGAGTCAAACCTCTATTCCCAGGATGCGAAATCCGGCGCGGCGCCGGTCCAAACCAACTCTGTCGCCCACCAAGCCGGCCCGCCGGCCGCGGAGAATTCCGTGTCCAGGCCGCAACTGACGGGCGCGGAACTTTATTCTATCAATTGCAACCGGTGCCATCCCGAGCGTTATCCCACCGAACGCACGGCCGCCCAGTGGAAAACCATCATGTTGCACATGCAGGTCCGCGCCAATATTCCGGTCAGCCAGGCCCTGCTCATCTTGAAATATCTCCAGGACAATAGCGGTCGTTGAGCAGCGCCCCACCACTTGAACCAATAATGAAAACCTCAATGAAAATTTCGCGGATGATTTTTGGATTGGCCGCCGCCGGTTGCGCCATGGGAATGGTCCTGCCGCCCCGGGCTTCGGCCGAGGTGAGCGATGCTGACTTTAACGCCCTGAAGGAAGCGGTGCAAAAATTGAGCGAGCAGGTCCAAAGTTTGCAACAGACGAATATCATTGAACAGCAAACCCATGCCAGCGACCTGCAGCAAATCCAGCAGCTTCAGCAAAAGCTCGCCGAGACCCAGCAGCTCGCCACGAACGCCGAGCAGAAAAGCGCCGAGGCCGCCGCCCAGGCGCAGCCGCTCCCGCGCCAACCGATCGACGAGGCCACCGTCAACCACAATTTCATGATGCTCGGCGACGCGGAATTTCAGTACGACAAGACCGCCGGACAACACGGTTCTTTTTTGCTGGCGGACTTTGCGCCGATCTTCCTTTATCGCGGCGGCGACAACCTGCTGTTTGAGTCCGGCTTCGACACGATCCTTCAGAACGACGCCCCCAACAGTTCCGGACACA
The DNA here is from genome assembly GCA_052140285.1 of Limisphaerales bacterium. Taxonomy (GTDB): domain Bacteria; phylum Verrucomicrobiota; class Verrucomicrobiia; order Limisphaerales; family UBA11358; genus UBA11358. Next base: position 2,997 of record JBKQUF010000085.1, on the reverse strand, counting down.
CCACCACCTTCAACCTTAGTTTCGCGCAGTTGGATTACGTGCTGAATGATTACGCCACCCTCTCTGCCGGCGAGCTGCTGTTGCCCCTGGGAACCTATAGCGAACGCGGCGCAGGCTGGCTGAATAAAATCCCCGATGACCCTTTGGCCGTGGATGCGCTGATTCCCGGCACGGGCGTCGGAGCGGAGTTGCGCGGCGCGATCGCCATTGGAGAAGCCGGCAAGTTTATCAATTACTCGGTTTATGGAGTCAACGGGCCAGGCTCAGCGGATGGAACCGGTAATGCGGGAGCGCTCGATTTAGGCGGCAACGTGGGCTTGCGCTCGGACGGTGTGGTGGCCAATTTGCATGGTCACCCTTCCGGCGGCGCGCGACTTGGCGTGTTCCTGCCCCTTCCTTACAAACCCCATTATGACCTGGAACTTGGGGTTTCCGGCCAGTCCGGCGAATGGGACAATGCCGGTACCCATCTCTGGACTGCCGGCGTTTTGGATGCCGCGCTGCACCTCGGGCCCAATTTCGAAGCCAAAGGCGAATACATCCTGACCCGCTTTGGCAGCGACGACTTGGGACAAATTCAGCAACAAGGTTGGTTTGTCCAGGCTGGTTACAAACTCGCCGGATTAAATTTCGAACTTCCCATCATCAATAACACGGAACTCGTCGCCCGCTACGATTCCTTGCGCGACGCCTACGACTCAAACGACAACGCCTTTGATTTCAACACCCAGCGATACACCGCCGGTTTTGTTTATTACATCACCAACACGCTGTTCTTCGAAGGCGATTACGAGTTCTTTCGCAGTAACGATCCCTCCCAGGCCGGCCAATTGCTTTTGCAATTGTCCTATGGATTTTGAAACCACTGCTGAATGCCATGTTTAAACCACTAATAACCATGCAAACCAATTCACTTTCAAAACAATCGAGGCTCGCGCAATTCCTTCAGGCCTGCCTCAGCGCGGCGCTGGCGTTCGTTCCTTTCGCCCAAGCCGCGGCCCAAAGTGCGAGCACCGCCTCCACGGCCAGCGAGAACGCGACCGCGACCAACCAGACGCCGACTTATTTGCGCGACATCCAGCCGATCTTCATGGGCAACTGCTCCCGATGCCACAACCAGGAATCGCGGTTTGTCTATAATTGGCTCGACTATCGGACCGCTTACGCCGACCGCTGGGAAATCCGGCGCCGCGTTTGGGACAGTTGGCAGGGAACCTATTACAAGGAATCCATGCCCATCGCCAACAGCCCCGAATCACTCGTCCTGACCGATGAACAACGAAGGTTGATCCGCGAATGGGTTGATGGCGGAAGTCCGCGTGGCGTTCCGCCGCCGGCGAACGTGCCGCATACCAAGGCCGAGCGCGTTGAATTGGGCCGGCGGCTGTTCACCTCCATTTGCGCCGCCTGTCACCAACCCACCGGACTGGGACGTCCCAATGTCTTCCCGCCCCTGGCCGGCTCGGATTTCTTGAATGCCGACAAGCAGCGCGCCATTGGGATCGTCATCCACGGTCACCAGGGCGAAATTGTGGTGAACGGCATGACGTTCAACAATAGCATGCCGTCGTTTCCGCTTACAGATCAGGACATCGCCAATGTGCTCACGTTTGTTTACAACTCCTTCGGGAATTCCGGGTTGGAGGTAACTCCGGATGAAGTAAAAAATGTTCGCGCCACGCCTCTGGTTCCATCGGCCGCGCCCATTTCCACGGTGTCACCCGCGGCCCCCAGTGCTTTTGAATAAAACCGGCGGATGGTTCCGCCCCTCACCGCTTCCGAATATTAAATCGCGGATGAATCGGCGGCGGCACGGGAATTTTTGGCGGCACAGTAATCGCGGCATAATCCGCGGCTCGTTTCATCTCACTTTCCACCGATTCCGCCACGGGAATCGCCTCCGCCCTGGCCGCTGCCTGCCCAATCTCGTGGGCAACCAGATTTTCCGCTTTCGCCGCCAGTTCACCGATCTTCATTTGCGGAAATTTCATTTCCCCCATCTCAAAATTCTTCAGGCTGCTCAACGGACTGCCTTTTCCCAGTTCGCCCAGCACCGCCGGTTGCGCCTTCATGGCTTCATACCCGTTGACAATCCACTCCAGTTTTCCCGTTTCCGTGTCCAGCAACAATCCATGGACCGGAATCTGCGCACCAATCAACGGGCTGTGCCGGACAATCTCACAGGCCTTGATGACATTCGCCCGTTCGCTGCCGAACATCCCAAAAAATTCGTTGAGATTGTCCGGCAACGAATGCCGGTCCACACCCAACTCCTTCAACCGTTCCAGCAACCGCATCGCCGTCGTCTTCGCGATCTGGCAATCCGAATGGCCGATGATGGCAATTTCCCGGCCCTCCTTTACCGCGCACGCCAGCGCCAGCGACCGCATCGTGCTCGAAAGCGGGCCGGTGATGATGTTTCCCGCATTGCGCAGCCAGATGAATTTCTCCGCCGGCAACCCCAGCGCATTGGGAAAGTAGGCGTTCAGGCGCGGGTCAATGCACGTCAACGCCACGACCGGCAGTTCATTCGCGAAATCATCCGGATGCAATCCGGCTTCCTTGTCTCCCGCCACCGCGCGGTGGTTCGCATCGATAATGGCTTCAATCAGGCGCATAATTCATTGATTCAAAAGCGCGACAAAACCGGCTTGTTCAAAATGTTCGTCGGCAGTGAGCGCCTCGGAAATTCCGCGCTCTTGCATGACCACGAATGAATGCAATCGGTCAAGCCCCACGCCTTGTCCATCCGATGGCGGAACAACCCAAAGGCTCCGCCAAACAACTCTTCCGACAATGGAACAATCTCGACCTGCGGATCCTGCTCAAAGGATTCGAGGGTTTGAACGGCATTTGTTCGTTTTTGTGGATTGGCCAGAGAGTTGGCAAATTCCAGTAAAACAGCGCGGGTGGTAATCATTTTCACTCTCCCGGCCTCGACTTCTTCCAAGAGGCTCATCGCCTGGCCGTGAAATTGGTCGCGAGGCACTGCCAAAG
>JBKQUF010000084.1:0-19705 GCA_052140285.1 Limisphaerales bacterium | reverse complement strand
TACAGACTCTGACTATTAAATACCCACTGGAAATACATGGGCAGATTCCCGGATAAGCTTACCGGAAGAGTCAGGGTTTGCCCGACACTGAGAACGATGGCAGTTCCCGGGACATCCTGAGTCACCTGGGGGCCTTGAGCCGGGAGAATGGTGACCGGGGTGGCGTTTGTGACTGGCGGATTAATACCGTCGGTGACAACGACTTGGAATATCCACGGGCTACTATTGTTGCCATCACTAAACGGAAGGGTGTTGATTACGACATTTGAACTGGTCCCGTTGGCAAGATTGGTGAACGTGCCGGGGACGGCCTCGTTCGCCACCTGCCATAGGTATTGCACATTGGCCCCGGGGGAGGTATCAGACACCTGGGCAGACAATGCCAAGGCTTCACCGGAATAAATTGTGTTGGTATTGTAACCAAATGCCGCAAGTTCATTCGAAGTCGTAATTGTTGGACCGAGCACTATCGGATTGGCTATCGAAGCAACTGTTATTTTGCCAAAGGACATGGTGAGTCCAGGCCCTTCAGTTTGGTTTTCGGCGCCAATACAGTAGCCCACGCCATTCTCCAAATCGTTGGTGACATCGCTGGTGATGTTGGTGGTCCCAATAATATCCCAAGCCCCTACATTAGTGGAAGTATTAATCCCAGCGTTGGTGTAGGCTCCGCTGAAGTAGAGTGGCTGGCCGTTCGTATTAACATCGCCAAGGATACTGAGCGCCCAATTGGTGGTGGTAAGAACTATTTGGATGTCGAGGTTTGGAGAAAAGTTGGTGTTATAAGGAGCAGGATTCCATGACAAGGTCTTGAACTGCCAGCTCGCCAATTCCACCATATAGCCGCCGCCATTGGTGCCGCCGCCTTTGTAAAACAAACAACTGGTGTGGTTGGTCCAATATCCATTCCCCGTGTATTTGGCCAAGCTGTCGCTGTTGAACTGAAGGTAAAATCCGTCGGGCGCACTCTGTTCGGCTGGCGTATTTTCAAAATAATCCGCCGCATTGGTCTGAACGGTGAGATTGAGCAGCGAGCGGTCGGTGTTGGCGGTCTCCTCCGAAGATGCGGAAAAGCTGACGTTCTGCCAGTTGAACACCCTGACCGGGGCACCGTTGGAAAGGCAAAAAGAATCAATTGAATTGATGACCTCCCGCTGCGCCCCATTGCCAGTAGTGATCAGCAGAGCTCTGTCATTGGCTTCCTCCACAGTCCCTCCACTCGCGTAGGGGTTGAATCCGTCACCAATGCCGTTGGTATTGAGTGTAAGAACGTCGTTTGGATCATTGAAACTATCGCTTTCATAGATGATCTGGGCGCGGGCGGGTTGCAAGAGCAACGCGAGGCCGAGTGTCAGACTGGCGGCAAATAAACTTTGCCAACGACCGGTTCTTCGCCGGGGGTGGGATTGCGGGTTTTGTGCAGGGTAGGAGTTCATAGGAAATGAATCAGGGAATGGGTTATTCATAGACCAACTCGGATTGACGGTTTTTACTTTCATGCTTCAGTTCGTCGCACAAATATCAGCACCCTTTCGCTCATGGGCGTCTGGCACAACAGAATTGAGATTTCAAAACTCTAGCACAATCGCGAAACCTGCGTATATATGACGTATGTCATATATGACGATCATATGACAGAGGAATGGGTGTGAGACAAAATTCTTCTGAATCCCCGGCGACTGTTTGGGGTGGCTTGGGACGACTTCGCCGCGCTGAAGAGGATTTATCCCGCCAGGGATGATTGGAACCAGCACGGCATTTCAATGCCGGGACCCACGCCCCGCCGGGCCTGAGTCCCGAAGGGACGGCTGGGATCAATCCCACAAGCTCGCGCAGGACATGCCGGTTATTCAACCGTCCCTTCGGGACCCAGGCAAATCCCGAATGCGGTCCCGGCGTTGAAACGCCGGGCTATTGCCGGATGTCCCTGACGGGACAATTTGGGACGTTCCAACAGCGTGGAAGGATTTATATAAACTGACGGGTATCCGCCATTAAAAAACTGAACAAAAACAAAGAAGAAGAAATTTGTCTCACACCCCAGCGGAACCAGCGGATAATTCTTTGATTGGTCGGCGGCCTCAAATTCGCTAAATTGCCGCGACAATGAAAGTGACGCTGAATTGGCTCAAACAATATGTTGATTTTGACTGGTCGCCGGAGGAATTGACCGAGCGTCTCACGATGCTCGGCCTGGAAGTGGAGGACGTCCACAAAATTGGCGGCGAATTTGCGGGCATTGTCGTCGCGCAGATTCTCACCCGCGACCCGGTGCCCGGCTCGGACAAGCTTTCGGTTTGCAAGGTGAACGATGGCCAGGGCGAACGCACCATTATATGCGGCGCACCGAACCATAAACCGGGCGACAAGGTGCCGCTCATTTTGCCAAACTTCGCGCTGCCGCTGAAGCCCGGCGAAAAAGAGCCGTTTGTCATCAAGGAACGAAAAGTGTTCGGCATCACGAGCCAGGGGATGATGTGTTCACCCCAGGAGCTTGGCCTGCCGGACAAGGTGGACGGCTTGCTGATCCTGCCGGCGGATGCGCCCGTGGGAAAATCATTCGCCGAATTTCTCGGCCGCAGCGGCGACAGCGACGTGGTCTATGATCTGGAAGTGACGCCCAACCGTCCGGATTTGAACAGTGTCATCGGCATCGCGCGCGAAATTGCCGCGGTGACAGGAAATGCGCTGAAGATTCCGGAAATAAAAATCCACGCGTCGGGAACCCGGACGGATAGTTTGGTGTCGGTGAAAGTCGAGGACGCCGAGCTATGCCCGCGCTACACGGCGCGGGTCATCAAGGGTGTCAAAGTCGGTCCCAGTCCGGAATGGCTGCGTTCGGCTTTGGAGAAAGTGGGAATACGCAGCATCAGCAACGTGGTCGATGTCACGAATTATGTGATGCTCGAGACCGGCCAGCCGTTGCACGCATTCGATTATCATCTCATTGCCGCGGCCGACGGGAAACCGACGATCATTATCCGCCGCGCCGGCGAGCAGGAAAAATTCAAGACGCTGGACAACGTCGAGCGCACCCTGACGGGCGAGATGCTGTTGATTGCCGACGCGCAAAAGGGCATCGCCCTGGCCGGGGTGATGGGCGGGCAAAACACCGAGATCAACGATGCCACACGCGATGTGCTGATTGAGAGCGCGTATTTTTCGCCGACAAACATCCGGCGCACGAGCAAGTCGCTGGGATTGCGGAGTGAATCGAGCTACCGGTTCGAGCGCGGGGCGGACGCGGGCATTTGCGATTGGGCGAGCCAACGCGCGGCGCAATTGATTTTGGAAACCGCCGGGGGCGAACTGGCGGAAGGGGTCGTGGACGTTTATCCCAAGCCGGTCGAGGCGCGTCAAATCACCTTGCATTTCGCCAAGACCAGGGAGCTTCTCGGCATCGGCATTTCCCATCATGAACAGGTGGCGTTCTTGGCCAAACTGGGATTGGCAGTCTCGGAACAAACGCCAGGGATGTGTACGTTCAAGGTTCCGACGTGGCGAGTGGATTTGAAACGGCAGGTGGATTTGATCGAAGAGATTGAACGGCTATATGGAATCGAACAGGTTCCCGCCACGCCGCCACGCAATGCGATTGGGAGCAATGATTTTGACGCGATTTACGATGTGATCGTCGAGGCGCGGGCAATTCTAACGGGCCTTGGCTTGAATGAAGCCCAGGGCCAAACACTGGTGTCGGATCTGGAATGCCAGGGGCCGGCTGAACTGCTGGCGCCGCTGGCGAATCCGCTCAGTTCAGACATGAATGTGCTGCGACCAAGCCTGCTGCCGGGGCTGATTCATTCGCTGCGCCATAACGTGAGCCGAAAAAATTATGAGGTGGCGTTGTTCGAGATTGGCCGTGTTTTCAGCCAGCAGAACGGCGCCGTCAAGGAGGGCCGGCGCATCGCGATGGCGTTGACCGGGCAACGCGCCCTGCCCTTCTGGTCCGGCGATGACCGCGGGGTGAAGCTGGATATTTTCGACCTGAAAGGCCTGCTGGAAGAATTCCTGGAGCATTTCGGGATTCGCGGCGTCACGTTTGGCCGCGGCGAGGCATCGCCGTTGTTCATTGAGTCGGCGAAGATTGCGCTGGGCGGGAAACTGTTGTTAGGCGAATTCGGGCAGTTGCTGCCGCCGCTGGCCAGGAAATACGATTTGCGCGACGCAGTCTTTCTCGCGGAACTGGATTTGGACCAATTGCTGGCGCGAAGGAACCCGGCGAAATCGTTCAAGGCGCTGCCGCAGTTTCCGGCGATTCGCCGGGACGTGGCGATGCTGGTGCCGGAAGCGACGACGCATGCCTCGGTCCTGCAGGTGGTGAAGCAGGCAAAAGCGGCCAATCTGGAAAGCGTGGAATTATTCGACGTGTTCCGCGGGAAAAACGTTTCCGAAGGACAGAAGAGTCTGGCTTACGCGTTCATTTATCGCTCGCCGGAGAAAACGTTGACCGACGCGGAAGTGAATACGACACACGCGAAAGTGCTGGAGGCGTTTAAGACGCAATTGAAGGCAACGGTACGGGAAGTGTAAGGCGCATTGAGGGGTTGACTCGCGCCACGCCGGGACTATAAGTATATCAATCAGTCAACCCAAACAGTAAAAGGGCATTTTATGAAGAACCGCTATTCTCCACGAATACTTGGCATCATAACAGTGTGCATCGCCACCGCGCTGGCCGTGACCAGAAGTTCCGGGCAAGGATCGAGCGAAGGTTATAGGGGCGTCGAAGCTGTCTTGCAGCAAGCCGCCGAAACCCAACAATCCACCACGAATAAAACTCTCTCACCCACGGCCCAGTTGCGCGCGGACATGAAAAGTTTTGCGAAACAATCCGCCACCCTGACTCCTCCCGAGGCGGCAACGCAGTGGCTGGCCCTCGTGGACCGGTTCATCCAATTAACCGCATCCGCCGCCGATTCCTTCGGGCAAACTGGAGATACCCAGCCGCTTCAACCGCAGGAATTGATTGAGGCATTGCCCCCACCCGGCGCCTGGACGGAATTGGCCAAAGCGATTGAATCGCGGCCGTCCGGGCAAGATGCGGATGCCGTGCATCAGGTGGGCTTGCGATTGCTGGCCCATACATTGACGGGGGACACGGTGAAACGCCAGGAAGACCTCAACACATTGCAATCCCTCGCCGCGAAGGCCAAATCGAACCAGGCGAATTTTTATAATTCGTTATTTGATCAACTTAGCTCTTCGCTGCTGGCGTTGCAGGACAATCCGGACGCCGTATTGCAAGCGCTCGAAAGCAAAATTGCGAACCAACGGGCGGAAGAATTTTACGAACCGCAATTACAGATACCGGATCTGGTCTCCCTGGTTGGACCGCAGAAGGCTGAAGCTTTTCTTCGGGACGCCTTGGTTAAAACGAAAGACCAACTGGAAATTGACAATGGAACCGCCACGGACACACTCGCGCAAAAGCTTGCCTTGGAATTGGTGGGCCAACTGAAAGCGCCGCAATGGTCACTGGTCAATTCATTGGACTCAGTGGATTTGTATGAAGCGTTGGAAAAGCGATTTGGCGCCACGGAGACGAACCAAATACCGGTCGCCATTCCCGGAATGCCATCGATGGCGGTGCCGGCCCAGACACCTGGAGATTACCAAAAGCAGAATGCCCGCATTTATTATTTGTTGGGCCTGATTTCCCAAGGGCGCACGACCAATGCCGTGGAGATCGCCGAACAGTTTAAGACGGAGGAGAATGTCTCCATCCCGGATGAGGTGGTTCACGAGATGGAACGCGATGGATTCACCATGCAACTGAATGACTTCTTCCACGAGCTATTGCAACAGGACCCGGAATTGCCTTTTTGGGATGAATATGTGCAATTGGCGGCAAATGCCGAACAAACCTCACAAATGGTCGTGTTGGTCCAAACTTCCATGGCAAAGCCTGATTTGAGCAAAAATCAGCGGGCCCACCTGCGACAATTGCTCTGTCAGGCGCTTCTGGCCGACGACCAAGTCGAAGCGGGCGTGGCGGAACTGCGGCAATTGCTGCAAACCAATGAACAGCCGTTTCCGGCAATGCGGTTTTCAGACAACGATGACCGGGGCCACCTTGGATTGCAACTGGCGCAGATCGGGCACCTGTTAAACCATCCGGAATGGCAGGAAGAGGGCATTGCCGTTGCAAAGGACGACATGCTGAAACCACAAACTCCGTACGATTACCTGGGTGATTCCACGGCAATTTTATTGGCGAAATTTTTAGAGGAGATTGGCCGCGGCCCGGAAGCCGAATCGGTTTTGGCCCTGGCGTTGTCCAATGCCGTCGCAAGACAAAGCAGCGCCCCGCAATATGAATCGTCGGACGTTAATTCCCCGTCCAGCAGTATTTTGGGGGCGCTGGCCCGTTTATACCATGACGCTGGAAGAAATGCGGATGTCATCAAGTTGTTTGATCAAGCGCCGTATTGGGGGGCGAAGGACTTGGCTAAATTGAACACCAGCCAGATTGATCTCGAAGATTTGGAGCCAAGTTTCTCGTTTAAACACACGCCTGTTCCGGTCGGGTATTACCTCGCTTCCGCTTTGGCAAAAACCGGACATCCAGACGAGGGGCATAAGATCCTCGACGTATTGCTCACCCAATCCGCCGGGTGCGACCGGCTGTATGAACTTTTACTTTCATTGGATGACGAACAAGTTCCAGCCGAATTGGACGTTTTATTTGGGCGCGATCAGTTTGAGGAGCGCCCGTTAATTTGGAAGGCACACTACCTGCGCGCGCATCAACGATTGGCGGAGGCCGAACAGGCGGCCCGCAAGGCGATTTCCATTGACCCCACCGACGGAGAAGAAGGTCCGGGTGACCGGCTCCGGGCATACGGGGAACTGGCGGAAATTCGCGCCGCACAGGGCGACACGAACGAGGCCGCAACATTACACGGGGCCGTGGAAGCGGTGCAAGAGGCCGAACGGGCAGATCAATACGAATCCGCCGGGCTTCTCAAGCGGGCAGTGGTCATGTACCAAGATTCGTTGACTCACTTTGCCAATGCGTATTGCATCCATGCACGGCTCGCCATCCTGTTTTCCGACATGGGACAGTTCGACAAAGCGGAAGAACATTACCGTCGCGCTTATGAGTTGATGCCCGACAGTTTTGGCCGCGTCGAAAGCTATTGCTTTGGTTGTCAACGGGCTTTTGACGGCGAACGGGCGCAGGGCATTGCCGAAAAAGTTTTCACCCAACTGGTTCAACAGACGCCGAACAAACCCCAAGTCCATTACCTGCTGGGATATTTGCGCGATGAAGAAGGACGTTACCAAGAGGCTATGACGAATTATCTGGCGGCGGTCAGATTGGATCCCGACTACCTCAACGCATGGGCAAAGATTGCGTCCCTCAGCGACCATGTTTTTCAAACAGCGACGAATCGTGACGCGGTGGTTTTCAATCTCCTGCGGCTCGACCCATTGGGGCGGCATACCTGTCAGTCGTTCAATTCGGTTTCCGATCTTGCCGCGCTTTGGAATAATGTGGCGATGGCCAATTCCAAGCAGCCGGTGGCTCCAGATAATTTGTATCCGTTGGCAGCCAGTAAATTGGAAATCGAAAAACAAGAGGAACAAAACAAGACAGGAAGCCAGCAGCAGGAAATGATGAACGAAGTCGTGTTGCAACAAAATGGACAAACCGTGACGCCCGGCGCGGCGATAGCGCAAAATGCCTTTATCCAAGCCGCCCAAACGATGTTAGGCCAGGACGCCACCATGGCTTTCAATGAATGACCCGACGGAATTATTCCGTGCTCACCAGCGGCGGGGCCGGGCGCAGCAGTTCCGTTTCCAATGGCGTCCTCTGGTCAACTAATGGCCACAAGTGAAACGCGCTCATTGTGGTCGTTGCGAGCGATGCCGTTTGCTTTCGGGTCAAGCACCGGATGACCATCAACCACGAACAGATATTGATGATGGCCGTGGTATAGTTCCAAACCGGCCATCCACCGGCCATCGGGCATCCGCTGCATCGGGGTTGCGGCGAGGTCCCACCCATTAAAATCACCCACGAGCCGCACGCTTTGCGCTTGCGGGGCATCGCAGAAGAAGTCCATGTGGTGGCGCGTCCGCTTGGCGGAATTGGGCGACGCGATCACGTTTGGGTTCGGTTCATAAATTTGGCTGTTCATTTATTTTTATGGATTTGGGTTGTGAATGGTTTGGGTTGTGCATCCTGGCGGAGGCGCGGGCTGATCAAGATACTTGATGGTGCAGGATGGACTGCAAAGCGAAACCCGGCCGTCGGGTCCGGGAAGATGCGCAAACCACTGGTCTTTTACACTACGCCCGCAGACGCGGCAGGTTTCGCTTTCCACGGCAGGCGCGATTAGAGTTTCAGCATTCATGCGGTTTTATTTCTTGATGAAGACCCGCGGCTCTTGGCGGTGTTTCCCGGCAACGAGGCGCCCGGCGCGGGGTCCGTTGAGGGATGCGGGAGAACAAGACCGCCGGGTCCGGTTTTTCACTTTCATGTTTCCTTTCAAATCGCGCCGACTGGTTGTGCCACATCCAGCCAATGACAAACGATTCGATCACCAGCAGGAAATACAGGGGACTCATGCTTCCCTCCTTCTCATGGCACAGGCGCTGGCGGGAGTCACTGGAGGGCTGCTCTCGTCGCCGCCAAGCACGTTGTCCCAACACGCCGGCGGCAGGTAATTGGGTGATGCAAAGTTGTCCCAATGCGCCGGCAGGCTGCTATTGGGCGATCCGTAATTTTCAGGGCCGTCATTGGTGGCGCAACCCGCGGCCGCGATGGTTAAGAATACGGCAGGCAATAAACGATTCAGTTTCACAATTATTTTCCTTTCCATAGCTTGCTCTTTCATGACTCTTTCCTTTCGAGTGGGATTTGGTGGAGATTCATCCTGTCCTTTCAGAAAAACCAATTGAGGCCCACCATTCCGTTCACATTGTTCAGTCCCAGGTTTGGCGTGCTCATTCCGGCGCAGGACATGTGGAGATAGCGGGCTTCCACACTCAGCGCAACATTGTCTCGAATGAAGTAGCGGACGCCGGCGCCGGCTTGCAGATTGAATTCGAAGTAGTGGGACAGGTCCGGGTGTCCGATGCTGGTGGCGGATACTCCGGCTCCAGCATCAACAAACGGGATCCAGCGGGTGCCGGTCGCGAAATTGTAACGCAGGTGCGGGGTGAGACCCACCAGCCAATCATCGTTTGGAGAAAATTGCGCGCCGCTGAGCAATTCACCGCGCAATTCCCAGTTGCCCCGATACCAGTGGTCTTCCCCATCCACAGACCCCAACATGTAACCGTAAGAAAGGCTGGCCAAAGCCAGATCATGATGTTTCTTGGCGCCGAAGATTTTAAGTCCATAGCCGGCGCCGGTCTCGAAACCAACGGATTGGGTCCCAGGCTTAAATCCCGCGCCGATGCCGTTTTGCCAGATGTTGGCACTCGAAAAATTCGAAGTCGGGTCCGCATCGGACGCGGAATCTGCCGGGGATGTCTGTCCCTGGGCCGGGACGGTTCCCAACAAGATCATGGCCGTAATCCCACAAAGAGTGAGAACCGTGGCTGGCTTAATTCTTTGATTGCCAATTTCTCGTTTCAGTCTTGGCGTGTTCGCATTTTGATTTATTCCCGCGAACTTGATCTTAACAACGGCCGGCAGGTCATCGCTGTTCGGTGGGCAGCTAATCTTGATTGTCTGGCGTTGCGTTTTCATGGGGTTTCATCCTTTCCAGCGAGGTTGACCGCCGGCGCGGCGTTTGGGTGCCGGAGGTCCTCGACTAATCTGCGAAATTCCGGGCTGTTATTTAACTCCGTGCCCGCGAGTTGTTCCAGACGGTCCACCGTCGAAGCGGGAAGCTGCAAACTCGTCGGCACTGAATTAAAAAAGCGCCGATCCGCTTCATTGGCCGTTTGATTGAAATGAAGTTCGACAATATACGACTCAATTTGGGTTGAGGGCGAATTGCCGGCTGGGACACGGGCCGCTTCACGCTCGCGGTCCAGGCGGGCCGAAACTTCCCGGAACAGTTCAATGGTTTCAAATGAATAACGGTTTCCGGTGACCTGCGCCACGGAACTCATGAGGGTTCTCATTCCAAGCGTCCGCTCTCTCGAATCCCAGCCGTAGTCCCGCTCGGCGCTCGCGTCAACGATGATAAACGCCAATCGTCGCGGAATTTTGACGGGAACCTGCGGGGCCACGCCCGGTTCTTCAAGCTGGATGGCCTCTTCCACAGGTCCACGCAGGCCTAGGTTGTCGGTGATGCCGCCGTCCACGAGATGAATATATTTTCGGCGGTCACCATCAATGTAAGAGCGCTCCTCCAAGGCCAGATTTTTCAACCGGCTGGAGGCCGTGGGATTGGATAAAATGGACTCAATATACTCCGGCTCCGGCGCGGGATTTTCCGCCGAGTAATTTTTCAGAACGATCGGCGCAAAATAAGGCGGGAACGCCGCCGAAGCCGCCACCGCGCGCGCGATGGGGAACTTCGACAAATCGGACTGGAGCAGGTCGAATTGGTCCTGGGTGAACTCGAAGCGCGAGCCGATGCCCAGGTCGGTGGCATTGACGATGAGGAAAGGACGGCCGGGCCGCGGAGCCAGATCGGCAAATGTCGCGCCTTTGAACAGCAAATGGTCATAGTATCCCGCCGCCAAATCGCTGGTGCCATATTTCGGCGAAGCCAATCGCGGCAGGTTCCACGGGGCCAGGACTCGCAGAAGCAGGCCGGTTTGAACATGCTTCTTGAGAAAGCGCGATTCATAATCCGAAAAGACGCGGTCGCCATAGAGGGCATAATAGGCTGCGGTGAAGCTTCCGCCGGAAACGGCGGAAACAACTTTGACATCGTCCAACAAACGATGCTCATTGCCGGGTGGTCCCACTTCCGTTTTCGCGAGTTCTTCCAGCACGCCGTAGCTCAAAGCCGCCGCGCGGGTGCCTCCGCCGGAAAAAGCGAGCACCATCAGAAGGTCGTCTGAATTTGTCCGGGTCGCGACGGATTCGAAGCGGTAACCGGTGTTCGGATTCACCGCCGTCAACCGGGCATTGACGGGATAGTGCGCGCAACCACTGACCAGCAGCGCAAGCATTCCGAGGAGAGTTGGAATTTTCAAGGTCTTTACGACTTTGGCGATGGTTGGGTTGCTATGAAAAAGGCATTTCTCCCCATGAACTCTCCGGACCCTCACCTCACCCTGGCCCTCTCCCCTCCCATCCGATGGGAGCGGAGAGGGAAGAGCAGGCGAATGCCAGCGGTCACTCGAAAGCCGGGCAGGATGCGTCAGGTTCAGAGGGTCAACGCGCGAATCTTTCGGGGAATTCTTACCGGGAAAATGCAAAAAATCATTTGGAACTGGAGCGTTCATAAGCGTCTGCCATCCGGCCGATCATGGATTTGTCCATCCTGGGTGGTGCCCCTCAGCCAAGCTTTGGCTTCCTCCATGTCAAAAAAGTAAGCCAGGAGCACGCCTCCGCCACGGGCGACTCTCTCGATGATTTTGGCGTTTCGCTCCTGTTCCAGGCGGACGACGAGCGCAACTCGCGCGTCCCGGGGCAAGTCCGAAGATAGATCACTGGCAAAATCAATCACCTCCAGCGTTGTAAGTGTGGAGTGCAAATCGGCGATTTTCACGACCGCTTTGTTCCATCGCCACTTGGCCAGGAGTCCGCTTACTACATACCGGGCGGCCATAATTTCAATGAGTGGTATCTCACCTTCCAACGTCAGACTTACGCACTTATCTTTTTTAAGTGATTTTATGGAATGTGACATTGTAAAACTCCTCTTTTGGATATCGCGAGTTCTTCCGGTTGTTTGCGGGGTGAGTTTTCCAGAACCCAGGCCTCGGCTTGCTCTTCACTGACAAAAACTGTCAGATACATGCCAAAACTCCGAACCAGCATTTCAAGCAATTTGGCCGGCCTGGCCTGGTCCCACCGAATTAGCAGCGCAATCCGTCCCCTTGGGGGAAAACCGCGCCAAACAAGTTTTGCCAAATCGAAGAGTTCATCCGTATCTGGGCTGGTTCGCAGGGCCGTGAAATCCACCAAAACGCGTTCCCATTCCCTTTCAGCCAATACTTCCCGGGCTTCCTTCCAGGCGGTCGTTATTCCCTCCAGCGAATAGTTGCCCTCGCAGGTGAGGAACACGCAATGGTCAGTTGAAGTAATATAATAAGACATATGGATTCATTCGTTGGAGTTAGGTTTGGGAAACAAGCTCCAGGGGTTCGGGTTGCCGCTTCGGGTGTTCCCAACCGCATCCCCGGATGCCGGGCGTTGGTTTTTGGCTGGCGCACGAACGCCCGAAATTCACTTTGGATTGGCGTCGCGGACGCTCCAATGCGTTGATCCAGCGACGGAGTTTGGCGAATGCGACGTTTTGGATCTGCCGCGCGCGTTCGCCGGAGATGTCAAGCTCCTCGCCGATTTCTTCCAGATTTTTTGGCTCCTCCCCGTCGAATCCAAAGCGCAAGCACAGAACATCTCTTTCTTTCTGACGCAGTGTGGCCATCATTTGTTGCAGCAATTCCCCGAGAGCTTTTTTTTCGAATTCCTGGCCGGGCGTTTCGTTCCTTTCATCGGCAATTATCTCGGCATAACTATGGGATTCTTCGCCGAGGACTTGGGCGTCAAGCGAAACGGGCCAAATGGAGGCAATCCTCATTTGGGTGATTCGCGACGCGGAGGTCTCCAATTCCGCAGCTAATTCCTCGTCGGTAGGCTCGCGGCCCAATTCTCCCTGAATGCGCATGGAAGCCCGGCTCATTTTGGCAAGTTTTTCCACGACATTGGCGGGGAGTCGAATAAGCCTTGACTGGTTGGTTAATGCCTGGCGGATCGCGTGTTTGATCCAAATGGCGGCATAGGTGGATAGTTTCCCGCCTTTGCCCGGATCAAACCGCTCCACGGCCTTCACCAAGCCAATGTTCCCCTCGCTGATCAGGTCGAGCAACGGCACTCCAAACCCTTCGTAGTTTCGGGCAATCTTAACCACCAGCCGCAGGTTGGCCTTGATCATCTGGTCGCGAGCCTCCGGGTCCCCTCTCCTTATGCGGGTGGCCAGCTCAATCTCTTCCCGCGGGGTGAGCAGCTTAATTCGGCCAATTTCCCGCAAATACAGAATAAAGCTTGTATCGCTCCGTTCTGCCGAAGGCTCCGCAGCGAGTTTTCCAGCGGCTCTTTCGTCCTGTGCCGCCTCGGCCAACGCAGGTTGATTTGCCAATGGGGGCGGGCCAGCGTAGGAGCCGGACTTGTGGACGATGAGATCGGCGGAGGCGGCGCACGTTTTCCGCACCCGCAGTGGGGCGATGCGCACGTCGAGATGGGAGCGCACGGCCCCATCGATCATCGGGTCCGGCTCCGAATCTTGAAAATTGTTCCATCGCGCTGCCGGCGCCGCGGAATTCGTCTCGCGACCGTCCAGTGCCAATTGATTTAGTTTCATTGTGGATTGGAGGTTGATTGTATTCATGGTACGGTTGACGCCGTGCTGGCAACCGATGAAGGTTCAATTTCCCAACCGCCGCCGAGGGATTTGTAGAGCGCGATGACATCCGTGGAAACGGTCCGGTCACTTTGAACGAGCGCGTCCTGCGCCTGATAGAGCGAGCGCTCGGCATCCAGGACGTTGATGAAATCGGACAGGCCGTTGGCGTAGAGTTGATTGGCCAGGCGCAAGGATTCCTGGCTGGACGTGACTGCGTCTTCCAGCGAACGGCGGCGCACTTGCTCCTTGGCGTAAGCCGTCAGCGCGTTCTCCACGTCTTCAAACGCGCTCAACGCGGTTTGCTCATAAGTTGCCAGCGCCTGTTCCTGCCGGGCGTTTTGAATCTTGATGTTGGCGCGGATGCGGCCGGCATCGAAAATGTTCCATTGCGCCGTCGGACCGGCGGACCAGAACCGGCTGCCGGCATCGAACCAGTCGCCGGCGCTCACGCTTTGAAATCCGGCAACACCAGTGAGATAAAATTTCGGAAACAAGTCCGCTTTGGCCACGCCGATTTTCGCGGTCGCCGCCGCCAGTTGCCGTTCCGCCTCCTGCACGTCGGGCCGGCGCAGGAGTAATTCCGAAGGCAAACCGACGGGCACTTCGGGCGGCGCGGCGGGAATGGGCGCGACGGCGGACAATTCGGTTTGCAACGATTCCGGTGGTTGTCCCAACAAAACCCCGAGTCGGTGAATCGAAGCCTGGAGGGCCGTTTCCAGCGTCGGCATGGCGGCGCGCGTGGTGGCCAGCAGCGTGCTGGCTTGTTGCACGTCGAGATTGTTCGCCAAACCGTTCGTGTACCGGTTTTGGGTCAGAGCCAGCGTATGCTCCTGGGCCGTGATATTTTCGCGGGCAATCTCCAGTTGCCGCTGATCGCCGCGCGCTTCCACGTAATTGCGCGCGACCTCGCCCAGCAGGGTGACGAGGACGTCGCGTTCGCCGAACTGCGCAGCGGCGACTTGAGCCTTGGCCGATTCCACGGCGCGGCGTTGGCCGCCAAACACATCAATCTCCCACGAGGCATCGAAGCCGGATTGATAGTAGTTGTTGTTGACCGGCACGCCCGGCGGCACACGGTCGCCGGGACCAATCAGCGCTTGCCTCTGACTTTCCCGCTGGCGCGCGTAGGAACCGGAAGCATCCACCGTCGGCCACAAATTTCCGGCGGCGATGCCGTATTCGGCGCGCGCTTCGCGCACGCGCGCCTGGGCGATTTTCAAATCGAGGTTGGATTGAGTGGCGCGCGAAATCAGCGAATCCAGTTCGGGATCGCGGAAATTTTTCCACCAGTCGGCGACGGCGGCGGGGCCGCCGGTTTCGCCGCCGTTCAAAGGTTCGCTCCAGTGCGCCGGTGTCGGCACGCCGGGCTGGTGGTAATTGGGACCGACGGCGCAGCCGCCGGTCCAGAGGGTCAGTGAGGTGAGAAGCAAGAGATGGTTGATTTTCATAATTTTTTTTGCGGCTTTCGGCGTTGGTATTTATTTTTCACGAGCGAATGCACTGCAATAAATCCGCCGGCATCGCCGTCTCGGGGACCCCGTTGAACGGCGGACACACGGTCACCCGGGTGATCTTCGATGGATTGATAAAACCAATCCCGCCGGCCTCCAGGCGAAAGGGAATGCCCGGCAAGTCGAAAAAATGGGTCCAGAATTGGCGTTGTTCCTGAATGGTTCCATGATGCTTCCTCTCCAACTTCAGGCGAATCATCCAGTCGCCGAGCGTGTGGATTTCCGCCAGGAACAATGTTTGGTCTTTTGGTTCCGGCGATTCTTCGGGGTCGGCATCTTCAAAGAACGCCTCGCCGTTGACTTCAACAATGTCCAGCCAGTCAGGCGGCAGAGGCAATGGCGGCGGTGATTCCGTATGAGCCAGAATCAGGTCAATGCTCCGGCAGGGAATGGCGGTGACGCTGTGTTCCGAAGCCAGCGTGAGCAAAGGCTGGCTGAACAGCCGGGGCGAGAGTAACTGCCGCAGCGTTGTTCTGACGCTCGCTTCGTCGTTTTGGTAGAACCGCGTGCGCGACCCGTCTTCAGCGCAAACGTCCAGGGTTAGATCAAAATTGGTCGTTGTCATAGTGTCTTTCATGATTGTTGGTGCCATTGGTTTGTTTTCCGAAATCCCGTTTCAGTTCCTGCTCGGCCTTCAGCCAGTCATTCAATGTCATCCCCATCATGCCGCCGCGCGCGCGGTAAATTTCCCGGGCGCGTTGGCGGATTCGCTCGAAGTAGCGCGGCAATTGCGGAGTATGAATGGTCTTGGCGCTCGCATACTGTCCGGTGGATTTTGTTTTTAATGTTGGTGTTTTCATAAATATTGTTCACTTCGCGTTAATGCATCATCACGGTTTTTTTGCCGTCCCCCTTTTTGAAAAGCAGCACCAGCGGGACGGACAAAAAGCAGATCAGCGCCAGCCAGCGGTATTGGTCAACGAAGGAAATCATGTTGGAGTGCTGAAGCAGCAATTGATAAATGACGCCCAAAGTGCCGGGTTCCGCTTGCGCTCCCATCGCGGGGGTCAGCGCGGCCTGCCCCATTTGGACCGCATTCTGATAAGGCAGATCATAAGGAGTCAGATGACCGGCCAGATAGGCTTGATGCCGCAACGCGCCGCGCGATTCCATGGCAATCGCCACGGCGATGCCGATGCTGCCCGCCAGATTGCGCGCCAGCGCAAACAGCCCGGTGGCATTGCCCATTTGCTCGTTGCGAATGGTGGCCATCGCCACGGTCATCAGGGGAACCATTGTCAGCGCCATTCCGAAACCTTGAATAAAGTTGGGCCAGAAAAAATCGTGGCTGGAAATGTCGAGACTGAAATCCCCCATCATTAAGGAGGCAATCCCGATCAGGATCATCCCGGGACCAATGAGCAGACGGTCGCTCACTTTCCCGGTCAAATACCCCACCAGCGGCGTCCCGATCAACATGCCCAAGCCACGCGGCGCTTGCGCCACTCCGCTGACAAAAGCGGTATATCCCATGAGGCTTTCCGCCATGATCGGCTGCAGGTTTTGGATGGCATACAACAGCAGAAAGACCACCGCGGCGAGAATCGTGGCGGAGAAAAAGTTCCGGTCGGCAAAGACCCTCAAGTCGGCGAGCGGTTCGCGCGTCCAAAATTCCCTCACGACAAACACGACGAACGCGATGGCGGAAATTACCGAGAGCGCGCAAATAAAATTGGAATTGAACCAGTCGTCATCCTGTCCCTTGTTGAGGACCGTTTGCATCGTGCCCAGCCATAAAGCCAGGAAGCCGAAGCCGATCCCATCGATCCGTCCTCTTTTGGCATTGCGGATGTATTCAGGGTCGAAGACGAATTGTTGGATCATCCACAGGGCGAAGATGCCGCAAGGGATGTTGATATAAAAAATCCAACGCCAGGAATAGTCTTCCGTGAGCCAGCCGCCCACGACCGGTCCCACCGCGGGGGCCAGGACCACCCCCAGCACGTAAGCGGCCATGGCCACTCCGCGTTTGGCGGGCGGAAAACTCTCCATCAAAATCGCCTGCGAAATCGGCTGCAACGCGCCGCCGCCGGCGCCCTGCACGATGGATGCAAAGATCAGAAAGGGAAGATTCGGCGCCGCGCCGCAGGCGAAGGAAGCCACGGTGAAAATGCTGATGCAGACCATGAGAAAACGCTTCCGCCCGAATAATGCGGAAAACCACGCGCTGGCAGGCAGGACAATGGCATTCGAAATCAGGTAGCCCGTTTGGATCCACGTCGCCTGGGAGATCGTGGCCGAGAGGTTGCCCGCGATGTTTTCCAGCGCGACGCTGACGACCGTGGTATCGAGCACCTCGATGAAGGTCGGCACAATCACCGCGATCGCAATGAGCCACGGATTGATTTTGAGCTGGTTCGAATCGCCATTCATAAGTTGGGGCAGAAGATTGTTTCTCGCGTTGGGTGACTACTTCACGCGCACTTTGGGGTCCACGGACATGCCGGGGCCAAGCGCAAGCTGCGTGTTGGGATCCTCATCAAAAACAATCTTCACCGGCACGCGCTGCACCACCTTGATGTAATTGCCCGTGGCGTTCTCCGGCGGAAACAGGCTGAACCTCGCGCCCGCGCCAGCTTGGATGCTGTCCACGTGGCCTTTGAATTTGAACTGCGGATAGGCGTCCACCTTGATCTCCACCGGCTGGCCGGGGCGCATATGAGTCAATTGGATTTCCTTGAAGTTGGCGATGATCCAATACTGGCGCGGCACGATGGCCATGAGCGCTTGGCCGGGCTGGATATAGGCGCCCTGTTCCACCACGCGGCGCGTCACCCGGCCGTCTTCGGGCGCGGTGACCTGGGTGTAGGAAAGGTTCAATTCGGCCTGCTGGAGCCTGGCTTCGGCCTGTTGTACGCCAGCGCTGGCGGTTTCAACGCCAGCCTCGCTCAACGTCACTTCCGCCTCGGCGGCTTGGAACTTGCTGCGCGCCCCTTCCCAATCGGCCTGGGCCGTCCGCGCGCGGGATTGCGCCGCGTCAAACGCGCTTCTCGAGACCGCGCTGTTGTCCACGGACTCGTAACGCTTGAGATCGTCCGCGGCGCGCTCATTTTCCGCATCCGCCGCCACCACTGCCGCCAGCGCCTCCGCGACTTTGGCCTGGCTGGCTTTCACCTGCGCCTGCGCTTGGTCCACCTGGCTTTGCGCCGCCGCCAGGTCCGCGCGGGCTTGGGCCAGACTGGTCTCGTAATCGCGCGAATCAATCTTCAGCAGCACATCGCCTTTTTTGACTTGTTGATTGTCTGTAATCAGCAACTGATCAACATATCCCGGCACTTTTGGCGCAATCGGGATGACGTAACCCTCGATGAACGCGTCGTCGGTGGATTGAAACGGCACGACGAACCAGAGGTAATAAGCGCCCGCGGCCAGCGCCACTATCAGGGCGGCGACTGCGGCGAGCGTTTGGTGAAGGCGTTTCTTTGCGGCGCCCAGGTTGGGAGGCGGGCCCGTTGGGATTTTTTCGTCGCCGTTGGGATTTGGGCGCCGCAAAGTTATTGGGGTCTCGACCGCCGCCGAATTGGCGCGCTTGCCAAAATCGGTGACGGCGTTTTCAGTTTGTGAGTCATGGTTGTCGTGAATAGTGTTCATAAGGATTTGCTTTAATGGCGATGCTGGCGTTGGTTGGTTTAGTTGATGAGTGATTCCAATTTGGCGAGGATCGCTTCCTTGCTGGCCGTGCCGACAATTCGCGCGCGCTCCGCGCCGTTGATGAAATAGAGCAAGGTTGGAATGGATTGAATCCAATACGACATCCCGAGTTGAGGATTGGCATCCGCATTGACTTTAACGACCTTTGCTTTTCCCTTGCATCCGGCGGCAACTTCCTCCAGCACCGGTCCGAGTCTCCGGCATGGCTGGCTCCATTCCGTCCAGAAGTTTACCAGGACAGGCTGCCCGGATTTCAAAACTTCCATTTCGAAGTCCGGCTCGTTAATTTCCAAGATTGGTTTCATGTTCGTTCGTCTTTTCGTATTGTTCTCAACTTGCAGCATCCCTTAGTCAGTTCTCATGCCAACCAGGAAAATTCGTCATAACTTGTTCATTCGGAATTAGATGGCACTATTTTGTCAGGATGCTTAATGCAGACGGAATTTTGAACGTTCGGATATCCGTTCGATATTTAATTGCAAATCCGTTTTAGCCGGATATTTATCAGCTATGGAAGCCAATACCGACAGCAGGTCAGATATGCGGTTCGATCCCAACTTCCTGACGCAAATACTACTAGAGATTGCGCCGGAACAGTCCGTGGAGAAGCTCCTGCAAAAACTTATTGACCGCGCGACAGAACGGCCCCACATCGTCTGCGCTCAGATTTGGCTGATCAAAAAGGGTGACCGGTGCGCCACCTGCCCGCGTCGCCCCGCATGTCCCGACCAGTCCCGCTGCCTGCATTTAGCTGCGGTGAAAGCGAAATCCATTGCCGGTCCCGGGAAAGGATTTGGGCGGCTTGACCCTGCGACCGCTCGCGAGCCGCTGGGAGTGCCGCCGATCGGGAGCGTGGTGGTAAACGGACAGTCCCGATTTGTTCCAGATCTGAATAAACAGCCTGGATCTCCGCTAGATCCCGACTGGATGCGCGAAGAGGGCATCCATGGTTATGCGGTTAATCCGATCAGCTACCAAGGGGAGGCATTGGGCACGATCGTATCAGGCACACGCGAGCCGTTTCAGGAGGAACTTCGGCCATGGGGCTCTATT
>JBKQUF010000083.1:0-30871 GCA_052140285.1 Limisphaerales bacterium | reverse complement strand
AAAATTATGGCCAAGATTGAGCGAGCCCGCCAGAAGTTGGACGAGGTCAAACCCGGTTGGTCGCAACGCAAAAAGCGGAAAAAGCGGAGATCATATGTCTAGCCATTTGCGACACACTACACTAGTTGTTCCGCGGTGGCGAGCGCGAGGGCTTCGTCGCCCCGCATACCCGGGCGTTGCTCGATGCCGGGGCAAATCCCAATCTGCGTGACAAACAGGGGCGAACGCCGGTCCATTTTTTTCTGTCCGGCCGGTGGCCCTGGAATGACGCCGGCGAATGTATTGCCTTGCTCGCCAAGGCCGGGGCGGACCTTTCGGCCAGGGACAATCAGGGCAAAACCCCGCTTCATTATTTGGCGGCGTTGGGAGATGGAAATCCGATGTTTTTCATTCGGGGGATTGGCGACAAATTGATCGCGGCGAAAGTCGATGTTCAGATGCGGGACAACGACGGCAACACTCCGCTGCATATCGCCGCAAAAACTGGAACGCGCGACGTGTTCGACTGGCTGGTCAAGCAGGGAGCCAATTTGGATGTCACAAACAACGCCGGCGAGACGCCGCGCGCGCTGGCGGCAGGAAATACCAGCTCGCTTTTCCACGCAGGCCCTCCGAGTTCGGAAACGGACATTTTCACGGCTGTGCTTCAGGGACCGTTCGATGATCTTGCCAAATTGGTCAAGGCGAACCCGGAGTTGGCCAACATCACAAACGAGTTCGGCCAGACCCCTTTGTTTCTGGCGACAAGCAGTGGAAAAACCAATGTCGTTGAATTTCTCATTCAGAATGGGGCAAAGTGGGACGCTGCCTCTGCCGTGATGGCCGGGCGCGCCGATGTCGTTAAAAACCTGTTGACTCAGGAACCTGGTTTGACCACAAACAGAGAGAATCTCGGCGGCACCCTGCTAAATCTGGCCGCATCCCGCAATCAAACGGCCGTTGCGGAAGTTTTGCTTTCGGGGGGAGCGGATGTGCAAGCCGCGAATTCGACCGGCATTTCTCCATTAGGCTGCGCTCTTTCCCGCCAATATTCCGGCATGGCGGATATTCTGATCGCCCATGGCGCAACTGAAAACATTTTTGACGCTACAATGCTTGGCCATTTGCAGAAGGTTGCCGCTTTGATCGCCACGGATGGATCACTGGTCCTGGCAACAAACTCAATTGGCATGCCTATCACGGCCTTTGCCGTCGCGACCGGGCGCGCTGACGTCCTCAAATTGCTGTTGGACAAGGGTGCTCCGGTGAATCCGACCTCTGGGGGGCTGCTCCTGCATCTGGCCGCGTCTTGCAACCAAAGCAACGTGGTTGGGGTATTGATTCGGCATGGCGCCAAAGTGGACGCTCTTGATCTACGCGGATTTACACCTTTACAGATGTCTGCCATGCAGGGGGCAACCGAAGTCGCGGCGTTGCTGCTCAAAAACAATGCAGACCCCAACGCGCGCATTACCTCGCCTTCGCCAGAAATAGGACAACGAGCAATGCCTATGTTGATGGGGCCGGGAACGTTTGCCGGAGATACCGCTTTACATCTTGCGGCTCTTTCCTGCCAGACAAACGTAATTGATTTATTGTTGACGTCGGGCGCCTCGGTTAATGCCACCAATGCGTACGGAATGACACCATTGGACATGACCCGGCAATCAGGTCTTCCGCCAAGCTTTTTTTTGATGCAACAACCATTCTTGATCCGCGAAATGCTTGGATTACCTCAACCGGCCCCACTCAAACCAGGGACTTCACCAACGGCAAGGCAGACAACAATCGCCTTGCTTGAGCAGGCTGGCGGCAAATATGGGGAAATATCCAGACCAAAGGGAATGCCATACTATAGTGCGCAAGTCATTCCGACAGCACCCCAGAGCGGCGGGGCGTATCACTTCCAAGGCTGCCGTGATTATGATTTACAGGATTTCACCAATGCGTTGATTTCTTTTCGCATGTCCTGCGATCTCGGTTCAAAGAACCAGGACTATTCCTATTATCGGATCTGGCTTATCCGGTCCCGGCTGGGAGAAAAGAAAGCGGCAACCAAGGAACTCGAGGCTTATTTGGATAATCGTAAAATCGGGAAACCAGACGATTGGCCGTCAAAAGTAGGGCGTTTTCTGACCGGACAATTGTCCGAAAGCGATTTTATCAAAGCCGCCGACAACGCGGACGTTCAAACCGACGCGGAACAGCATTGCGAAGCCTATTTCTACGCCGGCTCAAAACGTTTGATTGAAGGCGATAAAACGGCGGCCGTGGATGATTTTCATAAATGCCTGGCCACGAATGTGAGAAATTTTGAGGAATATCAGAGTGCCGAAGCGGAACTAAATCGGCTCTAAGCAGAACGGAAGATTGATGCCTTGGTTTGCTGAACCGGCCCGTTACAGCTTTGTAACAATCAGAGGTGCGCGGAAAATCCTTAAAATTCAACGGTTAAGCGCTTGTAATCAATCAGTTACGGCGAAAATAGCGCCTCGCAAAAACCTAAGTCGGCACATATTTGTAACATTTATGTAACATAATTGTTGCATTTTCTAAAAATGTGGTATTTTTAGGACATGGTTGTGTTACTATTTGTTGTAGCGCTCGGAGTGACCACAGCTTTTGCGTTTATGCTGTGCCGCGAAGAAATGCGCTGATTGGCATAGCGCCACTCATCAATAGGTTGCTGTTCTTTCGAGAAACAGGACTTCAGTCTTTCTAAAAATCGGATTTATTCACGCTTCCTCTTCAGCTAAACTCGCGCGGTGAAAATCGCCGGCATCATTCCAGCGCGCTATGCTTCGACCCGGTTTCCGGGCAAACCGCTGGCGCTCATCGCGGGCAGGCCGCTCATCCAACGGGTGGTGGAACAATGCCAGCGCGCCAAATCGCTTTCCGAAATCATCGTGGCCACGGACGACGAGCGGATTTTTGCCGTCGCAAAAAAATTCTGCCGGGTGGAAATGACTTCGTCCCATCATCCGAGCGGATCGGACCGCATCGCCGAAGTCGCGTCAAAACTTTCGTGCGAGGCGGTGTTGAACATCCAGGGCGACGAGCCGCTGATTGAGCCGGTGGTGATCGACGCGGTGGCGAAGGCACTGGAAGGTTGTGAGATGTCCACGGCGGCGACGCGCATCAAAAATCCGGCGGAACTGGACAATCCGAACGCGGTGAAAGTTGTTGTCAATGCCGCCGGGCGGGCGTTATATTTTTCGAGGCGCACGATCCCGTATTTGCGCGAGGCCGCCAGTGGTTCAGCCGAACAGTTGGCGGCGTTTGTTTTTTTAAAGCATCTGGGCATCTACGGATACCGGCGCGAGACGCTGTTGCGGCTGGTGAAATTTCCGGTGTCGCCGCTGGAACAGGCGGAGCGGCTGGAGCAATTGCGCGCGCTGGAGAACGGCATTCCGATTGCCGTGGTAAGAGTGGATTACGACAGCGTGGGCGTGGACAGTCCCGAGGACGTGGAATGGGTGGAAAGGTATTTGAAGAAGCTTTAGAACCGCATTGCAGGTTCTGGTAATGTGCCTCCATCCGTGTTATCCGCGGTGAGAACTTTTTTTAAATGAAATTCATATTTGTAACCGGCGGGGTGGTGAGTTCGTTGGGCAAAGGCCTGACGGCCGCCGCTCTCGGCACGCTGCTCGAAAACCGGGGATTGAAAGTGGCGCTGCAAAAATTCGATCCCTATCTGAACGTGGATCCGGGCACGATGAATCCCTACCAGCACGGTGAAGTGTACGTGCTGGATGACGGCGCGGAAACGGACCTGGACCTGGGGCATTACGAGCGGTTTACCAGCACGAAACTGTCGCGGATGAACAATCTGACGAGCGGCCAGGTGTACCAGACGGTGTTGAACAATGAACGCGAGGGGAAATACCTCGGCAAAACGGTGCAGGTGATCCCGCATGTGACGGATGAAATCAAGAATCGGATTCATCTGATCGCCGACAAGACCAAGGCGGACGTCATCATCACCGAAATCGGCGGCACGACGGGTGACATCGAGGGGCTGCCGTTTCTGGAGGCGATCCGCGAGTTTGCGCTGGAGGTGGGATACAACAACGCGATTTTCATGCACGTCACGTACGTGCCGTTCATCAAGGCGGCGGGCGAATTGAAGACCAAGCCGACGCAGCAATCGGTGGCGAAGCTGCGTGAAATCGGCATCATGCCGCACTTGATTGTCTGCCGCTGCGAACGGTTGTTGGACAAGGAATTGCGCCAAAAAATTTCGTTGTTTTGCAATGTCCCGATCGAAGCGGTGATTGAGGAAAAGGACGTGGACCATTCCATTTATGAAGTGCCGCTGATGCTGCAACGCGAGCGCGTGGACGACTTGGTTTGCCGTCTGCTGGATTTGCACACGCCTGCGCCGAACATGACGCATTGGCAGGAAATCATCCGGAAGCTGATCGCGCCGGCGCATCGCGTGCGCGTGGGGGTGGTGGGCAAATACATCGGGTTGCAGGACGCGTATAAATCCGTGTACGAGGCCATCATCCACGGCGGAATCGCGAACGATAGCGGCGTAGAGATCGTGCAGGTGGACGCGGAGGAGATTGAAAAGGAAGGGACGGAGAAAAAATTGCGGGGGCTGGGCGGCATCCTGGTGCCGGGCGGATTCGGCGAACGCGGCGTGGAAGGGAAAATTCTGGCCGCGCAATATGCGCGCGAGAAAAAGATTCCCTATCTGGGACTCTGCCTGGGGATGCAGATCGCGACGATAGAGTTCGGGCGAAACGTCCTGAAGCTGGCCAAGGCGCATTCGACGGAATTTGATCCGGCCACGCCGCACCCGGTGATCGCAATGCTGGATGAACAGAAGCGCGTGACCAAAAAAGGCGGGACGATGCGATTGGGCGCGCAGCCGTGTCAATTGACGCTGGGAACGAAGGCGGCGGAACTTTACGGCTCGTTTGTCATCAACGAGCGCCATCGGCACCGGTACGAATTCAACAATGCCTACCGCGAGAAATACGAAAAGGCCGGTTTCATCTTCAGCGGCACTTCACCGGACGGCAAGCTGGTGGAGATCATCGAGTTGAAGGACCATCCCTTTTTCCTGGCGAGCCAGTTCCATCCGGAATTTTTGAGCAAGCCGCACAAGACGCATCCGTTGTTCAGGGGTTTTATCGCGGCGGCGCACCATACGATACACCGAAAGCCGCTGTGAATTTTTTTGAAACGATTGCCGCTGAAAGTTCCAAAACGGATCTGCAGTTTTTAGTCATCGGAGGTCTGGCGGTAAATTTATACGGTTATTCGAGAGACACAGCGGATTTGGATCTTCTGATTTGCTCCACCCATAAAGACCAATGGCTTGGCATATTTTCGCGGTTGCAGTACTCCGTGTTCGCGGATGCCGGAAGCTTCATCCAATTATCTTCTCCGACTCAAACGGCATGGCCGGTGGATTTAATGCTGGTGCGGGAAAAAACGTTTGAGCCGATGTTTGCCGCCAGCCGTGTAGTTGATCTCTATGGCAGCAGCGCGCGCATTCCAACGATTGAACATTTATTGGCCTTGAAACTGCACGCCTTGAAAAATACGCATTTGCAGCGTTTTTTGAAAGACTTCATGGATGTGGAGAATTTGATCCGTATCAACAAACTGGATATCAAATCGGAAAAAATTCGCCAATTATTTGAAAAATATGGCACAATGGAATTGTATGAAAAAGTATCTGCCGCACTCGCCAAAGTCTGATGCGTTAAACGAAACGCCGGACTTGGAATTTCCCGCCGCGCCGGATTTCAATTCATACCCGCCCAAAATTGATCCTCAAGCCATGCTTCGGCGCATCGCGGAAAACATGCCCTGGCGAAACAGCCGTCCGGGGGAGAACGAACGACGGGCCGCTGAAAAGATACCGGTCGAATTCGTGTTGTAATTCGCCGCCAGCCATCGTGAAGTATTCCGAGGCCATCCAGTTTCTCTACGGGTTGCGTTTGTTCGGCGCGAAATTCGGGCTGGAAAACACCTTCAAACTCGCCGCGCAGGCGGGAAATCCGCAGGAAAGACTTCGCTTTATCCATGTCGCCGGGACGAACGGCAAGGGATCGACCTGCGCGATGTTGGAAAGCATCTATCGCGCGGCGGGGTTGCGCGCGGGATTTTTCACGTCACCGCATCTGGTTTCCTTTCGCGAACGGATACAGGTCAACCGTCAATTGATTTCAGAAGAAGCAGTGGTCCGATTGGTGGATGAAATCCAACCGGCGCTGAAACAATTCCCGGAACTGCATCACCCCACTTTTTTTGAAGTCATCACGGTGATGGCGTTGCGATATTTTGAGGAACAGGACTGTGATTTGGTCATTTGGGAAACCGGTTTGGGCGGGCGGCTGGACGCGACGAATATCGTAACGCCGCTGGCCGCCATTATCACGAACATCGCGCTGGACCACCAGCAATGGCTCGGCGACACGCTGGCGAAAATCGCCTTTGAAAAGGCCGGCATCATCAAACCGGGAATCGTTGCGGTGACGACGGTGGACGAACCGGAGGCGCTGGCGGTAATTGAGAAGATTGCCGGAGAGAAAAGCGCGCCTTTGAGCATCGTGTCCAAGGAGCAACCCGTGCTGTTCAGGCCGCCGCTGGCGGGAGATCATCAGAAAAAAAATGCCGCCCTGGCGCTGGCGACCATCCGGCTTTTGCAGAACCAAATTCCGGTTTCAGATGAGCAAATCCGCAAGGGTTTGGCCGGGGTTCGCTGGCCGGGACGCTTGCAACTGGTCGCCAGACCGGACGGGCAGAAGATTTTGCTCGATTGCGCCCACAATGTCGCCGGGGCAAAAGTGTTGCGGGAGGCGTTGGAACGGGATTTTCCGGCGCGGAAACGGACGCTGATTCTTGGAGTGTTTGAAGACAAGGACTGGCGGCATATTTGCGAAGGCCTGGCGCCGCTGGCCGGGGAAATTTTTATTGTGCCGGTGGCTAGCGCGCGGTCGGCAAACCCCGCGGAGTTGGCGGAGGCCTGCCGCGCGGCAAATCCCCAGGCGCGCATTTTGGTCTTTCATGGCCTGGCGGAAGCGCTGGATAAAATCGGTTCGCAAGAAAGTCCGGCCACACGCGATCTGACGGTGATTACCGGCTCGATCTATCTGATCGGCGAAGCGATGGAGTTGTTGGGGCTGGCCTCCGGCATCGGAAGCGAGCGTGGATTGAACGACTGGACGCAGACCGTCCGTCCGGTGGAGGGTAAAAACGCAGTAATTACCGAGGAATTTCGATCCAGTCACTAGTTTGTCTAATAATAATAATGCAGGATACTTATTAATTATACTTCTATTGACTTGGCCATGACAAATCCGGTAAGATGGATTAGATATGGCCGATGCCAACGTACTGCCGCAGCAACGGCGTTTTGCAGAAACGCTTCGACCGGATGCATGGTGGCTTCAACCGCTGGCGGTGTTTCTGGGGTTTGCGGCGTTCATCGTTTATTCGACGTGGGCCGCGTTTCATCCGGTGGCCAACGGCAATTGCGCCTACTGGTTTCACGGCAACGGCGCGGATTATCTTTCGCCGTTTTTTTCGCCGCAGCTTTTCTATCCGGCTCAGTTTCCCGAACTGGCTCGGCACGCGTGGTTTGGGATCCAGCCGTCCTTCTGGCCGGGGTGGTTGATTTTCTCGCCGGCGTTTTTGGTGTTATGGGCCCCGGCTGGCTTCCGGTTCACCTGTTATTATTACCGTGGCGCATATTACAAGGCGTTTTGGGCGGACCCGATGAACTGCGCCGTGGGCGAGCCGCGCCAAACCTATCTCGGCGAGCGTTCTTTTCCGCTGATCATCCAGAACATTCACCGTTATTTCATGTATGTAGCGGTGCTGTTCATTTTCATCCTGGGTTATGACGCGTGGGAAGCGATGTGGTTCACGGATGCGAGTGGCGCGGAACATTTTGGGATCGGCGTGGGCACCCTGGTGCTGACGCTGAACGTCATTTTCCTGGGCGCGTACACTTTCGGCTGCCATTCGTTGCGGCACCTCATCGGCGGATTTTTGGACGCGCCGTCGAAGGCGCCGGCCTGCGCCAAAGGATATGCGTGCGTCAGTTGCCTGAACCGCCGGCACATGATGTGGGCGTGGATCAGCTTGTTTTGGGTGGGATTCAGCGACGTCTATGTGCGGCTGTGCGCCATGGGAGCCTGGCATGATTTGCACTGGATTTTTTGAACCAACGATTGCGAATGACTAATTCCTAAACCCGAATGACTAAAGAATTTCCAATGACGAATCTATCAAATCGGCGCGGGTGTTATTGGTTATTCGGACTTCGTCATTCTTTAGTCATAATGGTTTCGTCATTAGGATTTTTTGAACAAAGAAAAATTTAATCCTGAAAAGAATTTCATCTTCATGGCCGCTAATTACGAAACATTTGACTTTGACGTGCTGGTGATCGGCGCTGGCGGCGCGGGATTGCGGGCGGCCATCGAAGCCTCGGCGGCGAGTGTGAAGGTGGGCCTGATTTGCAAATCGCTGCTCGGCAAAGCCCATACAGTGATGGCCGAGGGCGGGATGGCGGCGGCGATGGGTAATGTGGATGACCGCGACAACTGGCGCGTGCATTTTGCCGACACGATGCGCGGCGGCCAATACGTCAACAACTGGCGCATGGCCGAACTGCATGCGAAGGAAGCGCCGGACCGGGTGAAAGAGCTGGAG
Organism: Limisphaerales bacterium; assembly: GCA_052140285.1. Lineage (GTDB taxonomy): Bacteria > Verrucomicrobiota > Verrucomicrobiia > Limisphaerales > UBA11358 > UBA11358. The sequence goes on along the minus strand of JBKQUF010000083.1, from coordinate 22,213 downwards.
GCCTGGGGCGCGGTGTTTGACCGCACCAAGGACGGGAGGATTCTCCAACGTAATTTCGGCGGCCATCGTTATCCGCGATTGGCGCATGTCGGCGACCGCACGGGGCTGGAATTAATCCGCACGTTGCAGGACCACGGCATCCATCAGGGCATCGAAGTGTTCATGGAGCATACGATTGTGACGCTGCTCAAGGACGGCGACCGGGTGACGGGCGCATTTGGATATGACCGCGAGCGCGGGCGATTCAAGATTTTCAAAGCTAGGGCGATTGTCATGGCCACGGGCGGCATCGGGCGCGCGTACAAGATCACCAGCAACTCCTGGGAATACACCGGGGACGGCCAGTCGCTGGCGTATCACGCGGGCGCGGAATTGATGGACATGGAGTTCGTGCAATTTCATCCCACGGGCATGGTCTGGCCGCCGAGCGTAATGGGGCTTCTGGTGACGGAAGGCGTGCGGGGCGAAGGCGGGGTGCTCAAGAACAAGGAAGGCCGGCGCTTCATGTTCGACGATATTCCGGACAATTACAAATCGCAGACCTCCACCGACCCGGAGGAAGGCTGGCGCTACGTGCAGGGCGACAAGAACGCCAAGCGTCCGCCGGAATTGCTGACGCGCGACCACGTGGCGCGCTGCATCATGCGCGAGGTGAAGGCGGGGCGCGGCAGCCCGCACGGCGGCGTGTTCCTGGATATTGCGTGGATCAAGGAAAAGCTTCCGAACGCAGCCGAACACATCAAAAAGAAATTGCCGAGCATGTACCACCAGTTCATGCAGTTGGCCAACCTCGACATCACCAAGGAACCGATGGAGATTGGGCCGACGACCCATTACATGATGGGGGGCATCCGCGTCAACGGCGATTCGCAGATGTCAAACGTGCCCGGGCTGTTTGCGGCGGGCGAAGCGGCGGCGGGTTTGCACGGCGCGAACCGGCTGGGCGGAAATTCACTTTCGGACCTGATTGTTTTCGGCAAGCGCGCCGGCGAATATGCGGCGAAATTCGCGAAGGAAAATGGCGCGGGAAAAATCAATAACGCGCAGGCGGAAGAAGCGGAACGGCAGGCGCTGGAACCGTTTGAACACGGCGCCAAGTCATCGAATGCCGAAGGTCCCTATCAAGTGCAGTATGATTTGCAGGACATGATGCAGAGCCTGGTGGGCATCGTTCGGCGCGAGGACGAAATGGCGCGGGCGCTCGACGGCATCCAAAAGCTCCGGCAACGCGCGCAGACCGTGGGCGTGCATGGCCATCGCGAATACAATCCGGGCTGGCACACGTCGCTGGACTTGAAAAATCTTCTGACGGTTTCGGAGGCCATCACCCGCTCGGCGATGGAGCGCAAGGAAAGCCGCGGCGGCCATTTCCGCGAGGATTACCAGAACAAGGACGCGGCTTTCGGCAAGGTGAACATCATCCTCAAGCAAAACGCCGACGGCACGATGAATGTGCGGCGTGAAACGATTCCGGAGATGCCGGCGGAACTGAAGCAAGTCATCGAGGAAATGAAATGAAATCCGTCACCTTCAGAATCTGGAGAACCGAGGACGGCCCGGAGGGCGGCAGCGGCCCGAAGACCGGGAAATTTGTGGATTACACCACGGAAATTTCCGAGGGCATGGTCGTGCTTGATGCCGTCCACAAAATCCAGGCGACGCAGGCGAATGATTTGGCGTGCCGGTGGAATTGCAAGGCCGGCAAATGCGGCTCGTGCTCGGCGGAGATCAACGGCATTCCGAAATTGATGTGCATGACGCGCATGGACACGCTGCCGACAGACAAGCCGATTACGATTGAGCCGATGCGCGCCTTCCCGAGCATCCGCGATCTGGCGACGGATGTGTCGTGGAATTTCCGGGTCAAAAAGAAGATCAAAAAATTCAACCCGCGGAAGCCGGACGCGCCGGACGGGACCTGGCGCATGGCGCAGGAGGACATTGACCGCGTGCAGGAATTCCGCAAGTGCATCGAATGTTTTCTCTGCCAGGATGTCTGCCATGTATTGCGCGACCATCACAAGCACGAAGAATTCATCGGCCCGCGCTTTTTGGTTTATACCGCCGCGCTGGAGATGCACCCGCTGGACACCGAGGACCGCCTGCCGGAACTGCGGCGCGCGCAGGGCATCGGCTTTTGCAACATCACCAAATGCTGCACGAAAGTCTGTCCCGAGCACATCACCATCACCGACAACGCCATCATTCCGCTCAAGGAACGCGTGGTGGATGATTTCTACGATCCGCTGGGGTGGCTGTGGAAGAAATTGAGGCCGGGAAAATAAAAATGATGCTGGCTGCTTAATGCAATAGGGGACATGATTTGCTTTACCAGATACTTCGTGTCTGGCTGATTTCCAGCGTCGCTTCGCGACAGCCAAGGTGATTCAGAAAAATAACAGGTTGCGTTTGATTTAAAAGGAATTATGATTATCCTGTTAATTATGACGCAAACCAAGATTTCAAAGGCATATCAAACGACGATTTCCGCCGAAGCCATCCGGCGGTTGGGGCTGCGGCCCGGGCAGCGGGTGAATCAAATTGTGGAGGGGAAAAGGCTGATTTTCGAGGTCGTCGAAGATGTGGACGCCCTGGCCGGCTCGTTGGGCCGGAGCCGGCGGACGCACTCCCTTGATGAAATCAGGACGGCGGCCCGGAAGGGCATGGCCAAAGCGGGGATGGCGGGATTGAAGGGGGCGGCGTAAAATGGCCGCGCCCATTGCCATAGACGCGAGCGTGGTGGTCCGCTATTTGACGGGTGACGACAAGACGCAATCGGCCGCGGCAACGGAACTTTTCCGGGCGGCTCACGAAGGCAAGGTGAAACTGGTGATTCCCGTCTCGACGATCCAGGAGACGGTTTATGTATTGGAAAAGCTTTACGAGTTGGACGCTGCCACGATAGCGCCCAAGTTGATTTCGTTGCTGACGCTCCACAACGTGGACTCGCCGGACGCGGATTGGATGGTGGAAGCGCTCCAGTTTTACCGGGAGAAGAACAGCGATTTTGGGGATGCGATGCTCTGCGCCTATGCGCGTTGGGCGGGATGCGACGTGGCCACGTTTGACAAAGGCATTCTCAAAAAGTTTTCAGAAGTCACCGCTTACACGCCGGCGGACTGGCTTGCGGGCAAAGAGCAGGGGAAGACGAAAGAGCAGCGAAATTAAGCGAAGCCGCCGATAATTTCAAGGGTTCGGCGCGGGGGCGCGTCGAACGGCGACCGTGGCGGTCGCGCCCCCCAATTCCGTCGGTCGTGTGCTGGACATGTGACTCCACAGAAAGCGAAGAGGTTCCGGATCGTAGTTGTCAGGAACGGAACCGCCATACGCTGCATGTCCGTAGAGAAAGGCCAGACGCTCCAGTGCCTCGGCGGCTTCGGGCATTTCCCGGCCAAGCCGACGGCAAAATTCACGCGGGGTCAACGGCGAACCCTGTTTGGCCTCCTGTTCCATCGCCCAGCTTTGCAGTGCGTTGTAACTGTAAATGATCAGTTTTTCCCGCGACCATAACCGGTCCCCGCCGGTGAGGAACGGATTCTTGAACATTTTGAAAGGCGGCACTCCGGCGGCGCTTGGCGGGAGTTGCGGCGTTCGCTGAGCGGGCCGGAGAAAGCCCAATAGTTCCGCAAAGAAATTACGAAGGGCCGCCCAAATCCTCGATAATGCCGTCCAAATGACAATCCAATAGCGGAACAACAGCCAGAGCAGGCCCGCCGCCACGATGACCCCAAAAAGGATTTTTACCCACGGATAGATTGAACTGGCCGAAGGAGACAAAGTTGGCAAGGCCCTGCCCGGATTGTCATTGCCCGCACGTCCTGACGGCGCGCCTTGTTGGCCGCCGGATGACTGATTGCCTTGGTTGTTCGCGCCGGTGCCTTGAGCCTGATTCGGGCCGGAGGCCTGACCGGGTTGCGGTGATTGATTCTGCTCCTGGTCGCCGGGCGGGGACGTTTGGCCCGCCCGGCCAGTCCCGGCGCCGTGCGGGTTGAATCGCGCGGCAAATTCGCTGGCGCGGCGCAATTGATAATCCACGTGATAACGCAAAGCGCCCCAGGCTTCGCCGCTTCCGGGGCGGGGTAGCATCAAGGACAAGCAGAGCACCATCGCGGCGCCAACGACGCCAAACTGAACCCAACCGAAAGCGATATTGGCTGGCATGACCAGACGACGTTGCCGCAGATAGCGTCGCAATCCGAGGAAGCTGGTGGTCACCAACAATCCCAAGGCCGCGGCCAGATAGAGAAAGAGGTATCGGAAACCTTGTTGCCGCGCCACCAAGTCCCCGGCTGGCAGCAAAGTCTGGCCCAGGCCAAAGATGGGCAGGGCGGCCAATGAATAATAAATCAGCCAGACGCCGGGGATTTGTGAACTGGCGGCTTTTTCTTTCTTCGGCGATGGAACCGATATGGGCAAAGCTTGAGGCGCGGCGGCGGTTTTCCCGACGGGAGACGGCTTCTTCTTAAAAAGCCGGGGCAGACGCCGGAGCGATTGCAACAATCCCTCCCCGGAAGCATCCGCTTCCTCGTCAATCAGGGTGCAGTTGCAAGTGAGCTTGTGAGCGGTGAACCAGACAATGCCCAGCAGGAGCGCGCTGAAGACGACGTTGGGCTGGACCGTGGACAGGTAAAACCATGTGACCACCGCCAACAGCAAGCCATATCCCATGGCGTGCATGTCTCCTTGCTCGATGCCAATGCGCGCGATGAGCACCACGGCGAACACGAACCAAAATAGCACCCAGCGCACGCCCCCGGCAGCCTCCCCCCGGTAAAAGACCTCAACCAGAAAGAAGCAAACGCTGTGTACCATCACCATGATCAATACCGGGCTGACGGCAATGACCAGATAATCCGCTAACGTCTTGGTTGGTTTGGCTGTATTCATGTCACCGGGTAATCGCCTGGGCACAGAGGTTCGTGACGGCTTCCTCCGAATTGACCATGTGAAAGTTGATGTTTTGGGCAAGCAGAATTTCCGCCCATTCAGGCGGTTTGGCCCAGTCCGGCAGCACGCCCCCGCCAGCGCTGACGACGATGGCAGTGACCAAAAAACCCCGCCGGACCAATTCACCCAGGGACTGCGCCATTTCGGGCGTCACGCGGCCGAGCACAGCCACGACGGTGGCATCCCGCGGCAGCAGGGTTGCGGCTTCGCTGATCAAGCGCGAAAAATCCAGGCCGTCGGTCTGCTCCAGGCGGGCCGAGGTTTCGAGAATGCGTCGGAAATTATCGGAACTCTTTCGCGTCGGCACTACGACCGGGCGCATCCGGGTGTTTTCGGCAACGGTGGCGGCCTGTTGCCTGGCCATGGTGCGATTTAGGAACTCTCCCCGCCAGCCTTCTTCCCGGATGCGATCGGCCGCGTCGCGGCCATTGGTGACCAGGCCAATCTGCTGGCCTTGGAGGGACACTGCGTTGGCCAGCGCCGCCACGGTGACAATGGCCAGTTCGGCCGAGCTTGTCCCGGCCGAGCCGCGATAACTCTGTTCGTGAAAATCCAGCAGGAGGGTGGCTCCGGCCACCCGGGAATTTTCATAGACCCGGCTGTGCAATTGACCGGTCCGCGCCGTGGCCCGCCAATGAACGCGATTCAGCGGATCGCCTTGCTGGAACAAACGCACTCCCGCCAGCCGCGTGGGGTCTTCAAACAACCGGTGCGCCACGCGAATCTCGCCGATGGGCCGCCGCGACGCGAGGTTGTAGCCTCGCAACGGCAAAACCTTCGGCAACACCAGCACGAATTGCGGCTCGGTCATCAGTTGGTATCGCCGGTGCAGGCCGAAGACATCTCCCGTTTCAACGAGCAACGGACCAAATTGGAAATAGCCGCGCTGTAAAAATTTGACTTCATAATCAACCACCGTTTCTGTCTCGCCCGGCGCCAGCCGGATCAGTGCGGTCCGCGGCCCATCCACTTCCAAACGCCGCCGCCCCGGATGCGCCGCCGCAATGGGCACGGAATCCTCCAACAAAATCCAGGGAACTGACAGGCGGCTGCGATTTTCCAACTCCACTGTCACATGGATGGAGTCGCCGATTTCACAGACATCCTGCGTTGGCACCCGGCGCGCCGCGAGATTTTCCGTCCAGGTATATGCCAGGAACCGGCCCATCAACAGAACACCACCCAGCACGTACATGGCATAGACCAGGAGGTTTAAATGGAACGCCAGTCCCAGCCCCAACAGAACAGCGATGCCAAGAATCCATTTCATGATCAACGATCCGGTTCGCTTACCGTTGGCACCGCGACCGAATTCATGATTTCGTCCAAAATCACCGGCACGTTTTTTTTGCGCAGACGGCTTTCCGGGCGCAAAATGATGCGGTGCCCCAAAACATAGGGCAGCACCTGTTTGACGTCATCCGGCAACACAAAACCATACCCGTGAATGGCGGCGAATGCCTGCGCGCAACGTGATAAAGCCATGGACGCTCTTGGACTCCCTCCCAGCATGACGTCGAAATGTTCCCGCGTGGCCCGCATAATCTCCACCACATAGCGCGATACTTTTTCATCCACACGCACCTCTCGCACCGCTTTCTGACAGGCAATGACATCTGCCGTGGCCACCGCTATCCCCAGAGTGTCCAGCGGATCGAGCGTTTCGAATCTTTGCAACATGGCCACCTCATGTTCCAAATCAGGATAGCCCAGGCTCAATCGCACCAGAAACCGGTCTAATTGCGCTTCCGGCAAAGGAAAGGTGCCTTCGTGGTCCACCGGATTTTGCGTGGCCACCAGAAAGAATGGGGCTGGCAGTTCGTAACGCGCGCCATCTGCGGTCACCGCGCGCTCCGCCATGGCTTCCAACAAGGCCGCTTGTGACCGGGGAGTCGCGCGGTTGATTTCATCCGCCAAAACAATTTGCGCAAAGATCGGCCCGGGCCGGAACTCAAAATCGGCGGTCTTGGGGTTGAAAACGGAGCTACCGGTGATGTCGTTGGGCAGTAAATCCGGCGTGCATTGAATCCGTTTGAAACTGCCGCCGATGGTGCGCGCAAAAGCGCGCGCCAGCACTGTCTTGGCCACTCCCGGCACATCTTCCAGCAACACATGGCCGCCGGCAAAATAGGCCATGACCATCAGGATGATTTCATTGTGCTTGCCCACAATGACTTTCTCGATGTTGTCCACGATCTGATTGGCAACGGGCGCCACGACGGACTCGAACGGTTCGCGTTCCGCGGCCGGCTGAATTTGCGGAAGGCCCGTCCTGTGGGCGCGGCTCACGGCAATGGAATTGTCCGAACCGCAATGAGGGCATTTGTTCGGCTGATCCACCGGGGAAGAATTGGTTTCAAATGAATGACTGCAATAGACGCAGGCGATTTTAGGCATAATGGTTGGTGGTGACCCGGACTGTCGCGCCGACAATCAAGAAGTGTCAAGTGTGAAATCCGTTTTACACTTTTCGACGTTGCGTGGAATCGTCTACGCCCCATTTTGAGCGGTTTCTGAAAGTGTCCGATGCGAGGGCGCATCGACCGGTAACCGGGCGGCTGCGTTATATCCGTGGAACTTAAACGCCCAACACAGGGCGGGAACTCAAGCCCCTGGGCTGGACATCCGGCACGGACGGTCCTTTGGCTTGGGCAAAGGCGACCTTGGAACGCAGAAGCAGGGTTCCCAGGCACAAGTCCGCCAACGGCAGGACGACGTTGAAATTTTTGTTCATGTACCGATGATGCAGGAGGTGATGGCCGTTGAGCCGGAAAAAGATTCCCGAGCGTTCCACGTGCCGTCTTTTGGGCAGGTGCATGCACCAGTGCATATATTCATAAGCGGCGAAATAAAGGGCGCAAGAAACCGAGGCGCCGCAGAGGATTCCCCATTTCCTGAACACGAACGCGAAAATCAAAAAGGGCAGCAGCCCGATGGCCACCAGCACCGGACCGTTCCACCACGCCATCGGAATAGTTTTCTTGTCCGGCTCATGGATGAGGTGATAAGTATGGTCGGCCTTGAAAACGTGGTGATGCACGAGGGTGTGCCGCTCGAAGGGATAACGGAAAAACTTCACCAGAATGGAACGGTGCATCAGATAACGATGCAACGTCCACTCAAAGAGTGAACTTAAAACCACGCCCGCCAGAAATCCGGCGGCGCACCAAAAAAGAAACATGCTCATAACGATTTAAATTGTTGAAAGACTGAAGAGAACGATTGCCTGGACTCTGGTCGGTCTTGGTGTGCTACAAACTCCACTTATTTGCCGGATTAGGCAAGTTTTATTTCTGGTTTTACAAATATGTCACATTCGGTGAATTTAACTCACCCGCAATTGTTGCTGCCCGGCCAAAAAACCGCCATAATCGCCATTGCTTTGAATGACACGACCAATATCGTCGAGGCGACGGCAGCGGGGAATTTGACTCCCGCAATGCAATGGTTGTTTTTTGCATTGTCGGTTCCGGGGTTTTATTGCCTGCTGGTGCTGATGGGGCGGCGCTTGAAGCGCAGGCAAGGCGTGCGCCTGGGATGGTTGTATCATTTGTTCGCCCTGGGACTGGTGGTTTTTCTGGCGGGCAAGCTAATCGGGTTGACTTGGCCCATTCTTTATCACATTGGCTGGGCAACCGTCATTCTGGGGTCGCTTTTCCTGATCGCGTTGGTGGACCGGTATGTTTGGGAACTTTATTTCAAGCAACGGTATAATGTCGAAGTCCCGAAGTTTCTCGCGGAAGTGGTCCGGCTGGGCATCCTGCTCGTGGCGGTTTTTTTGGTGCTGCGGTTCGGTTACGACCAGACGATCAACGGACTGCTGATCGCTCCGGGCATCCTGGTGGTCATCCTGGGGTTCGCGATGCAGGACTCGGTGGGGAATATCATCTCGGGTTTGACGTTGCAAGTGGGCAAACCATACCAGTATGGCGATTGGCTGTTGATCGACGGACGTTACGCGGAGGTCATTGAAATCAACTGGCGCGCCACCCGGCTGCGGACGTTGGATGATATCTTGATCGAAATTCCCCACCGGCAGATGGCCGCGCAAAACATTGTCAATCTCAACCGTCCCCTCCGCCGGCACGCCATGCGCATCTCCGTGGGCATTGAATATGGCGCCCCCCCAACGCGCGTCAAAGACGTGCTGCTGCACGCCACCGCCAATGCCAGGGGAATTGCGCCGGAGCCTAAACCGAAAGTTTACCTGAAAAACTTCGGCGATTCGAGCATCGAATATGAAATCAAGTTCTGGATCGAGGACCATTCGACATATTTTGAGGTTTGCGATTCGGTCCGCACCAATGTCTGGTACAGCCTGCATCGCCACGGCATCCGCATTCCCTTTCCGATCCGGACAGTCCAACTCGAGCGTCCGGCTCCCGACAAGCAGCAACAGGTGCAGGGCGCCGCGCGCGCGATGCTGCGCCAGCATCCGTTGTTCAAATCCTTTACGGATGTTCAATTGGACGCGCTGCTGCCGCGCGGTCAGGCCGTTCATTTCGGCCGCGGCGAGAAATTGATTCATCAGGGCGACAATGGCGATTCCATGTTCATTCTGGTGGATGGCCGGGCGGAGGTACTGGCCAGCCGCGACGGAATACAGGCGCCGGTAGGCGCGCTGGGCGCGGGCGATTGCTTCGGGGAAATGTCGTTGTTGACGGGCGAACGGCGCAGCGCCACGGTGGTCGCTGCCACGGATTGTGAAGTGGTGGAAATCGGAAAGGAGATTCTGGGAAAAAGCCTCAAGGAAAATCCCCAGCTTCTGACGAAGCTCGGAGAGTTGCTGGCCAAACGCCGTCTGGAAACCGAGGGGATCCTCTCCGAATCCGCCTCCAAAGCCGCCCTGACCGAGATACAAAAGCAATACACGGACGGTTTTCTCGACAAGTTGCGGCTGTTTTTCCAGTTGTAACGGCCATCCTGTCCGTGCCAAAAGCCCCAGCCTGCGGATAATTTTTCAGTGGCCTTTCACGCCGTCGCCAGATTATCTTCCAGCACTTTCGAACGCGCGGTGCTTTCCGCGGGTTCCGATGCGGCGCCATTTTCCTGAATTTTGATCGGTTCGTAGAAAGTATTACGCTGGACAGGGGTGCGGCGGGCTTCGCGAATGGCTTTGAGCATGTCCGCTTCGGTTTGCAATTGCGGCGAGGTGGCGCCGGCCATGTGAAAAATGTGCTCCTCGATGATGGTGCCGTGCAAATCGTCAGCGCCGTAACTCAACGCCACTTGCGCGAGCTTCAGCCCGAGGCCAATCCAATAGGCAGTGATGTGGTCGAAGTTGTCGAGGTAGATGCGGCTCACCGCAATCGTGCGCAGCGAATCGTAACCCGTCGGCGGGTGTTTGACGGGAATGTCGTTGTTCTCGGGATGATACGCGAGCGGCACGAAGCCGACGAAGCCGCGGGTTTCATCCTGCAACGCGCGCAACTGCCGCAGATGGTCCACGCGGTCGGCGAGGCTCTCCACGTGGCCGTAGAGCATGGTGCAGGTGCTGCGTCCGCCCAATTTATGCCAGGTGCGGTGGACATCCAGATATTCGTCGGCGGATTCCTTGCCCCTGGCGATGGCGCTGCGGACTTCCTTGCGGAAAATTTCCGCGCCGCCGCCGGTAAGCGATTCCAAGCCGGCGGCTTTCAATTCAATCAGCGTCTGCTCAACGGATTTTTTGGCGAGCCAGGCGAGGTGAAGAATTTCGATGGCGGTAAAACATTTGAGTTGCAGCCGGTTGTCCAGGGCTTTGAGCGCCTTGAGCATGTCGGTGTAATAACTGAATGGCAGCGACGGATGCAATCCGCCGACAATGTGGAGTTCGGTGATGCCGAGCTTGAGGGCTTCGCGGGCCTTTTCGACCATTTCCTCCGTCGTGAACTGGAATCCGTCGGCATCGCGCTTCTTGCGCGCGAACGAACAGAACTGGCACGAGAGAATGCAGTAATTCGAGTAATTGATGTAGCGATTGATGATGTAACTGGCGCGGTTGCCGACTTTTTTTTGCCGCGCGAAATCGGCGATGGCGCCGACGGCATTCAAGTCCTTGGACTCGAACAGGCGGAGCGCGTCGGCTTCGGAGATGCGCTCGCCGGCGGCCACCTGGTCATAAATATCGCGCAATTCACTGCGCTGAATAAAAAAATCCACGAGATAGGATTACCAGAAATCGCGGATTTGGCAAATTTCAGTTTGCGGTCAGGCGCTGAAGGCTCCAAACAACGCGCGCATTTCCTCATCCACCATCGCGGGGTCGGTGAGCGTTTGGGCGATTTCCCGGCGGAGCAACTGGCGGTAGCGCTTGCGCAGGCGGTGGACGGCCACGCGGACGGCGGTTTCATTCATATCGAGTTTTTGCGCGAGGACGGCGTGGGAAATTTCACCCTTGCCGGCGGTGAGAAAAATCTTCAGATGCTCGAAGAGCCGGGACTTGCCATCCGCCGCGAATTCGTTTTGCAGCCGCTCGATGACCTGGGCGAGCAATGCCAGCGCCCATTCGCGGTCGAACGCCTGGTCGGGTGGGAGTTCATTGGTGGCGGCAACTTGAAATTCCGAGTCCGCCGTTTTCCAATCGAGGGAGAGATGAGTCTGGCCGCCGCCGCGCTTTTGTCGTTGCGAGCGGTCCCATTCGTTGGCCAGGAAATGTTTCAAGGCGGCCAGGAGAAAGGCCCGGAATTTGCCCCGGCCACTATCAAGATCGGCCAGAAAATTTTTTTCAAGCAAACGCGAGAAAAAAGCCTGGGTCAGGTCCTCGGCGTCTTCCCGCGAATGGCCGTGGCGCCGCACATAAGCGTAGAGGGGAAACCAATAGGCGCGGCATAATTCCTCCAGGGCACGGCTCGATTCGGGTGAGCGCCGGTCCCCGGCGGCGAGCACGACGGTCCATTGTGTCGTGGCGAAAATGTCGCCCGGCCCGGTCGAGGCTGGCGTTGAATGTTCGGAGGTCAAGCAACTCGGCTTTTTCATTTTCAATGCGTGGACGGCGGATTCATAAAACACGGCGCGCACTCATTCCGTAGTCAGCGCCAGCAAAAACGGAGCACCGATGGGGGTAAGCGCCGAAACATAGTCAATCGTCTCTATCCGCACGCCGGGTTTAGGGTTGATAAACGAAGTTTTAAAGACCCAAATGCGGTGTCCGTGTCTCCTCGAAGTTGGATTTTCGCCAATCCAGGCGACTTTAGTATTGCCCGCCAGAGGCGGGTTGCTGTCCCCGTTGAACCACCAGCCATAAACCTGTTGGCCATAGACGATGTCAAGGTCAGCGGTAGTCCCGTCCCCATAATGCAGTACTAATTTACCCACCACGGTTTGATCATCTGCTCCCCCGGTCATTCCGTGGAGAAGATGGAGTTGATGGCAAAAACGATTTACCGGTATGCCTTCGACGGATACCGGATAGGGATTGTTTGTTTGGGCCATGTCATCCCCGCCGGCAAGTTGGATTAGGCCGGCGACGTTGAATCGGACGCCATCAAATATTTGATGGCCCTCCGGTAGTTCGGCAAGGTTGTTGTTGGGGTCACGGTCATGTGGCAATGCGGACGCAATCCGGGTCTGGTAGAAATAATCCAGGTTGACGACATGTTGCCACGGACGAACCCATTGCCAATAAAGCAGAGCTGGAGCAACAACTCCCGCCGCGAGCAACAGGCACAATCCCGTTAGCACAGCCTTTCGCAACCTGGAGGCCTTGATCCGAATAGTTCGTTCGTCAGAAGTGGCTGGCTGCTGTGGCACAGGAGGAGCGACGATGGCCTGCCGGCACGCCGGACAATTGATTTGAGTGCCGGCATAGCTGGGGTCGCAGGCGATGCGCTGTTTGCACTGCGGACAGGTGAATTTGAATTCAGTCATGGGTTTGAGGATTTTTTCCATTTGTGATTTTAATTTATGCCGCCGCGCCAGAGTGGTGGACAACACCGTCAAGCAGGCCGCCCCAAACAGCCCAAGTGCTGTCCAAAGAATAATCTTGAACAGTGGAAAAGGCGGTGAGGCCGTGGCACGAACAGTCAGATTGGAAAATACGCCGTCGCTCGGTTTGCCCGGATCACCATAGACTCGAACCCCGATGAAGCCGGAGGCGAAAGTTGAATCGTTGGTCTTAAGAACCGTGATGTCGTTCCAACGAACCTCAATGCGTGAGCCCTTGGCAACGACAGTGAGTTTTCCCGACTGTGGCAGTCCTCGTTTTGTGAATGTGGCGACATCTGATTCATTCCCGGATATTCTCTTTCTCAATTGGATGTGGCTGCCGTTGTCCGCAGCCCACGGGGTGCCATCGGGCGCGTAGCAGACGAGGTAGCCATTATCGGCATCCTGCATGCGCAACGCAAAATCGGCGTCGCGGTTGGTAGAACTGACCATTGCCGAAATGGTGACGTCTCCATATTGCCTGGTGGAAGCCAAAATGGTGTCTCCGGTGATGCTATGCCCATGGATGGCACCGTTTGCCCAATTCCATTGGTCGGTGTTGCCGCTTAATATGGACCAATCCCCTGGCATACCCTGAAAGCGAATGGTCTCTTCGGCTGAGTAGAAAATGAGGGCTGCGATTCCTGCCAGAAATAACAGACCGACGCTAACGATGATTGCAGCTATGGCGGTTTTCGATTTCATGGTCCTGGATGCTCCTTTGATGGGGGTTGAGGTTGAACCGCCGGTTGCCGGTAATGGCGGCAGCGAAGGTTCAGGCGGTTGAAAAATCGTTTCCACCATCGTCTTGACTTCGCTGACTTGCTGGTAGCGAAGTTCCGGTTTCTGTTCCAACGCGCGCAGCACCACTTCGTCCAAACGCACGTCAATCTGCACCTTCGACGAAGGCGGCTCGATTTTTTTGCCAGGCAGTTCGCCGGTGAGCATCTGGTAAAACACAACACCCAGCGCGTATATGTCCGCGCGATGGTCCACGGTGTCGGGATGCTCCTTCTGCTCCGGCGCCATGTAATTTGGCGTGCCCATCACCTTACCGGATTCGGTTAGAGCAGGAGAATCGGTGGCGGTGCTTCCTCCCGCCATCGGTTCGCTTCCGCTTCCAACCAGCTTTGCTAACCCGAAATCCGCCACCTTCACGTGGCCCCGGCGATCCAGCAAAATGTTTTCCGGTTTGATGTCGCGATGGACGATGCCCTGGTCGTGCGCGAATTGCAGCGCGTCGCAAATCTGGGGCACGATGGCGAGCGCCTCGCGCGGCGAGATGCGGCCGTTTTGGAGCAATTGCCGCAGGTTCACGCCGTCCACGAATTCCATAAAAAAATAAAAGAGGCCGTCGGCCCGTCCGAAATCGTAAATGGTGACGATGCCGGGATGATTCAATTTCGCCAGAGCCTTCGCTTCGGCGGTAAAGCGACCGGCAAACGCCGGATCGTCGCCGATGTCGGGCGGGAGAATTTTCAGCGCCACGAGGCGGTCGAGTTGGAGTTGGCGCGCCTTATAAACCGCGCCCATGCCGCCTTTGCCGATGAGTTCGAGGATTTGAAGCTGGGGAAATTTCGGGGCGAGTTCGGCGACGGAAGGCGGAACAAATGGCCGTTGCCTGCCACCGGTGGCAGTTTCCGGCGCCGCGCCAGCCTTCAGCAGGCAGGCCCGGGCAGAGACCGGCCAGCGCGCCAGGGGACAATGGCATGCCGCATTGCGGACATTTGTTTCGGTCCGGCATGGATGGCTCATCTTTTACAGTATCCACACTCGATTCAGAAGCAAATCCGGCGGGACGTTACCGGAAACGTGATGCTTTAATGCAACTTGAATCCGCCTTCGAAAATCACTTCCGCAGCCACGACCACGAGAAAAATCGCGCTGACGAGGGCGTTGAGGCGGAAAAAGGCGAGATTGATCCAGTTAAGGCTGCGGCGGCGGGCGATCCAATGTTCCAGCAGGAGGCACCCGACGATGATGAACCAGCCGACGAGATAAATAAACCGGAAGCGGCACAACAATCCAAACGCAAACAGCAATCCGCACATGAACATATGCGCCAGGAAGGCCGCCGCCAGCGCGTTCCGCTGTCCCCACGCGACGACGAGGGAATGCAGGTCGTGTGTTTTGTCGAATTCATAGTCCTGCAGCGCATAGATGATGTCGAAGCCCACGAGCCAGAGAACGACTACGCCCGCCAGAACCGTCATTTGCAGAATTTCCAGCGTGGAGAGATTGCCGCCCTTGACGGCAAGCCAGGCGCCAATGGGCGCCAGCGCGAGGGCGATGCCCAGGAAAACATGGGTGTAATCCGTAAACCGTTTGGTCAGCGAATAAAAACACACGACGACGAGCGCGACGGGCGACAAGTAAAAGCAAAGCGGGTTGAGAAAATAAGCGGTGGCAATCAAGCCGGCGCCGGCAACCGCCCAGAGAAGCAGCGCGCCCGCCAGGGAAACCTGGCCGGTGGGCAAATGGCGATTTTGGGTGCGCGGATTCAGCGCATCAAACTTGCGGTCCACGATGCGATTGAAGGCCATGGCGCACGTGCGCGCACAAACCATTGCCGCCAGAATCAGCCCAAAGATCCGCCAGCCAGGCCAGCCGTGGTTTTCGCGCGCCGCCACGAGCATCGCCGCCAGGGCGAAGGGCAGCGCGAAGACGGTGTGCGAGAAACGCACGAATGAAAGCCATTTTTTAATCAAGAAAAACATCGAACAACACAAACTGAACGCCGAACATTGAATAATTTGTAAATAGAGATAACATCGAACATCCAACATCGAACGCTCAACATCCAATGGTTAGTCAGCTTCGTCGGAGGAATAATTGACCGCACGAATGTTAGCACGTTTTTCCGCCATGGCATTTTTCTTTGCAGTCTGGACGCTGGCAAAGAAAATACGGATTAATTCTTCAGACTCGCTCAGGATAAAGATCAAGGCGATACTCTCTTTTGCCCAACCTTTGCGCTTGATGAGTCGCGCCCAACGGCGGGTCTCGCGCAATTCCTTGAGACAAATCTTAAGCTTGTGGATGAAATCGTCGCGCGATTCGGCATCCTCCGCTTCACCGTGATTAGGATACGGCGAAGTGCCCGAACGCAGAATTTGTGCGGCAACATGGTTGCCGGCGCGGGTCGCGGGCAAGGTTTCGGACAAATCAATCACGGACGAGGCAAATTCCAGCAACCGCGCCTCAAGGTCAAATTTCCGGTTTTCCTTTGTTTCATCATTAAACTGCCAAACCACTGCTGAATCATTCGATGTTGGATGTTGGATGTTGGATGTTGGATGTTTCTTCATTTATTCCTTTTCTTCGCTCCACCTTGGCGCCAGATGATTCGCAATTCCCAAGTGGTCAAGCACGCGGGCCACAACGGTGTCGGCCAGTTCGGCAACGGTTTTGGCGCCGGCATAAAAACTGGGATTGGCGGGTAGGAGGATCGCCCCCGCGAGCAGCAATAATTCCATGTTTTTAACGTGGACCAGGCTCAACGGTGTTTCTCGCGGGACGAGAATCAACTTCCGTTTTTCCTTCAACGTGACATCGGCGGCGCGCAGCAGAACGTCCTCGCTGTATCCGTGCGCGATGCGTCCCATGGTGCCCATTGTGCAGGGAATCACCACCATGGCATCGGGCGGATTCGACCCGCTGGCGAACGGGGCGTTCATGCTCTTCACGGAATGGTTTTTCACGCCGGGCGGCAATTTGAGCCCGCCGGGCAGTTCCTCGGCGATGACCTGTTGCGCATAGTTGCTTTGGACGACGTGGACCTCGTGCCGAAGCGGGTCGAGGTTGTCGAGCAATCGCTGCGCGTAAATCGCGCCGCTGGCTCCGGTGATGGCCACGAGTATTTTCAATCGTCAGCAAATTATGGCCAAGGCCGCGCTAAGCGACAAGCACTCAACTGATTGGGTTGCGCGCCGTTTCACATTTCTGTTGCAATTATTTCGCCAAAGTTTAACTTATTTCAACAGGTTATCATATGTCGAACGCTGCAAAAGAACCATCGTCGGCGAACGATTTGTTGAAGAATTCCTCGCTTTATCGCGAGTTTCAGGCTGAACGCGAGGAAATCTTAAGACACAAGTGGCTCGAATCAGAAAAAGCTGGACGCGACATCGGCTTCGAGCAGGCGCTGACTGATTGGATCATCAAGCATCGCACCGCTTGGCGCAAAGCGCGTCAAGCTGCGGCAACAAATTAAGTCGGATTGCTCCTTTAACGCGGCCCAGTGAGGTCGCGAAGGAAAATGAATACGAAGCGCATTACGCGAACTTACTCCGCCCTCCCGCGGAGGAGGTTAGTCATTTTTCTTTTTCACCCTCTTTGCTCATCCTCGACGATACTGGATCGGAGGCTTCTCCATGCCTGATTCCACCGTCATCCTGGACGCGATGGCCATTCAACGCGCCCTCACCCGCATCGCGCACGAAATTGCCGAACGCAATGAGAACAGCCGCAACGTCGTGCTGGTCGGCATTCCCATCGGCGGGGTGTCGCTGGCCGAACGCCTGGGTAATGCCCTCGCGGAAATTTGGCGCCATCCGGTCCCCACCGGCAGTCTCGACGTCTCCATGCACCGCGATGATTTGGACCGCCGCATCGCGCCGAAAATCCATCCCACCGTCATGCCCTTTGATGTGACCGGAAAAACCGTTGTGCTGGTCGATGATGTGCTGTTCAGCGGCCGCACCATCCGGGCGGCCATGGACGCGTTGAACGATTTCGGGCGGCCCAAGAAAATCCAATTGGCCGTGCTCATCGACCGCGGCCATCGCGAATTGCCCATCAAGGCGGATTTTGTCGGCAAAAATGTTCCGACCGCGTCCGAAGAAAAAATCCACATGCATCTCGGCGAAAAAGACGAAGTCATTCTCGAACGCAAATGAGTTGGACCAAAAAACATCTGCTCGACATTGAGTCGCTCACGGCGGACGAGATCCTCACCGTGCTCGATACCGCGCGCGCGTTCAAAGCCGTCGGCGAGCGCGCCATCAAAAAAGTCCCGGCCCTGCGCGGTAAAACGGTCGTCAATCTCTTCGTTGAACCTTCCACCCGCACCCGTATCAGTTTTGAGCTGGCCGAACAGCGGTTAAGCGCGGACGTCATTAATTTTTCCGCCGAGGCGTCCTCCTTCAAGAAGGGCGAGACGCTCAAGGACACGGCGTTGAATCTCCAGGCGCTGAATGCCGATTTCATCGTCATCCGCCACAGCGCCAGCGGCGCGCCGCATTTTCTCTCCCGCGTCCTGGTCGCCCATGTCATCAACGCCGGCGACGGCGCGCATGAACATCCCACCCAGGCGCTGCTCGACGCGTTTACCATCCGCGAACGCAAGGGAAAGATCGAGGGATTGAACGTCACCATCCTTGGCGATATTCTATACAGCCGCGTCGCCCGTTCCAATATCTGGGCGCTGACCAAACTCGGCGCGCGCGTCACGCTGTGCGGCCCCTCCACCCTCGTGCCCAAAGTCTTTGAGCAAATGGGTTGTCGCGTGACGTATGACATGTCCGATGCGATCAAGTCGGCGGACATCATTCATTTGCTGCGCATCCAGCATGAACGCCAGCGCAAAACGATGTTTCCCAGCATCGGCGAATACACGCAACTTTTTGGATTGAACAAGGCCCGGCTCGCCCAAACCAAACCCGACGCGCTCATCATGCACCCCGGTCCGATCAATCGCGGCGTGGAAATCGACAGCCAAATCGCCGATTGCGACCGCTCGTTGATTCTGGAACAGGTGACCAACGGGCTTGCCGTTCGCATGGCCGTCCTGTTCCTGCTGAATGGGGGCAAAGGTCCGCAGGAAATCGCCTGAATTTCCTATACTCCAATCGGATGCTGGCTCGTAAATCGTGTTACCTTCTCTTCATCGGCCAAAAGAGCAGCGCGATGCCGGCTATCAGCAATACCACGCCCCCAATATAACGATGCATTACCGGCTCCGTGGGGCCGCCGACGAAAGTCGCCTGCAACTGCGAACCGATTGATTCAGACATCTTGTGCCCCCAAACCAGCAGCATCACCCCGACAACGATGCAGATGAGTCCGATTACCTTTAGCATGTGATTGAGGAAAAACGATTCACCGGTGCGAATCAAGCAACTTTCTCCATTGGCCGAGGATTGCCATGCGTGTTCTCGTCAATACGGCTTGTCCGCGGATGAACGCGGGCAGGAAAATTATTGCCGTATGTCCGCCGGGGTTTTGAGGGTTTTCATGGTGGTTTGCAGGTCGGGATGCCAATCGGCGGCTTCCTCTTCAGGTAGGCCGGTTTTGGCCAGCGCTACGGCGAAGTCCCGGCCCACACAGACCTTTTCACGGTCCGGCTTCAGCCGCGGCCGCCAGCGAGCCATTGATTGTCTTTCGCATAAAATCAGATTATCAGTTTCTTTTTCCAGGCAAAGGAGCTTTCCTTCACAGCTGTCACCGGATGGTGCGCGTTCCAAAAGGATGGAGGTTTACGCCATGGCTACTTCCAAAATAATTTCTGGATGCCGCGATGCCACGCGCAACAAAACTCTTGCCGCGCCCGTCGGCTTGCGCCGCCCTTGTTCCCAATTGTGCAGCGTCTTGACGGAGATGCCTAGCAGTTCCGCAAACTTGTTTTGCGACAGCCGCAGCCGTTTCCGAGTTGCCGCGATGGTTTTTTCCCATTCCACCCGCTGTTCGCGTTGATACTCTCCGGGATCAATCAAGCGGCGGCGGAGTGGCCCGTTGCCGTTCCGGGTTACGCTCCACACGCGCGATGGCGCGGTTTCACCCCGCCGCACCGCTTTTGCCTGCCGG
Source organism: Limisphaerales bacterium (assembly GCA_052140285.1). GTDB lineage: Bacteria > Verrucomicrobiota > Verrucomicrobiia > Limisphaerales > UBA11358 > UBA11358. The sequence continues at coordinate 2,557 of JBKQUF010000083.1, read as the reverse complement.
AGCGTCTCGCATAATTCTTCAAATCGTTCTTTATTCATGTCTGGTAATCTTCGATCAGTGTTCGCAACAGTTTCAATTCGAATGCGCTCAAATCTTCCTTTTCGTTTTTGGCATAAATGTCCAGCAGCAAAATCCGGTCACGGGCAACCACCCAGTAATGGATTATCCGCGCTCCGCCACGCTTGCCGTGCCCCTTGGCCGCCACGCGCAACTTTCGCAGTCCGCCGGACCGGGGAATCACCTTGCCCGCATCCGGCCGCGCCAGCAGTAATCTTTGCTCGTCCGCCAATTCGTCATTATTCAGCAAGTACATCACGCGCTTGGTGAACGGTGCGAATTCTTCAAAAACCATTCCCGGTATCATACGCCAATGACGTAGAATGTCAAGGATAACGTTTGATGTGTCTCCTGGGGCGCATCGCTCCCGCGCCTTCGCTGGCACGGACTGAAGGTTTACCAACGATGCCGGGCTGGAATTGCCAGTTTTATTTTTAGACATATCATAAATGGCCGATGGCAAATGGATTTATCTGACATCCGCGCACATTGAGGATTTAATCACAAATCACTTCCATAATCTGAAGGAATAAAAAAGAAAAATGTCCAGTGTCGCTCCGCGACAGGCCAAAGGCACATGAACTCTTGGCGCCCCACAAATCCTCTTTGACCGGCTGCCCGGGTGGTTTACGTTAGGAGGGTGGAAGTCAAGTTAACGAACGTTTTCAGGGGGTCGGAAAAGCAATGGCTGCAACGCGCGCCCTTGCCGCGGACCTATACGGATTTTTTGGGAAGAAAGTTATTCCTCTTTTTGCTGACCGTCCAGGGACTCGCCGCCTTCGCGCTTATCACCCTGAGCGTGATTTTAAGAAAATTCCGCGTCGCGTCCCGGGTCGTCCATCCCATGGTCCGCCGCGAAATTTCCCGCGCCGGCATCCAATTGCTGCCGATGTTCCTGTTCATCGCCTTTGTGCTCGGATTTTTGGTGATTGGCCAGACCGTGTCCGTGGCGGCGCGGTTTGGCGCGTTCAGTTATATCGGCACGGTGATGGTGACGGTCGTCGTGCGCGAACTGGGGCCGTTGCTGGCGGCGGTGCTGATGCTCGCGCGGGTCGGCACGGCCAACGTGATTGAATTGGGCACCGCCCGCGCGCTGAACGAGGTCGAGGCTCTCGAAGCGGTCGGAATTGACCCGATTCATTACCTGGTGGTCCCCCGGGTCATCGGCATGACCTTCGGCGTGTTTTCGCTGACGGTCTATCTAATCCTTGCCGCGCTGGCCAGCGGTTATCTGTCCGCCTACGTGCAAAACGTGCCGCTGACCCCGGGCGATTATATCAAGGAACTCGCCAATTCGCTCGGCTGGCTTGATTTTGCCCTGCTCGCGTTGAAATCCTGCGCCTTTGGGTTCTTTATCGGAGTCGTGACTTGTTATCATGGCTTGGCCCAGCCGTTGCGGCTGGAGGAAGTGTCGCGTGTGGCCGTGCGCGCGATCGCCCAAGGCATCATCGTGTGCGTCGCCATCGACGCCCTCTTCGTCATTCTCTACCTCCACGCATGAGCGCCGCCCAAAATCCCGTCATCGATATGCGCGAGGTGGCCATCGGCGCCATGCAAGACCCGGCTTACCTCGTCCTGGAAAATGTAAATTGGTCGGTCGCCCCGGGGGAATTTTGGGTGATCGGCGCGCCGCCCTCTTCCGGCAAGAGCGATTTTCTGATGACAACGGCGGGTTTAATCCCCCCGGTAGGAGGCTCCTACAAGTTTTACGGCAACGAAACGCGCATCTTTGATGAATCACGCCTCGCCGACCGTTTGCGCATGGGCTTCATTTTTGAAAACGCCTCGCTTTTCCATTACTTGACGGTCGCGGAAAATGTTGCATTGCCGTTGCGTTATCATAAAAACCTGGATGTGGAGGAGGGCGCGAAAGCCGTTAACGAACTGTTGGAATTGACCGAATTAAAGCCTATTGCCGAAGTCACGCCGGCGAACTTGTCCCGTAGCTGGATCAAACGCGCCGGGTTGGCGCGGGCGCTCACGTTGCGGCCGGACGTTTTGCTGGCTGACAATCCCCTCGGCGGTTTGGAAGCGCGCCACGTGCATTGGTGGGTGCGGTTCCTCGATGAGTTGTCCCGCGGCCACCAGGCCTTCGGCGGCAAGCCGATAACCATTATTGTGACCGCGGATGATTTGCGCCCCTGGCGCGGCGGCGCGCGGCAGTTTGCCATTTTGAAGGACAAACATTTTGCCCAGCTCGGCTCCTGGGACGAAATGATTTCCGCCCACGATCCGGTGGCCGGGGAATTGTTGGCCGCGCCGCTCGATCCGGCCGAATCGCCGTCCTGATTGGATTATTCCGTTAAAAATTTATGCCCCTACAAGACCTGACTCCCCAATTGCGAACGCGCTTAAGCCACATGGAACGCGCCGTCGGCTGGTTCGTTTTTCTGGCGACCGCCCTGTTAATCTTTGGTTTCGGCTATTATCTGTACCACCTCGCCGACCAGCGCGGCTGGTTCAAGATCAAGGCCAACTTCCATACCTACCTCCAAAGCTC
>JBKQUF010000082.1:0-13836 GCA_052140285.1 Limisphaerales bacterium | reverse complement strand
AGGCGGATACGTTTGAGCGCCGCACCGAAGTCTGCCGGCGCGCTTACGACCTGCTCGTGAACCAGGTCGGTTTCCCGCCTCAGGACATCATTTTTGATCCGAACGTTCTCACCGTCGGCACCGGAATGGAGGAGCACGCGAATTACGCCGTGGACTTCATCCGCGCCACCGCCTGGATCAAGGAGAACCTGCCGCTGGCCAAGGTCAGTGGCGGCATCAGCAACGTCTCCTTTTCGTTTCGCGGCAACAACGCCGTGCGCGAGGCGATGCACAGCGCGTTTCTGTATCATGCCATCAAGGCCGGTCTCGACATGGGCATCGTCAACGCGGGCCAGCTCGCCGTGTACGACGAAGTGCCCAAGGATTTGCTCGGGCTGGTCGAAGACGTGCTGCTCAATCGCCGTCCGGACGCGACCGAGCGTCTGATCAAGTTTGCGGAATCGGTGAAGCAAAAAGGCAAAACTGAAATTATCGAGGACGAATGGCGCAAGGGCACCGTCGAAGCGCGCCTCACCCATGCGCTCGTGAAGGGAGTGGTGGATTTCATCGAGGCGGACGTGGAGGAAGCGCGCCGGAAATTTTCCAAGCCGCTGCAAGTCATCGAGGGGCCGTTAATGGCCGGAATGAACGTCGTCGGCGACTTGTTCGGCGCGGGCAAAATGTTCCTGCCGCAAGTCGTGAAATCGGCCCGCGTCATGAAAAAGGCCGTCGCCTACCTGATGCCGTTCATGGAGGCGGAAAAGAAAATCAGCGGCGCCACCAACAAGAACGCCGGAAAAATCCTGATGGCCACCGTCAAGGGCGACGTCCACGACATCGGCAAGAACATTGTCGGCGTGGTGCTCGCCTGCAACAACTACGAGGTCATTGATCTCGGCGTCATGGTGCCGTGCGAAAAAATTCTGCAAACCGCGCGCGAACAAAAAGTGGATGTGATCGGCCTGAGCGGGTTGATTACGCCCTCGCTCGATGAAATGGCGCACGTGGCCCGCGAGATGGAGCGCCAGGGGTTGCGATTGCCGTTGCTCATCGGCGGCGCGACCACCAGCAAGGCCCATACGGCCGTGAAAATCGCACCGGGCTATCGCGAACCGGTGGTCCACGTCCTGGACGCCTCGCGGGCGGTGCCCATCGTCAGCAACCTGATCAGCGTGGAAAACAAACCCGCCTTTGCCGCGCGGGTGCGCGAGGAGTATGACCGCATTCGCTCCCAACACGGCGGCCAGGCCGCGAAACTTATTTCCATCGAAGCCGCCCGCGCCAACGCGCCCAGACTGAACTTTGCTGATTTGCCAAAGCCGGAATTTACCGGCGCGCGCGTTGTGTCGGGGAGCGCGCCCGCCTCGGGCGCGGTTTTCCGCGCCTCGCGGAAAACAAATGGAGTTTCAGATCCGGAACTTTCGGCGGGGGCGCCGAAAGTGACAGGCGAGGCGCCTGTGCTCCCGATTTCGCTTGAGGACCTGGTTCCGTTCATTGATTGGACGCCGTTTTTTCACACCTGGGAATTGCGGGGCGTGTACCCGAAGATATTCCAGCACGAGAAGCACGGCGAAGAAGCGCGCAAACTCTTCGCGGACGCGCAAAAATTGCTGGAGCAGATCGTCGCGGGCAAATGGCTCCGTCCGCGCGGCATTTACGGGTTCTTTCCCGCCAATCGCGTTGGCGACGATGTTGAACTCTACACCGACGAATCGCGCCGGGAACTTCTGGCGACCTTCTATTTTCTCCGGCAACAAATCGCCAAGGATGACGGCACGCCGAACTGGTGTCTGGCGGACTTTATCGCGAAACGCGGAGCCGGCGTCGCGCCCGTCTCGGGCAAGGTTGCTGCGGATTATCTGGGCGCATTCGCCGTGACCAGCGGGCACGGACTCGAAGAACTGACCGGGAAATTCAAAGCCGACCATGATGATTACAATGCCATTATGGCCGAGGCGCTCGCGGACCGCCTGGCCGAGGCGTTCGCCGAATGCTTGCACCAGCGCGCCCGCGACGAATGGGGTTTTGGCCGGGCCGAGAAATTTTCGCCCGGCGATTTAATCCAGGAGAAGTATCGCGGCATCCGGCCGGCGGCGGGCTATCCCGCGTGCCCGGACCATACCGAGAAAGCAGCCTTGTGGAAACTGCTCGACGTGGAAAAGAACGCGGGCATCAAGCTCACGGAAAACTTTGCGATGTGGCCGGGCAGTTCGGTGAGCGGACTGTATTTCGCGCACCCGGAATCAAAGTATTTTGCCGTCGGCAAGCTCGGCCGCGACCAGGTGCTCGACTATCATCTGCGCAAGGGATTCACCCTGCCGGAAGTGGAACGCTGGCTGGGGCCCTATTTGAATTATGACCCGGCCAAAGCAGAGAAAGTTGCCTGCGCTTGCGGGGTGAAGCATTAAGCAGGCTATCACCACACCTCCACCGGCCCTTGCGGCACGGGAATTCTTTCACGCTGGGCGACTGCCGGCTCGCGCATGAAGGAGGCCACCATGGGCGGTAATTGAAACCGCGGCAGCAATTCGCCGTTGCCGTCCAAAAACTGCCGCCGCCAGCGGAGATAGCTTTCCAACACCTCATCGAATTGCCGGCGCGAAGTGATTTGGACGACCTTCTTGTTGAGTTCGTGGCAGGGACCGAAGCGTTTGGCGTACCACGGCGCAACCTTCCGAAACATCCGGCAGCCATGCTCTTCGCCGAACACTTCGATCATCAAATCCAGATGACGGTTCATCACGCGCACCCGCCCGGCAAAGGATGGTTCGGGAGGCGGGGCGGGTTGAGTCTCGGTTGAACCGAGATACTCCTGCGTCCTCCGGAAAATCCATGGATCATAAAACGCGCCGCGGCCCATGCTCACGCCCGCGCACCCGGTTTCTTCGAGCATTTTCTTCGCGGCTTGCGGCGTGATGATATCGCCGTTGCCGATGACCGGGATGGTCTTCACCGCCTCGACCACCTTGCGGATGCCGGCCAGGTTCACCGAGCCGCCGAAACCCTGTTCCCGCGTGCGCCCATGCACAAACACCGCCGCCACCCCGGCATCCTCAAGCGCCCGGGCCAGGTCCGGCGCGGTCATGTTTTCATCGTCCCAGCCCAGCCGCATTTTGGCGGTAACCGGGACTTTCACGGCATTCACCATGCCGCGGACGAGCGCGGCGGTTTTATCCCATTCCGTCATCATGGCCGAACCGCCGCCGACCTGGCACACCTTTCGAACGGGACAGCCCATATTGATGTCAATGGAATGGACGCCCAGCGATTCAAGCATTTGCGCCGCCTCCCGCATTTCACCGGGAACGCTTCCGAACAATTGGACGGCGAGGGGGGAATCCGCCGGGCGGGTTTCAATCAATTTGAATGCCTTGGGATTTTTTTCCAGCAGCGACCGGGCATTGACCAAATCGGTCGTGCAAAGCCCCACCCCGCCGATTTCGCGGATGATCAGGCGAAAGGGCAGGTTGGTATAACCCGCCAGTGGCGACAGAAAAAGATTGGATTGCAGTTTGAGCGAACCGATCCGCATGGTGTACAGTATAACTGAATTCGCCGATTGCGAAAGACGCAAGGGCGTGATAATTTGGCGTGCCTATTAAGGGCATTCCAAATCAAGTATTGAAATGTTTGACGACGACGACAGCAAGAAAGACAACCGCGGCTCGAAAAAGCCGCCGGGCGGTTTCAATTTTCCCACCTTCACGTGGGTCGCCTGGATCATTATCATCGCCGGAATCGTGGCGTTCATGATGTTCCGCAGCCGGTATGCCGAGCAAGGGGTGGTGCAGCTCAACCAAAACGAATTTTTCCAAAAATACAACGCCACCCCGCGCCTCATCGCCCAGGGAACCATTCACTACAATCTGGAATCGGCCGATCTCCAGGACATCACCGGCACCTTTTACACCCTGGGCACAAACGGAATTGCCAAGGACGCCACCGGCAAGCCGGTGGCCACTCCCTTTGTCGCCAAAGTCTCGCTGACGGAGAACATGAGAAACAGCTTGTTGCCGCCCACGGGAATCTTGGACGCCGACGAGCCGAATTCCGTGCTGTCGCAAATCGGCTATCAGCTTCTGTTCTTTGTCGGCCTCGGCGTGCTTTTTTGGTTCTTCTTCATCCGGCAGATCAAAATCGCCGGCAAAGGCGCCTTGAGCTTCGGCAAGAGCAAGGCCCGTCTGCTCGCCAAGGACCGCAATAAAATCACCTTCAAGGAAGTCGCCGGCGTTGACGAAGCCATCGAAGAGGTTTCCGAACTGGTCGAATTTCTAAAGGACCCGAAGAAGTTCCAGAGGCTCGGCGGACGCATTCCCAAGGGCGTCCTGATGGTCGGGCCTCCCGGCACCGGCAAGACACTTTTGGCCAAGGCCATCGCCGGCGAAGCCGACGCGAGCTTCTTCAGCATCAGCGGTTCGGATTTTGTGGAAATGTTTGTCGGCGTCGGCGCCAGCCGCGTGCGCGACATGTTCGAGCAGGCGCGCCGCAACACTCCCTGCCTGATTTTCATCGACGAAATCGACGCCGTGGGCCGTTCGCGCGGTCATGGCCTGGGCGGCGGCAATGATGAGCGCGAACAGACCTTGAATGCGTTGCTCGTGGAAATGGACGGCTTTGATACCCAGGAAGGCATCATCATCATCGCCGCGACGAACCGTCCCGACGTCCTCGACCCCGCGTTGTTGCGCCCCGGCCGTTTCGACCGCCAGGTCGTGGTCAATCTCCCCGACGTTCGCGGGCGCGAGGCGATCCTCAAAGTCCACGCCAAGAACGTGAAAATCGAGCCGAACGTGGACCTGTCGATTATCGCGCGCGGCACGCCGGGTTATTCCGGCGCCGAACTGGCGAACCTCCTGAACGAAGCCGCCTTGTTGGCCGCGCGTCTCGGCAAGAAAGCCGTCGGCATCGAGGAATTGGAAGAAGCCCGCGACAAAGTCCGCTGGGGCCGGGAACGCCGCAGCATGGCGATGAGCGATGAGGAAAAGCGCGCCACCGCCTGGCACGAAGCGGGCCACGCCATCGTAAGCGTGTTGCTCAAATATACCCACCCGCTGCACAAGGTCACCATCATCCCGCGCGGACGCGCCCTGGGCGTCACGATGTCCCTGCCCAAGGATGACATGCTCAATATGCGCCGGAAGCAGGCCATCGACACCATTATCATGACGATGGCCGGTCGCATCGCGGAACAATTTGTGACCGATGACATCTCCAGCGGAGCCGCCATGGACATCCAGCAGGCGACCCAGCTTGCCAAGGCGATGGTCATGCACTGGGGCATGAGCGAGAAGCTGGGAAACGTCCTGTATGGCGACAGTCCGGAATACGTTTTTCTGGGACGCGATATGATGACACGCGCCAAGGATTACAGCGAGCAAACGGCGCAGGAAATTGACGAGGAAGTCAAACGCATCATTGAGGAGGCGTATCACACCGCCAAAGAGTTGATCAATGCCAATCGCGATAAGCTCGAAATCATCGCGAATGCCTTGCTCGAATATGAAACGCTGGATGGAGCGCAGGTCGGGGAAATCCTGCGTACTGGCCAGTTTACTCCGCCGCCGAAATCACCGTCCGAACTGGGACCCATGCTCGGCGCGCCCGCCGGGACTACCCTGCCTGAGACGCCGCCAAAATCGGTGCCGCCCAAGCTCGGCGGCCTCGGCTCGCCTTCACCGGCTCCCGCGTAGAGCCTTACGACGGCTTCTGCAGGTTCTTCAGGTCTTCGGCGAGGAACCGGGTGACATCCTTGAAGCGCGCCACGTTGTCGGGATTCGCGGCCATCAAGGCCTGATGCGCCTCCAGACAGGTGCGGGTGATTTCCTCCCGCGAATGCTCGCTTTGGGTGGCTTCCGCCGCCGTCACGTCGCGCGGCAATTGCATCGAACCGGTGGTGACCTTGAATAATTGGAGCACACCCAGGTTTTCCAGCAGTTCCGCAACGCGTGCGCTCGGATTAAGCAATTCAATGTCGCAATGCTCCGCGGCATCCGAATAATTGATCAGCCCAAACCCGGCCAGCGTGCCCAGGAACGTGCTGTCCATCAGCAGGCATTCCGATAAATCCAACACAAAATGGTGATAGCCCTTCTGGCAGAGGCCGGTGACGAGACTTTTAAAGTCGGGGCTGAACGTAAAATTAGCCCGGCCTGTGATCTTCACGCAGGCAAAGTTTTTACCGACCAGTACCGACAAATTTGCCGACGATGTCATGGTTCAATCAAAGTTAATTGTCAGGCCGCGGCCGCATGGGTGGCCACGATCTGCACGAGTGTTTGTTGCAATACCAGTGCTTCGTCCAAGCCGCTGCCCACGAGCCGTTGGTTGCAGCGCAATAGCAGGTCCATGGCGTTTACCAGTTCGCTCCGGGAGTATTTTTTAACTTGCGGCAGGGCTTTGTAAAGCACATAAGAATTCATCGCCAGCGGATTGAATTTTTTGTCCGCCGGCAGTTGGTCTTTCGGCGCCCGTTCCAACTGCGCCTTGAACCCATTGTAATCCGTCCCCGGCTTGATCCAGCCTTCCTGCGCCATTTCCTTGACCAGCAGCATCGCCCGGACTTTGGAAATCAAGCCGTAAAGCAGCCCGATTTCCGATTTGTCCTTGTCAAACTTCACTTCCCATAGCTCCTCGTCGAGTCGTTTCAACAGGCGCGGCAAATCCCGGTCGCCCAGGGCGTCTCCCAGCGCAAACGCCCGCGCCGTTTTGTTTTGGGAACATATCGCCGTCACATCCCCGTATTCGATGCGTTTCCGGTCGCCGGCAAACACGCACAGTTTCTCAATCTCGCTTTCCAGTTGGCGCGCGTTCGGCCCCACCCGGGCGATCAGTTCGGACACCGCCTCCTCGGAAATTTCCCTTTCGCGTTCACGGACCCCCGCCCGCGCCGCCATTTCCGCGCGTTCCGCCCAGTCGCGGTCATCCGCGGAAAGCGCTTCAAACGTTTCGACGGTTCCGATTTTGTCGAGCGTTTTGAAGAAGGTTTTGCGCTTGTCCACTTTGCCGGCGCTGATCAGCAGGCGGACATTGTCCCATTTGAATTTCTTCAGCTCCTCCGCGAGGCCGTTCAAGGTTTCGGTCACCGCCTGCGCGCTCGCGGCGCGTTCATCCCCCAGAAAATTGCAGTCGCGCAGCCAGACCACCTTGCCCGTCCCGAAAAAGGGCAGCGTTTGCAGCCCCTCCCGCAGCCGGGCAATCCGATTCAGCGCCTCCCCGCTGTTGGAAACGCCGGCCTCGATGATTTCATGGTCCGTCCCGCCGAGTTCCGCGCCCCAAGTTTGGTAAATTTCCCGCGCCCGTTTTTTAACGGCGAATTCGTCGTCGCCACAAATGAGCGTCAGAGCAGGGACCTTGGCCGGGGGCATTTTATTCGGAGGGTTCGCCGCCGGTTTCGTTGATGCGGTTGAGGACCTCGCTCATGTCCTCCACCTGCTCAAAGAGCGGGGCGGAAACGAAGATCGGCTTCTTCTGCGCCGCCGCGATCGCCAGGCAGTCGCTCGGACGCGCGTCCACTTCGACAATTTTTCGCGCGGTGTGCAATTCATTTTGCTGCTGCAAAATCAGCCGCGCAAAATACGTGGAATTCTTCAAATCCGTGATCACCACCCGCTCGACGCTGATGCCGAAGCCCTGGAAAATCCGGTTGATCAAGTCGTGGGTCAGCGGCCGTTCCTTGGGAGTCTGGCGCAGGAACATTCCGATAATGGCGCCCATCTGCGGTTCGACGTTGATGACAAAAACCTTTTCGTCGTTGCCTACAAACAGGGCGCAGCCGCTGTTCGCGGGAAGGATTCCGCGAATCTGCACGGAGACAACGTCGTTCTTCATCCGTCAAATCTAATCCTCGCGGCCTGAAAAACAAGTCTTTCCCCGTTGCCTGTTCGTGTTTTGAAGTTCTCTGCTTTCAGCTTTTCAGCTTTTGTCTTCGCCTCTTCCCCTCACACCCGCGCCTGTTGTGCATTGGCCAACTGGTGTTTGCTGTGCCGCTCCCGGATCGCGGCAAAATCGCCTTCTTCGCAACCCTTCACGAACCCTTCGGTGACCGACTTCAATTCCTCCCACCGCGCGCGGATCTGCCGCGTCTCCTCCAACGTGAGCGTTTCATTCGCCGTCGCAGTCGCGATCACGTGCAGCAGGTCGGCAAATTCCTGGACGATTTGGTTCGTGGCCGGGATCAACGCATGGGGATGCGGCGTGTTCTTTGGATTCAAGATGAAAAAACCGCCGGCGCGCTGGCAAATCCATTGCACCAGGCGGTTGTCCCCGGTGCTTTTGAGCAGCGCCTCGATGCGGTCGAGCGGGTTGCCGATGCCGCTGCCCGCGGAATTTGGCTCCGCCCACTTGTAAATCATCGAGGCGGACAGGCCGAGATCGTCCGCAATTTCCTTCGGTTTACGCTTGTCAAAAACCTCGCGAAGCAGTTCGTAGGATTGCATGATCGCGAAAATGGTGGAGCGCCCGCGAAATGGCAAGCCGAATAAGGCATCCGCAGCCGGTAGCGGCAGGCATCCCCTGCCTGCTGTAGAGCCGGGCTTCCCAGCCCGGCGGCGACCGCGCTCATAACTGAGATGTGTCCGTTGGCGCCAATTCCAATTTTTCCCGAAAATTGTAAATGCGCCCGCCGGCAACATGGTGTTGAATATAGCCGTGCAAAAAAATCAGCCGGAATCCACCCGCTTTTCCCGCTTGCGTTGGGGCGGGGCAAAGGCTTTAATTACCCTGAAAACCAGAATTGTCAGGAAAACAAGCCACTGAGGCGATTATGAACTTTCTAATCTACGCAAGTTGTTTCGGGGTGGGACTGGTATTTACCATCTTCAGCGCGTTCTTCGGCCATTTGTTCGGCGGGCACGAGGCGCACGTGGACATCGGCACCGGTGGCCACGCCGAGGCGGGTTATGAAACGACGGGTATGCCCGGCCTGGCGCCGTTCAGCCCCACGACGATTGCCTGTTTTATCACCGCGGTGGGCGGCTTGGGCATGATTTTTTCCAGCATTCCCGCAACGGAAAGCGTTTGGATCAGCGCCCCCTTGTCCATTCTTGGCGGCCTGATCATCGCCGTCGCTGTTTTTTTCCTGTTTGAAAGTATTTTCCAAAAATTACAAAGCTCCAGTGAATCGCATGTGGGTAAATTGGTGGGACAGCCGGCAACCATTATTACCCCCATTCCGATGAACGGAGTTGGCGAGATCGCTTATGTGCAGTCCGGCACCCGTTATTCCGCCCCGGCGCGGGAAGACAAGGGGAGGCCGGTTGCCTCGGGACAATCGGTGAAGATTGTCCGCGTGGTCGGCACGCAGTTTTATGTGCAGTCAGAATGATTAAAATGGAAACCTGGAAATACAAAATATGAACCTAACCATCCTCGCGGAAGATATTAGTCTCGGCCATTGGGGCGCGGTCGCCGTCGCCAGCGTCGGCATCGTCATTGTCATTATTCTGTTAATGGCCGTCTGGGCGAGCCGTTACACCAAAGTCGGCCCCAACCAGGTCCTCATCGTTTCGGGGCGCAAACACCGTTACACCGATCCCGACGGCCAGGTCCAACTCCGCGGCTTCCGCGTGGTCAAGGGCGGCGGCACGTTCGTCATCCCCGTCATCGAAAAAGTGGACCTGCTTTCGCTCGAATTGCTTACCATTGACGTGCAAACGCCCGAAGTTTATACCAGCAAAGGCGTGCCGGTGAAGGTGGACGGCGTGGCGCAAACCAAGGTCAAGGGCGACGACGTTTCCATCGCCACCGCCTCGGAACAATTTCTCGGAAAATCGCAGGACGAAATCCGCAACATCGCCACCCAAACACTGGAAGGCCATTTGCGCGCCATTCTCGGCACCATGACCGTTGAGGAAATTTACCAAAACCGCGATGCCTTCGCTTCCAAAGTCCAGGAAGTCGCCGCCGGCGACATGGCCAACATGGGATTGGCCATTGTCAGCTTCACCATCCGCGACATTCGCGACGGACAGGGTTATCTCGATGCGCTGGGCAAACCGCGCATTGCGCAGGTCAAGCGCGACGCCATCATCGCCCAGGCCGAGGCCGACCGCGATTCGCAGATTCGTTCCGCGCAGGCCAAGCAGGCCGGGCAGGAAGCGCAATTTGCCGCCGACACCAAAATTGCCGAGGCGCAGCGCGATTACCAATCCAACGTCGCCCAATATCAGGCCACGGTGAACCAGCAAAAGGCGCAGGCGGACCTGGCGTACGATTTGCAGAAGTTCAAGACCGGCCAGTTGGTGAAGGCGGAAGAAGTGCAGGTCAACATCGTGGAGAAACAGAAACAGATCGAACTGCAACAGCAGGAAATTTTGCGCAAACAACGCGAGTTGGAGGCGACGGTGCAGAAGCCGGCGGATGCCGAGCGTTACCGGGTGGAGACGCTGGCGAACGCGAAAAAATTCCAATTGGAAACCGAGGCCGCGGGGGCCGCTTCGGCGACGAAAGCGACGGGTTTTGCGGGTGCTGACGTCACGAGGGCTACGGGCGTAGCCGAAGCGGAAGCCAACAAGGCGCGCGGCCTGGCCGAGGCCACGGTCATTGAAGCGCAAGGCAAGGCGACGGCGACGGCCATGCAGGCCAAGGCCGAGTCGTTCAAGCAGTACAATGAAGCGGCGGTGATCGAGATGATTGTGCGGGTGATGCCCGAAGTGGCGGGCAAGATCAGCGAACCGCTGGCCAAGATGGAGAAGATGGTCATCATCAACAGCGGACCTGGTCCCGGCGGCGGCGCGAGCAAGCTGACCGGCGATGTCACGACCATCATCAGCCAATTGCCGCCCATCCTGGAAAGTTTGACCGGTGTGAAGTTCGACAAACTGCTGGAGCAGGTCCCCGCCTTGAAGAAGGCGATGGCCAAAGACGACACGAAGAATCAATGATTTACAATAATGTGGATCCTTGTTTTTTGACAAACAAATGGCGTTGCGTCCGAACTCGCTGGCGTCTTGGAGTGCGGTGGCTGGCGGGGAACGGGGCTGACACCGCTTTTTCTTATTCGATGTTGGATGTTCGATGTTGACCCTCTTCACCAAAGCGGCGTGTGCCCCCACCCCACACCCGCCGCACTCCAAGACGCTACCGCGACTGCCGTGCATCTTGGTGTACTTGCCGCGCAAGCCGCGTTAGGCCTTTTTTGTGGCCATGAAACTGGTTAAAAATACTTTAAAACCGCTCGCAGTTCAAACCGTGCGTAAATCGAAAACCTAAGATGAAACTTTGCCGCTCCAACGACGATCGCCAGATTGCCGGAGTTTGCGGCGGGTTGGCCGAGTATTTTGAATTGCCATCCTCGCGTGTCCGTGTCGTGTGGGCATTGGGGACGTTTTTCAGCGCCGCATTTCCCGGCGTCGTTCTGTATCTCGTGCTTTGGTATCTTTTGCCCGAAGAGCCACTCATTTGAATCGCTGACGCTGCAACCATGGAAAAAGACGATGTGAACGATGGCTGAAGCCGAGCCAATTAAACTGGTTCAGTCCGGACTGACTCTTTATGGTACAGAAACGTCAACAGGAATTCTTTGCAACACCGGAAGGAAAAACCCAAAATATACAATTGGATGCAGGACGGCAAAATTGAATTATGTGTTCAAAGTTTTCGTGTCAAAGTTTTCGTGTCAAAGTTTTCGTTGACGAAAGATGAAGCAAAAACTCATACTGGCGATGAACAGGCTTTGGTATGACTGCACATCAGGTAATTTTTGACATTTTTCTTTTCTCTGGCGGAATCGCTTTTCTTTCGTGGCAATTGGCGATTTTCTTTAACGACATATGGCTAAGGGACGCACAACAAAAGCAATTACGGCAAAAATTTGAAGATTGGTGGCTTCGTGTCGCTGATTTAGATAAGCTAAAACTTGCTCTTGCTTGTACGATTAAACTCGACGACTTGCTAGAGCAGGTGTTTGGCGCAAAACTTTTCTCAAGGCGAGCGTTTGGGCGCAGTTGCATTGGAGTGACCGGCCTTTTGTTTGCGTCAATGGGGCTTCTTGGGCTCTTAAATCATCAAATGTTTGTTATACAACCGTGGCGGAGTTATCTAGATACGGCAAAAGCCGTTGAAAAATACACGCCTGAACTGGAAAAACCAGTTTTAAAAATGTCTATTCCGATGGCAACGGTTAATATTTTGGAACGGATTGGTCGGCTGAGATTGGCAACCTCGATGTCAGGATGAAGCCCGACCATGTCAAAACCACGGCAACCACAGAGGAAGTGTCTTCACATCCGGGAGAAATCAGGCATTGGAGCCAAAAATGCCGTCGAAACACCGTCCGAACCGGGAAAAAACCGGTGGCGGACCGAAAAAAAAGAGTTGCAAACCTATGAAGCCGGACGAAAATGAGCAAAATTACAAAAAGGCCCCACGCCGGTCGTGGGCCAGAAACCAAATGGGAAATCCCGGATGAATGCTTTCCTGCCCTTCTGCCCTGATTGGACTTGCGACAGCAAGCGACGGCTTATGACCCGCCGCGCCGGTTTCGTGTGTTTCTTTTTGTGTCCCTTTTTCCTTCAAGAACTGCGGCAACATTTCAGCGGCTTCCGCCAACGGCAAATGCGCGACATCTGTGTAAGTTTTGTTAGTCATCGCTCCATTCTGACTCAAAACCGACACCACCAGGGCAAATTGGCGCAATGGTGGCACTCCGCATTCCAAATTCCGCATTGGCAACGGACGATTTTTCCGTATTCATTTCGGAATGGACGATTGAACAAATCGCGTTTGAATTTTATGCTTGACGCGATTCATCTTGCGTAACAGCCTCGGCAACATGAATGAGAAATTAACATTAGCGATTAAGGCTATTATGACGTGCCGCAAAACTGTATCTTCGATAGCCACTACGTCATAAACAAGCTGATTAAAGAACATTCGGATGAATATGATTGCTATAGGTTTTTTCTTGTATTGGCGTTTTGCTGGTGTATCGCCAATAATGGATAAAACTGATCATTACTTCTTTTTTTAGGAAGGACACTATTATGCTTAATCGTGGTTCTGTTAGGTGGTGTGTATTTTCTAACTCGGCGTGAAAAAGTTCGGCTTAAGGCTGCACTCAAAGCATTAAACACGAACGCTAGTTATTTGGAGCTAACGGAAAAAAAGAGGAAGTCAGACGACGAGATTGAACTTGAAAATCAAAAATGGGAAACCTTCAAGCCACAAATTGCGAAATTCCTCCGCGAAAAAGGCGAATTCCGGGAATTGACGGACCCCCTCCAAGGCACATCTAACATTCGCACACTTATTTCGGCCTGTGTTGAACTACAGATTAAGGACAGCATTCAAGATATACAGACATTTTTGCCTCCAACTTTGCGCCTGCCAGTAAGTCATTATGTGCGATTTCTGTTCACCGAGGATGATGTTCAATATTTTCAGAAGGAACAAAAAATTGTCGGCAGAACATTAGAAGAAGAACTTACCGCAGATTACGATAACAAGACGGTTGCTTTTAAGAACCCTGTGGATGCCTCAACCACGGAAATCCTGAGGGACTTCGCAAAGGCACTCAAGGATGCAAGCGAATCTCAGGATGCGGCGACAAACGGGAAGCCCAGTGGCTGGACACCCAAGGAAAAATCGCGTCGCTGTCCGGCAGCCAACTGAACATCAGCCATCTTTGATTGTGTTAGCCAGCACGGTAAACCCGCTATTCCAGGCATTCGATTTTTCCCGGATTAAATGCAAAAACTCTGCCCTCTATCAAGAATTGAGGCGAAAACTAAAGTTCTTCGGGTGCAGGACAAAATTGTGATGGTTTTTTGAATTTCTGTGTCGAATGCTGGGAAAGTGCAATTTCCGGCCTGACAATTCGTGCCTAGCCCGGATATTTCACACCCGCAAGGCCGGAGCGCC
>JBKQUF010000081.1:0-13529 GCA_052140285.1 Limisphaerales bacterium | reverse complement strand
GTTTTGCGAGCGTTCACACACGACCAACGGCAGGTTTTGAACCTTTGGAAAGACGACGTGAAAGCACAGGTGAGAGAGCAGCTTGACGAAAAATATCCACGCCAAGACATGGGCATTGTTGTCGAATCATTTGAAATCAAAATGGCGCGTGACATTGCCCGCCGGGAAACGCTTGCTCAAAATCGCGGCCACGGCATTCGGATTTGAGAAGCCGTTGCTTGTCCGTCAGAAAAACACACGCCTGTTTCCAACGATGAAATTTCAAAAAACTTGCACCCGACTTGTAACCCGAAAGAATTTTTTTGGACTTTGTGAGATGACATGAGATAACACAAAAACATTAACAATCGTCAATAAAATCAATGGTTCAGCAATGGTTTCAAAGGGGAATAAAAACCTGCTAAAAATAGCTAAAACTGGCGATTTTGAATTAAAAGGGCACTGCTCTACCGACTGAGCTACCAACCCATTGTTTGCGGAAAGCCAAGCGAAACAGTCTCGCAAAATAGCCGCCCTCCCATCCCTGCGCAAGATTTTTCCCCCTCAAGCCGCCCCGCAAATCACCCGCAACCGCCCCCGCTCAATCGAAAATCGCACCGGCAACCTCCCGATCAATTCCCCGTCCAGCTCAAAATGCGCCGCCGTCTCGGACGTCAGTTCAAAGCCGGCCTCGCGGAACCGGCGCACCATCCGCTCCGGCAATTTGCGCCGCAGCAAAAGATCCGGCGCGCACCGCAGCAACGTCCCCAAATCCATCCGCGGAAAAATGCACACGTCCAAAAACCCGTCGGACGGGTCCGCCGCCGGAAAAATCTCAAACGGCCCGCCGTAATGCTTCCCGTTCCCGATCAAAATCATTTCCCCGCGGAAGCTGGCGCCGTTCGCCGACACCTTGATCTCCGGCTTCTTTTCCATCAGCGCCTTCATTCCCGCCAGCACGTAGGCCAGCGGACCGATTTGTTTCTTCACCGAAAAATCCACCAGTTCAATCGTGCGCGCGTCCATGCCCGCCCCGGCCAGTTGCGCAAAATAAAACCGTTTGCCCGTCGCCGCAAATTCCGCGTACGGCAGGTCCATCTTCTTTTCCTCCCCGCGCCGCAACATTTGCCAGGCGTTTTCCAGGCGCAAGGGCATTCGCAATTCCCGCGCGAATACGTTGGCCGTGCCCATGGGCAGCACGCCCAGGCGCGCCCGCTCAAACCCGTTCGGCGCGTCGCCGATGCCGTTGAGCACCTCGTTCACCGTCCCGTCGCCGCCCGCCGCCACAATCACGTCGAACCCATCCTTCACCGCCTCGGCCGCCAGCCGCCGGGCGTCGCCGGGCGCCGCCGTGGCCTTCAATGCGCTCCGTCCGCCGATCTCCGACAAGTGCCGGCGAAAATGCCGCGCCTTGTTGCCGCGGGCCGCCGGGTTGAAGATCACACAAATGCGCATCGGCAGATGATTTTGGCGCGCCCCCCTTTAGTCGAGCCGAAAGTCCCATCCCCTTCTCATTGAGGCGCATCTTGACACTGCCCCCGTAGCGCAGGTTTCCAAACCTGCCGTATCGCCGATTTCCCAATCGGCAGCACTTCAAAACCTAGATGCCCATGGGTTGTTTCAAGACTCGCGGATTGGGAAATCCGTCCACCCTCCGCAGTGCTACGGAGGACGGGCGATACAGCCGACTTGGAAGTCGGCGCTACGGGGCAGTACGCGGATGCACCCCACCGCGTGCCGAGGGGGTGAGACAAAATTCTTCTGAATCTCCGGCGGCTGGTTTGGGTGAGGCCTGGGACGATCTCGCTGTGCTGAGAGAATTTATCCCGCAAGGGATAATTGGAACCAGCCCGGCATTTTAATGCCGGGACCCACGCCCGCCGGGCCTGAGTCCCAAAGGGACGGCTGGAATCAATCCCACAAGATCACGCCGGACATGCCGGTTATTCAACCGTCCCTGCGGGACTCAGGCAAATCCCGAATGCAGTCCCGGCGTTGAAACGCCGGGCTATTGCCGGATGTCCCTGACGGGACCATTCGCGATATTCCCACAGCGTGGAAGGATTTATTTTATTTTCCAGGTAACCGTCTGTTTGACAACAGCCTGGGATTATTCGACTATTGGCGCCGGGGGGTGCCGTGCCTGCGGCAGGGGCGCCGTTCGGGCATAATCCATTTTACCAACGTGAGCGAGATGAGCGCAGATACGACGATTCGACATCTCAGAGATGCCGAGAGCAGATACCGTGGCATGTTCGAGAATGCCCTCGAAGGCATTTATCAGAGCACGCCTGACGGTCGTTATCTTGTCGCCAACACCGCCCTGGCCAGGATGTATGGCTATGAGCATCCCAACGAGTTGTTGAACCAGGTCTCCGACATCCAAAATCAGATTTATGTGGATCCAACTTTCCGGGAGCAATTCAAGCGGCAAATCGAGCTGACCGGGTTTGTTCATGGTTTGGAGTATCAAGTGCGCCGGCGCGATGGCCGCATCATTTGGATTTCAGAAAGCGCGCGGGTGGTCCGCGACGCGGCCGGCAAGACCCTTCACTACGAGGGGTTCATTGATGATATCACCAGCCGCAAGGAGGCCGAAGCGGAGCGGACCAGGCTCGAAAAACAAATGTTGCAGGCACAAAAAATGGATGCCATCGGCACGCTCGCCAGCGGCATGGCCCATGATTTCAACAACATCCTCTGCGCCATCCTGGGCTACACGGACCTGGCATTGACGGACACGCAAGTCAAAGGCAGAACCCGCGAGAATCTCCAACTCGTGCTCAAATCCGCCGGGCGCGCGCGCGACCTCGTCAAACGCATTCTCACTTTCAGCCGGCCAGCCGATGCCGAACGCCATCCGCTCAAACTGGGCGACATCCTTAACGAAGCCGTGAAAACACTCAACGCCGCCCTGCCTTCCTCCATTGCCGTCCATGTGGATCTCCGCACCGATGAGGACGTGGTGGTGGCGGATGCCACGGAAATACATCAGGTCATTATGAACCTGGGCACCAACGCCGGACATGCCATGAAATCAAAGGGCGGGCGGCTCGATTATCTGTTGGAGGCCCTCGATCTGGAGCCCGCCGCGGCGGCCACTCGATCCATCCCGCCCGGCCAGTACGTGCATTTGGCGGTCAGCGATACCGGCCAGGGGATGAGTCCTGAAGTGATCGAAAAAATTTTCGAACCGTTCTTCACCACCAAGGCACCCGGACGGGGCACCGGTTTGGGACTGGCCCTGGTCCGAAAAATTGTCAACCACAGCCAGGGGCACATCAAAGTGAGCAGCCGGGAAGGGGCGGGTTCCGCCTTCCATCTTTACTTTCCCCAATCCCATGAACCACCGGCACCGCGCCTGGCGGATAAAAACGAGCTTCTCCGCGGACGCCGCGAACAACTCCTGGTGGTGGACGATGAAGTTCCCATTCTCGACATGATGCAGCAACAACTGCGCAAAATGGGTTACCGTGTCACCACCCGCGCCGACAGCCTGGAAGCCATGAACACGTTTCACGCCAATCCGGACTATTTCGACCTGGTCATCACCGACCACACGATGCCGGGTTTGCAGGGGGCCGATCTGGCTGAGGAATTGGGCGCCCTTCGTTCCGATTTGCCCGTCATTCTCATGACTGGCTTGAATCAGCCGCCGGATCTGGCAGCTTCGCGCCATGCTGCCTTGCGGTCCGTTTTCCAAAAGCCCATTAATTTTGTCGATCTTTCCCACTGCCTGCGCAAATTTCTCGACCACCCGGAAGCTCATTGACACGTTTCACATCGGCCGTCGGAAAGCGGCGACACAGCCGACTTGGAAGTCGGCGCTACGGGGGCAGTACGCGGATGCGCCCCACCGCGTGCCGAGGGGGTGAGACAAAATTCTTTTCCTTTGTTTTTGTTCAGTTTTTTAATGGCGGATACCCGTCAGTATATATAAATCCTTCACGCTGTTGGAACGTCGCAAATTGTCCCGTCAGGGACATCCGGCAATAGCCCGGCGTTTCAACGCCGGGACCGCATTCGGGATTTGCCTAAGTCCCGAAGGGACGGTTGAATAACCGGCATGTCCTGCGTCAGCTCCTATGTTCATTGCGCCTTCAGCACTAAAGAACGGCGAAAAATCATTTCCCCATCGCTCCAGGAGCGGCTTTGGCCGTTTCTTGGCGGGATCGCGCGCCAAAATCAAATGACGCAACTCATCGCCGGCGGCACCGACGACCATCTTCACATTCTCTTGTCGTTGCCCTCCACGATGCCGATTGCCAAGGCGATGCAATTGATGAAAGGCGGTTCATCGAAATGGATTCATGAGACCTTCCCCGACCAGAGGGAGTTTGCCTGGCAGGAGAAATATGGCGCCTTCAGCGTGAGTGTTTCACAATTGGAAACGATCACCCATTACATCAAAAATCAAGAACAACATCATCGCAAACACAATTTCCAAGAGGAATTTTTGATGTGATTGAAGAAACATCGGATCCAATCCGACGAACGCTATTTGTGGGATTGATTCCAGCCGTCCCTTTGGGACTCAGGCCCGGCGGGGCGCGGGTCCCGGCATTGAAATGCCGGGCTGGTTCCAAATTATCCCTACGGGATAAATTCTCTTCAGCAAAGAGAGATCGTCCCAGGCCTCACCCGAAACAGCCGCCGGAGATTCAGAAGAATATTGTCTCACACCCCTTGAACCCCTGAACCCCCAAAGTCCCTCGACGCGCCCGAGCGCGACCTCCCCCTCCCCTCAACGGGGAGAGATTCCCCCGAAAGATTCGCGCATTGACCCCCTGAACCTGCCGTATCCTGTGGGATTTCAAACGACCACTGGCATTCGCCTGCCACTTATCCGCCGTAGCCTTGGCGACGGCGGATTCCCTCTCCGCTCCCATCAGATGGGAGGGGAGAGGGTCAGGGTGAGGTGAGGGTCCCCGGGGTTCATGGGGAGGGATTGAGGGTGAGGGGTGAGAATGATCCGAAGTGGTTTGAGCCACAACGCCGCTATCAAAATAATTTGGCTGGAAAAGTGAAAAGCCCTTACCATTTCCGGCCAATCGTGATAAACTACTACGATGAAAACGGAAATCGTTGAAATTCCATCCGCCGTTCTCTCTTCCATCGAAACTCTCGATGAGCTTCAGGACTGGCTCACGGCACAGAATCCTGACGTCATCGCCGAATTGCGCGCGGCGCGGCGCGAAGATATCGCCGGTAAATTCAAACCTTGGAAACCCCGCCACCAGCCGTGTCCTACCAAGTCGAAATAAGCGGCAAAGCCGACGCGCAACTCGCCGGCCTGGACACTACCATCGGCGCGGGCGTGGAGCGCAAAATCCAGTGGCTCGCGGACAATGCCGCTGGCATGGTGCATCGCCGGCTCGTCGGCATGCCGGAAGATTTGGCCGGACTCTGCAAGCTCCGCGTGGGCGATTATCGCATCCTCTATTGGATTTATCCCGCAAAAAAGATTGTCCGCATTTACCGCATCCAGCACCGTTCCGAAGTCTATCGTCATCTCTAAAATGGCCTGAAAAAATCACCGTGTCGCGATTTGCGGATTATGGTAGGTGTGGCATTCCGCGCAGGTATCCGCCACCCCGCCGCGCGGGCTGTGGCAGGCTGCGCACGTTTCCTTCGGCGGCAGAATAATGTCCGCCGTCTCCCGGCTGTGAACGGCGTCGTGGCATTGCGCGCAGGCAATGGTCGCGTGCGCGGCGTGGCTGAATTTCGCGTCCGGCACCCAGCGCTCCGGCATCACCGGCGGGGTGACTTTCGGCGAACCCTCCGGCGACGTTTTCACCTCGTGGCAGTAGGCGCAGCCGGGAAAGACCGCCCGCGTGGCGCCGCTCAAGGTTCCGATTTGCGTCTCCGGCCCGAACGTCGCCGTGCTGAAGAAAACCCGCCGCTCCAGTTCTTCGCCGCCGCCAAACCGGGCCCGCAGGCCCGCGAGCTTTGCCGTCACAAAACCGCTGGCGTCCGCTACGTTTTCCTTCGCCGCCAGATTGGCGTATTGCTCCGGCAGACTGTGCAAAAACGCCGTCACAAATTCCGCGCTGCCGTGCGGCAGGCTCAACGGTGGCGTTTGCGGGTCGAATTGCAGCGAATGGCAGACGCGGCAGTTGCGCTCAAAATTCACCGGCGCCATGTACGCGCCCGAGGCGTCCGGCTGGTGGCAGAACGCGCAGTCCAACTTCCGTCCGCCCGGCAAATTGGGAATGTCCGCGCCGGTCAAATGCAGCGCATGGTTGAATTGCAGGGTGTCGGGGTCACGCCATTTTTCCGTGATGAAACGGAACTCCGGATGGTCGGTGGCAAAATGGTGGAGGGCCGGCACGGTGCGCGACACCGCCATGATCGCCGGGTTGGCGTGGCAGAAATCGCAATTCGCCTCCGTCGTGGCCGCCATCACCGGCCCGTGGTGTTCAACGTGGCAGAACGAACACGAAATCGCCCGCGCGTCCGGCTGATGAAAGTTTTTCCCGACATGACACTTCAGACAGGAATCGTCAATGGCCGTCGGCTCCGCCGGCTTGGCCGACACCAGCTTTGGCAAGTCCCAGATTCCCGGATCGGCGCGCCACGCGGCGGTCACGATGCCGTTCGGTCCGGAATTTCCCGCGACGTGGCAGGCGCCGCAATTTTGGCTCAAGTGATTCGTCGCTGCCAGGGCGGCGAAGGCCGCGCCGGAATGCGGCTGCGAAATTATGCCGGGATTGATGAATGGGTCGCGCCACGGCGGAACGCCGAGCAAAATCAAAAGCATGGCGCAGGACGCGGCAATGACCGCGAGCGTCACGCGCCCGCGCCAAACGCGCAGCGCCGGCACCGGCGAACATTTAGCAATCGGGCCGCCGCAGCTTCCGTCCGGCAACGGTCCGGATTCGCACGCGCCGCCGGGCCGGGTGCAACGCCAGCGGCCTTTCGTCTCGCCGGGTTTCGTTTCGAGAACCGGCCGGCATTCGGCGGCGGCGCGGCAGCGGCCTTTTTCATCCGGGCCTTGCCGGCACGGCTGGCCTTCGCCGGCATGGCCGCAAATCCAGTTTTGATTCGGGCGCGCGTAATTCTGCGCGTCAAAGCCGGGGCTGGGCAATTGCTCGCTCATCGCGCGCCTCCTGAAAATCCGAAAACCAGGGCGATGTGCAGCGCCGTGAAAATCAACAGGCCGTAGGTCAGCGGAATATGGACGAACAGCCACAACTTGAGCGCGAGCTGGAGGGCGCGATGGTAATCGAGGCCGTCCTTCTGGCGGACGAGCGCGGCGAGCTTTTCGAGCGTGGCGCGTTCAGCCTCGCTGCCGGTGCGGCGCAAATCATCGAGGGCGGCGAGGAGCGCATTGAGCGGGCGGCGCGACTCCACCAGATGCAGCCAGCAATGATTCGGTCCGGCAAAAAATCCAGCCAGCTCGCGCGCATAAAATTCCGCGATCAGCGGCGATTTCGCCTCCGCGCCCAGCGAAAGCCGTTCGGCCTCGGTTTTCAGCGCGTGGCGCAGCGCGGGGATTTTTTCATAAATCACCTCGCCCCCGCGCGTCGCCAGCCGGCGCGGCAGGACCCGGCTGAAAAGCAGGCCGGCGACGCCGCTGCCGCAGACGAGCGCGAACAGCCACGCGAGGGTGATCTCGAACCAGCCGCGCGGCAGGCGGAAATTCAAGTGAATCAAAAACAGCAGCACGGTGAAAAAGCCGAGATAGATGTGGATTTGCAGCCACGTTTCGGAATTGCCCAGCGGCAGGAACGGCAGTTTTTTTCGGGCATTGTAAAAGGCCAGCGCGAGCATGGCGGCGAGCAGAACCCAGCCGGTGAGAAACGCGTAATCCGGCAGAATGCGGCAGAAGCGCCGATGCAGCCACAGCGCCAACGCCGTCGCGGCGAGCAGCGCGAACACGCCGGAAAAAGGTTGTCGCCGGAAGCGTTTCATTTTTGCAGCCAGCGCGCCAGCGCGTCGAGATGGTTCAAATTCATCCGCGTGAGCGCGCCGTGCGGGCAGGCGCGCTGGCAGGCGGGGCCGCCGGCGTTTTCCACGCACAGATCGCATTTCGTCGCCTTCACAATCGGCTTCGATTCCTGGTCCACCAGGAATTCACCCGTTTCGTCGCGGACTTCGACCATGCGGATCGCGTCGTACGGGCAGTTGTTGAAACACGCCTGGCAGCCGATGCAGGTAACGGGGTTGATGACGACCTGGCCGCCGAAGGACTCGCGGTGGATCGCGCCGGTGGGACAGCCAATCATGCAGACCGGGTCGGCGCAATGCATGCAGGCGTTGGCGATCATCAGCCGGCCGACGCCCGGCCCGTGGCGCAGAAAACGCGGGTTGTTGTCGTGCGTGGCAGCGCAGGCGCGCACGCAATCGTCGCAGCGCGTGCAGCGGTCGAGATTAATCACCATCGTCGCCGTTCCGTTGAAAAAACGGTTCTCGGTGAGAAATTCCAGCACTTCCGCGCCGACTTTTTCGCGCGCGGCGCTTTCCAGCGGGGTGAAATCAAAATTTTCCGCCACGGCTTCCATGGGAGGCGGCAGTTCATTTTGCGGCAGCGACGGCAGGACGATTTCCTCCATCACACGCGTCGGCACGAGGAGGACATGCGTGTAACCCATGGCCCGGAGCGAGAATTGAAAGTTTACCGTCCGATCCCGGGCGCGCCAGTTGTGGGCAATTTCGCGCAGGCCGAAAATCTGTCCCGCGCCGAGATAATTCAGCGTGCTCTCCCCGCCGCCGGTTTTCCGGCTGACGCGCGCGAACCCGGCGCGCAACAGCACGACGCCGTTCGGATAATCGCCTTCGGTGACAATCACCGGTTCTTTTTCCGGCCGGACGCCGCCGGATTGCGCGAGGCGCTTGTATTCGCCGGACCAGTCGTAATCGCCGAAGGTGGCAAATTCCACGGCATCGGCCACGCGGCCAAGCCGGGAGTCGTCGAGGCGCTGGAAAAGGGGCATGGCGCGGAGATAGGATGCCAGCGCGCGTTCGCGGTAAATGCGGTTGATGTGGACGCGCAGGGCATCGTCGTATTTCATCAAATCGCGCAAACCCTGCCAGCGGATTTCCAACAGTTCGGCTTCGTCGCTGTCGGCAAAAATCGTCGAGGTGCGCGGCATCCGGCTCAACGCGGCGATTTCGCCAAAAAAATCGCCGGCGCTCATCTGTTCGGTGCGGTGCTCGTCCAATACCCGCGGCACATCCTGGAGAAAAATGCGGACGTCCTTTTGGTCCTGGCGCACGCCGACCCCGGCGACGGGCCGCAATTGAGCGCGGGAAAAGCTTTCCGGCGGACGCGAACCGTTCCAAAGCTGGGCGAGCGCGCGGAAAATTCCTTTTTGGCCCGGCGCCTGCCGGCCCAACAACGCGGGCGGCAAATCCGGTTTTAAGACGACGCGGGCCGCGCCGTTCAAGATCAGAGAGGCCGACGTGCCGTAATCGCCCTGGCGCATGATGATTTCGCCCCGGCGAAACCGGAGCAGGCGCGTGTCGTTGCGGAGGATATCACGGAGCGGCGCGCGCCGGGGAAATTTATCCGCGCGCATTTCGCAGAAGGGCGCGGTGGCGAGCAACCGGTCCACCGCCACGTCGTTCATTTCCGGCGAATACGGGACGTCCCAGCGTTGGGGCCGTTCGAGCATGGTTGGGGCGGGTGGCATTTCAGGCGTCGAGGACGAGGTCTTGCTGCGGACGGCAGACGCAGGTGAGGCAGGTGCCGGCCTCCGGTTCGGCGTCGGGCTTTTTCAAGTAATTCACCTCGCCGGATTTGATGGCGACGGCGCAGGTGCCGCAGCCCCCGGCACAACAACCCGAATCAATTTTCACGCCCAACCGCTGCGCAAATTCGAGGAGATTTCCGGCGGACGGTTCCCAACGAACCGTCCGGCCGGAGCGGCTGAACGTGACATTGATTTTCGCCAAATGCACCGTTTCTTCGGGCGTGGGCGCGACGGTTTTTTTCTTCACCGTGGCGGGGCCGAACGCCTCGAAATGAACGTCCTGGTCCGGCACCCCCCAGGCTTCGAGGCCGTCGGTGATGCTTTTCATGAACGCGCCGGGACCGCAAAGATAGTATTCAAAATTGTTGGACGGCAGCAGTTCCTTGAACAACTCGACGCTCACCCGGCCTTCGTGGTGGAAGTCGCGGCCTTTGACGTCGTCCGGTCCGGACTTGCTGTAACAGACGTGCAGGTGAAGGTTTTCATTTTCCGCCGCGAGTTTTTCCAGTTCGGCCTTGTGAATATGTTCGCCCCGGTGGCGGACTCCGAGGAAAAACCACGTCTCGCGCTTCGAGCCGGCGGCGACAATGGCGCCGGCCATGCTCAACATCGGGGTGATGCCAACGCCGCCGGCGATAAGAACGACGGGACTCGTCCTGGTCATGTCGAGGAAGAAATGGCCCGACGGCGCCTTGACGTTGAGGATGTCGCCTTCCTTGACCGCGTCGTGGAAATAATTCGAAGCGGCGCCCGGCGGCAGTTCGGGCCGGTCGGGCGGCGATTTTTCCCTTTTGATGGTAACGCGGTAATAATCCTTTTGATGCGGACCGTCGGAAAGCGAGTAGCAGCGGACCAGCGGCTTGTCGCGACCCGGCAAATCGAGTTGGAACGTGATGTATTGCCCCGGCTTGAACGCGGGCAGCGCCCGGCCGTCATGCGGTTTCAAATAAAACGCGCAGACATCGGCGCACTCGACGTTTTTTTTGGCCACGGTGAATTTGCGGAGGCCGTTCCAGCCGGATTGCGCCTGCCCGGCCTCCTGGCAGCGAAGGCGCGTTTCGGCGAGTTGCGCGCGTAGTTTTTCCAGCGCCACGCGTGATTGCGCGCGTTCGGCGCCCAAGCGCAGGCCCGCGCGGACCGCCTCCAAAAACAGCCACGCCAGCAACCCGGCCAACAATACCCACCCGGCAATGAGGCTCAAACTGCCCCCGCCGGCGGCGGGCAGGGCTTCGATTAGGATTGCATTCACGCCGACACTCCATTAACGAATTTAAAGCTGTGAGTAAAACAATTAATTGTGCCGTGGCGGTCGGCCTGCTTTTTCGTCTCGCGGCGGCGCAGGACCTGGAGCCGCCGGCGAAGTTTCTCGGCGCGAATTCCTGCGCCAGCGCCAGTTGTCACGGCGGCGGCGGCGTACACCAGGACCAGTATCTCGTCTGGTCGCTCAAGGATTTTCACTCGCAACGGCCCGTCGCCACGCTGGCCACGGCGCGCGCCAAACAAATCGCCGATGCGGCCGGCATTCCGGATGCCGCCACGGACGAACGCTGCACGTCGTGCCACGCGCCGTTGCGCGACGTGCCGGAAAGTTTGCGCGGCAAGAATTTCGACGTTGGCGAAGGCGTTTCCTGCGAGAGCTGTCATGGCCCGGCGGGGAACTGGCTGCGTTCCCACACGCGGACGGATTACACCCGCGCCGAACGCACAGCGGCGGGAATGCGCGATTTGGAGGATCTTTACGTTCGCGCCAACACGTGCGTCGCCTGCCACCAAGTTGTTTCCACGGCATTGCTTCAAGCGGGACACCCCGAATTGATTTTTGAACTGGACGGCCAGAGTGTCGCCGAGCCGAAACATTGGAGCGCGGCCAAAGGCGGCAATGGCGCGCAGGCATGGTTCGTGGGCCAAGCCGTCGCGCTACGCGAGATCAGTTGGAAACTGGCGCAGGAAAAATCGCCCGCGGAAAATGAAATCAACCGCTGGCGCGGCCTCGTTTGGCTGATGGACCGGGTGGGCGCGATTGCCCCGAATTTACCGAAGTCCCCGGACCTGATTTCCGGGCCGGACCCGGAACATTTTGAACAGGTTCAAAAATGGGCCGATGCCCTGGCCCAAGCAGGCGCAAAGCTTTCGTGGACGGACAGCCAATCGCGGGCCGCGTTGGTGGCGCTGGCCGGCACTTCGGAAGATTTCCAAGCAACGGTTCCGCAGCCGGTCCAAGCCCGCCGCGCCGAGCGACTGGTGCTGGCGTTGGATCGTTTGCTCGCCGCGCCAACCAACTCCCCGGCAGACGCGGAATTGAACCATTTGTTCCAGTTGGCGCAGTCCCTTCCGGATTTTGATCCCAAGACGTTCGCCGCAGCCTTGAAAAAATTTTCCCAAACCATCGAAACGCGTTGAAGAGTGCGATGTCTTCCATCGAGGCTATTCCTCCATAAACAGACGCCAATAGCAAAACGGGACAAAGAATTTTTCGTCGCCGCGGAAATCACAGCCACCACTTTTCCGCCAGCAACCGCACCCCGCAGGCAACAATGAAAAAAATCAGGACCGCCGCGCCGCTCATCTCCCAGTATTTTTGGTCATCGCTCCACGAGGGAAGATGGAGGACCCGGAGGGCAAAGGGACAGGCGAGTAATGCGGCCACCCCGCCATGAATGACGGCGCCCAGCACCACATAAGGCGCGTCGAAAGTTCCAAAGTTCTTAAAATATAAAACATCTTCATTTATAACTGGTGGCACGAAACGGAAAATCGCCGCCGCCCAAAGCCCGAACTGCAGACAAAACCGGGCGTCCGTCCAACGTGTCAGCGAACCTTGATTCATGGCAAATCCCAGGGCCACCGCCGAGGCCAGAAACGCGTCCACCAGCAATAGGCCGGGACTACGAAGGTCATTGGGAATGTGATAATGGATTTGCCGATACGATAAAACCGCCGCGGTCACGAACGCGCTCACCGACAGCAACCAGGCGGCCATTTCCCATCCAGCAGACGGAGTTTTCTGACCGTCTGCATTTTGAATGTCGCCTGAAAGATTCGGTGTTTTCATAGACTCGGCGGCGTGACGACTGAAAAGGTGAGGTTTTCTCCGATACCAGCGCAATTTAACACGTAACCGTTGCCTTGCTGCCGGTAATGCAATGGCTGGCCGTCAAACGGGTCCACGGGTGTCGCATCCAAATAATTCGGGGCCAGTTCGGACAAAGCGGCGGGATATTGACTGTGGGCCGCGCGATATTGCTCCAGTGCCACAGCGGTCATGGCCAGACGGATGTTGGCCAGGCAACGGGCTTCCCGGTTGACGGAGTTATCAAGGCCATCATAGAACATCGCATTCAACAAGAGTCCCTGCTTCGTGGCTTTGGCGACCCGTTGATGAATTACATCCGAGACATCCTGCAAACGATTGGGAAAAGGTTCCTGCTGGGCGGCCATGAGTTGTTCGAAAGTGGTTGTCAGATAGTCCTGTTCATCCTTCAAACCGGGGTGCTGGTTCACATATTGAATTAACGAGCCACCCTGTGCTCCATTAATGCCAAAGTTGCCGGGGGTGTTCAAAAGATTGAGAAGTTGGTCCCGGTTTTGCAATCGCGCCATGTGATTTGACAAAAACCTAAATTAAGAAAAATAAATTTTATTTGTCAATATTAGTCAAAAACATATAATTTCCTGTTTAAGTAATTTTCTATGTTATGAAAAAGGTTCAATATCTCAAATTGCTAATATTAGAAAATAAGAATTATTTTATCTTATAAAACAGAAACAAGAGGAGCACGTGGTAACTGTGCTTTCAGGTTTCCAAGCCCTGAACTGTTTTTATTCAATTTAAAATAAACAAAAAATAAAATAATT
>JBKQUF010000080.1:0-8168 GCA_052140285.1 Limisphaerales bacterium | reverse complement strand
ACACCGGAGCTGGTGTTCTGCAATCGCGTACAGCGGGTAGTAGACTCAACGGCCAAAAACAGCATTTTATTGAGCGTTTTCGCGGTTTTTCCCCCGGCGCAATGAATCTTTTAAGGCATTTTAAGGCGTCTTTAGGCGTTTTTAAGTCACCCTGCTTTTCCACCACCCGGCGCAGCCAACCTCTCTTGCGCGAATTTGCGCGAATTTGCGTGTTTTTGCGCGATGGACGCGACGCGAATTCAAACAAATTAAAGCGAATTAAAGCGTTGCCATGCGCACTGGTGCGTGCTTTTGCGGCTATGCCAAAACGAACCCATCGCGCCGGAGCGCCGATTTGTAATCGGCTCACCCCCCAAATTCCATTTGTCACCACTCCCAAGTTGGGTTACAAGGCTCGTATGACCGCTTCTCCCCGCGCCGATTCGAGCGGATTTTCGCTCGTTGAGTTGTTGGTGGTCGTCGCGTTGATCGTTATTCTGACCGCGATGCTGACCAGCTTCGGCTCGGCCCGCCGCCAGCGTTCCGCCTTGGAGCTTTGCGCGGACAATCTGCAAAAAATGTTTCTCGCCACGCAGATTTATGCCAATGATTACGGCAAATATCCCTTTAATGCCAACGCCGGGACTTCCGAGGACGCGCTGGAGGCGCTGGTGCCGCGATATTCCGCCGACACGTCGATCTTCATTTGCCCGGGCGGGCGCGATTCGCAAATTCCCCCCGGCGCCTCGCTCCGCAAATATAAAATCAGCTACGCCTATTACATGGGCGTGGGAACAAATTCACCCGCGGCGATGCTGTTTTCCGACCGGCAAATCAACACGCTGCCAAAAAACATCGGCGACCAGGTCTTTTCCCCCGACGGGAAACCGCCGGGCAATAACCATCACAAATACGGCGGCAATTTTCTGCTGGCGGACGGCAGCGTGCAAATGAGCCAGCCGCGCGCGACATTTTCATTGTTGTTTTCCAACGGCATTGTGTTATTGAATCCAAAACCTTGAGGCGATGAAAATCCAGTGTCCATGCGGCTCGAAGTATTCCATTGACGTGACGCCGGGAATGCAGTCGGTCCAATTCGTCTGCCCAAATTGCGGCGGAGATTATTCGGCGATGGTCAATGAGCTGATCCAGCGCGAACTGGCTGAAAGATTTCCTTCGTCCGCGCCACCCGCCGCGCCGTCGCCGCCGGTCGCCGTCTCTCCGGGTCTAAGAATCTCCCAACCTCAGGTCCCGGCCGACGCGCCGCCGGGGGCCCAAGCCGGGGCGGTTTGCGCCAAACACAACGAGCCGGCCACGGAAACGTGTTCCGTCTGCCAGAAGCCCATCTGCCCCAAGTGCCTGGACCTTTTCGGTTATTTTTGTTCGCCGTTTTGCAAGAGCAAGGCCGCGGTGCAAAAAATGGACGTGCGGGCGTACGCCGGGAGTTCCTCCGCGCGCGAACAGCGCTTGTGGCGCAAATTGGGCTGGGCGTTCGGCCTCGCTGTCGTGCTGGTGGTGGCGGGATTGGGCGCGTGGATTTGGTATGCCTGGGTGGCTTCGGTGCCGCACCAGTATTTCTCCGTCAAGTTCGATCAGCTTTCCCACACGGGCAGTTCGTATGTCAGTGGCGACCAAATTGTCATTCTCCACGGCGGCACGCTGGCGCGTTATGATATGAAGACGGGAAAACAGGTCTGGTCCGGGGAATTGGTGTCGCCAGACCAGATCAATCAACTCGTGCAACAGGCGGTGACTGCCGAGGCGGCGGCGCGGGAAGCCAACGGCGACGGCTATGCCCCGCCCGTGCCCGGCGCGCAACGCGAAAAGAACGCGCGCCTCGGATTGGAAACCCGCTTGTCGCTGTATGGCGAAGGACAAAATATCTGGGTGGCGGACGGGAGCAATTTGACGCGCTACGATTGGAATTCGGGAAGCGTGTTGCAACAGGTCCCCGTGCCCGGCGCGGGCGGACTGGTGGCGCATGGCAACGAGTTGCTCGTGTTTGGCCATGCCGCCGACGGCGCGCCATCGGTCGCGCAGGTTGACCTTGCCAGCGGCACAGTCAGCACGAATGAATTTCAGGACGAGGCGATGACCGCCCTGGCGCAAAATGCGCAGGGCTTGGCGGCCGTCCCGCCCGCATCCCCGCAGGGTGGCCTTCCAGTTTCGCCTGACGGCGGCTCACCGGCGATGGATCCGCAACGCATTGCCCGAAACGCGCAGAACCTTTCGCTGCAAGGACAGGCCGTTTTACCGGCGATCGTGGCGAATAGTTCCTATGAACAACGGCTGGAAGGGGCGATGAACGACGGACAGGAGCGGCGCCCTCCCCCACCGCAGCCCGTTTACGCCCCTCCAGCGGCCAAAGCGCGGCAATCGGCAACACCACGGCATTTGGATTTTACGCTCATTCCGGACAATGACAGTTTCGAGGAATTTTCCGCGCAACTGGTGCAGGCAAACTTTGTCCAGCGCGAAGCCATGAAGGCCGCTCCGGCGCAATCCGCGCTCGCCAATGTCACTGGCGGCAATGAAACGGCGGCCATCAACGAGCAATTGAACGAGATGCAGCGCAACAATGGAAAAGACACGGTCACCGAGGACGAAAGCACTTACAGCGTCGCGATCCATCAGGCCGGTTCGTCCGATCCCGCCTGGACTGGCGAAGTGATCGGGCCGCCAAAATTTTTCCCGTTGAAAACGGTCAATGTTCTGGCCGCCGGGAAAACCGTCATCGTTTTCGACAAATCGAACAAAAAACTCTGGCAAACCGAGATGACCTACGATGTCACCGGCGGCGGGCAGTCTGCATCGGATGAATCCCCCTACGGCGCCGGCCCGTGCGTGGAACATGATGGCGCGCTCTACGTTTTTGACCAGGCCGTGCTGGGGGCGTTCGACGCGGCGACCGGCAATGCCCGCTGGCGCATTCCGACCGTTGGAGTGGTGGGCTTGTTTTTTGACGCCAAGGGCATGTTGTACGTGAACACCACCACCGGCAACCCGGACGACATCCGGTATTCCCGCGAGATCGACGTAACCAAATCCACCGAAGCCGTGGTCTTAAAAATTGACCCCGCCACCGGCAAAATTTTGTGGACTACCAAAAACGGCGGGTTTATTTCCTATTTGTCCGGGCCTTTCATCTACACGGTCCAGGTCTCTGATCCGGGTGACGAAGACGAGCTGGCCACCGCTGGATTGACCGGGGTGTTTAAGTCGCCGCTGACGCGCATCATCCGCATCAGCCCCTCGGACGGCCACAGTATTTGGCAGGAGGACGAGGATCGCGCGGCCATGAACGTGCAATTCGACGGCAGTTTTATCCGCATCATCTTCAAGAAGGACGCGGAAGTGCTGCACTTCCTCGCCCTGTAATTCCGCTCTATTGCTTGACGACAGTGACATTGCCGGTCGCGGGATCGTAATCCAACTTGTAACCTTCCGGCGCGTCGGGAATTTTCGCGATATAAGTGGGCACCAATTCCTGGAGGTCTTTCGGATAACGTCCCTCCGCCGCGTTAAATTGCTGGATGGCCTGCGTGAGATAGGCCGTGTTCACGCGTTTGACAGAGGATTGTTCGGCCTGGCCCAGCGCGCCGAGATAATCACCCGGAGCCGGGGCTGGAACCGGAGGCGGACTGCCCGCATTGGTAGCGGCCGAAACGGAATTGGTCGGGGACGTGGACGGAGTTGAATTATTCCCGCAGCCCGTCAGCAAAAACGCGGCGGCAGCAGAAAGTAAAAATGTCATTTTCATTCAAAGATATTTAATGCAAATCGTGCGGAAGGCAATGTTTTCAGCGATATCTGAAGCATTCTGTCACGTGCCCTGAACTAAATCATTTTCCCGGCGGCATCCATTTCCAATTTTGAATTTCCGGCATGTCCGCGCCGTGTTTTTCAATGTATTTTTTGTGGTCGATCAGTTTGTCACGGATGAATTGTTTGGCGTAGGCGGCGCGGGAGCCGAGGCCCGGCACGCGGTCAATGACATCTCCCATCAGGTGGAAACGGTCGAGGTCGTTCAATACCACCATGTCAAACGGCGTGGTGGTGGTGCCTTCCTCCTTGTAACCGCGGACGTGGAGATTTTTGTGATTGGCGCGGCGGTAGGTCAGGCGATGAATGAGCCAGGGATAACCGTGAAAGGCAAAAATGACCGGCTTATCCCCGGTAAACAACTCGTTGAAGTCCTGGTCGCTGATTCCATGGGGATGTTCGGTTTTGGGCTGGAGCGTCATCAAATCGACGACGTTGATGACGCGGACTTTCAGGTTTGGAAAATGTTCCCGTAGGAGTTGCACGGCGGCGAGGGTTTCGAGCGTTGGAACATCACCGGCGCAGGCCATGACCACATCCGGGTCGCCATCTTTGTCGTTGCTGGCCCATTCCCAAATACCCAGGCCGGCGGTGCAATGTTTCACGGCGGCATCCATAGTCAGCCATTGCAATTCGGGTTGTTTGCCGCTGACGATGACGTTGACATAATTGCGGCTGCGCAGGCAATGATCGGTCACGGACAGCAGCGTGTTGGCGTCCGGCGGGAGATAGACGCGGATGACTTCCGCCTTTTTATTGACCACGTGGTCGATGAAACCCGGGTCCTGATGACTGAAGCCGTTGTGGTCCTGACGCCAGACGAGGGAACTGAGGAGGTAATTCAGGGACGCTATCGGCCGGCGCCACGGAATTTGGCGGGTCACCTTCAGCCATTTGGCGTGCTGGTTGAACATTGAATCCACAATGTGAATGAACGCCTCGTAGCAGGAAAAAAATCCATGCCGTCCGGTGAGCAGGTACCCTTCCAGCCAGCCTTCGCATTGATGTTCACTGAGCATTTCCATCACCCGCCCGCCCGGGGAAACATGCTCGTCGCTGGCAAGAATTTCAGCCGTGGAACAACGGTCGGTCACCTCGAAGGCCGCGCCCCATCGGTTAGACGCGGTTTCATCCGGGCTGAACACGCGGAAATTGTCAGGGTTCATTTTTATCACGTCGCGGATGAATTCGCCCTGCACGCGCGTGGCCTCGGCAACGACCGCGCCGGGCTTCGGGACCTCGACTGCGTAATCGCCAAAATCGGGCATCTTCAAATCGCGCAGCAGGAGACCGCCGTTGGCGTGGGGATTGGCGCCCATGCGCCGCGCGCCTTTTGGCGCCAGTTCGGCCAGTTCGGGGCGGAGCGCGCCAGTTTCATCAAAGAGTTTCTCCGGCTGGTAACTTTTCATCCAGCGTTCGAGGATTTTGATGTGCGCGGGTTTGTCCATGTCCCCCATCGGCACCTGGTGCGCGCGAAAAGTGCCTTCAATTTGCTTTCCGTCCACCACCTTCGGGCCAGTCCAGCCTTTGGGCGTGCGCAGCACAATCATCGGCCAGCAGGGACGTTGTTTGAAACCCTTGCGGCGCGTGTCCTCCTGGATTTTTTTGATTTTCGAAAAAACCTCGTCGAAGGTGGCCGCCAATTGTTGGTGGACCTCGGCGGGTTCATCGCCTTCAACAAAATACGGTTCGTAACCGTAACCGCGAAATAACGATTCCAATTCCCCGTGCGGCAGGCGGGCGAGCACCGTGGGGCCGGCGATTTTATAGCCGTTAAGATGGAGAATGGGCAGGACCGCGCCGTCGCGTTCAGGATTGAGAAATTTGTTCGAATGCCAGCTTGTGGCGAGCGGTCCGGTCTCGGCCTCGCCGTCGCCCACAACGCAAACGGCGATGAGGTCGGGGTTGTCGAACACCGCGCCGAAGGCGTGGGAGAGCGAATAGCCAAGTTCACCGCCTTCGTGGATGGAGCCGGGAGTTTCCGGCGCGACATGGCTGGGAATTCCGCCGGGAAACGAGAACTGGGTGAAGAGACGTTTCAGCCCGGCCTCGTCCCGGGAAATCGCCGGGTACATTTCACTATATGTGCCTTCGAGATAGGCGTTGGCCACCAGGCCGGGTCCGCCGTGGCCGGGGCCGGTGATATAAATCAAGTTGAGGTCGCGCTCATTGATGATGCGATTCAAATGGACATAGATGAGGTTCAAGCCGGGGGTGGTCCCCCAATGGCCGAGCAGGCGGGGCTTGATATGCTCGCGCCGGAGCGGTTTTTTGAGCAGGGGATTATCGTAGAGATAAATCTGCCCCACCGAGAGGTAATTGGCGGCGTGCCAATAGGCATCCATCTTTTGCAGCATTTCGGGGGAAAGAGGTTGGGACGTTTTTGTTTTCATAATTTTCGTTTCGTTTTCTTGGAGTTCAAAAGCCGGCAGACGGTCCTGGCGATGATCCATTCTTCGTCGGTGCGAATCACCCGGACGGCAACCTTGTTGTTTGCGGAAATGACATCGGCATTCGATGCGTTCGATTGTTGCTTCAAGCGGATGCCTAAAAATTCCAGGCCGGCGCAAATGCGTTCGCGGATTTCGGGGGCGTTTTCCCCGATGCCTCCGGAGAAAACCAGCGTGTCCACCCCTCCCAACGCTCCGGCCAGCGCGCCAATCCATTTTTTTGCCTGATAACAAAACAACGCCAAGGCCTCGGCGGCGCGGACATCTTTGCGTTCCCGCAAAAGCAATTCCCGCACGTCGGAACTGGTTTCGGAAACGCCCAGCAATCCTGATTCGTGATTGATCATGTGGTGAAATTGCTTCGCCGTCACATTTTCAGCGCGAAAAAGGTACCAGCTCAGACCGGGATCGAGATCGCCGGAACGGGTGCTCATCGGCAGCCCGGCGGTCGGGGTGAAACTCATGCTGGTATCAATGCTCTTGCCGCCTCGGACGGCGGTGATGCTGGCGCCGTTGCCGAGATGGGCCAGGATGACGCGGCCTTTGGCGGCTCGCGCGCCGGCAACGCGCGCGAGTTCATGAATGAGAAATTCGCAGGACAATCCATGAAAGCCGTAGCGTTGCACGCCCCTGGCATCATAGCGCCGGGGAATCGGCAGCAAACGGGCCACGCGCGGCATGTAGTGATGAAAGGCGGTGTCGAAACACGCGAACTGCGGCAGGGCGGGAAAGCGCCGATGAAAGGCTTCCGTCAAAAGAATCTCTTCCGGCAAATGTTCGGGATCGAACGGGCTGAGCTGATGCAATTCCGCGACCATTTCCGGAGTAATGGGTTGCGGCTCCCAATATCTGGGACCGCCGTGGACCACGCGATGGCCGACTGCGGCCAGTTCACCGCGTTGAATCCGGTCGCCAATCCAGTCCATCAACACATTCACGGCCGCTGCGTGATCCGGCGCAACGATTGGGCGCGAAAAATTATCGGCATCGTTTGGTCCTTTTACCGTGAAGCCGCCGTGCGAAGCTCCGATGCCTTCAACCCGGCCTGTCAGGATTCGTGGCAACCTGTCCCCGGCTTGAAACAGGGCAAATTTGATGCTCGACGAGCCTCCATTGACGGTCAAAATCGATTTTCCGCCTGACTGAGTTGTTGGCGATTTTGATTCTTTCATCGAAATATTTCAACATGTTGGAGAGGCTAAAACAAGCCGGCTTGTTTTCCCCCCGCCATCTTTAGTCCGAGCTTCTTGTAACTCAGTTCGGTCGCGACGCGGCCCTGGGACGTGCGATTCAGGAAGCCCTCCATGATGAGGTACGGCTCATAAACTTCCTCGATGGTGTCGGGTTCTTCCCCGACGGCAACGGCGAGGGAATTGACGCCCACCGGCCCGCCGCCGAATTTGAGGATGATGGTTTCCAGGATGCGTTTGTCCATTTCGTCCAGGCCGTTTTGATCAATTTCCAGCATGGCCAGGGCGCGATCGGCGATTTCCGCGGAAATCTTTCCATCGTGTCTCACCTGCGCATAGTCGCGGACGCGGCGCAGAAGATTGTTGGCAATGCGCGGCGTGCCACGGCTGCGGCGGGCAATTTCATGCGCCCCGGGTTTTTCAATCTCCACATTGAGAAGCTTCGCCGAGCGCAGCACGATTTTTTCCAGATCCTCGGCGACGTAATAATCCAGGCGTTCGCGGACGGGGAAGCGCGTCAACAACGGCGCGGAGAGCAGGCCGCTGCGAGTGGTGGCGCCGATGAGGGTAAAGCGCGGAAGATTCAGCCGCACGCTGCGGGCGTTGGGACCCTGGTCAATGATGATGTCCAGCTTGAAATCCTCCATGGCGGGGTAAAGGTACTCCTCGATGGTTTTTTGCAGCCGGTGAATTTCATCAATAAAGAGCACGTCGCCTTCCTCGAGAT
>JBKQUF010000079.1:0-2864 GCA_052140285.1 Limisphaerales bacterium | reverse complement strand
CGTCATTGACCGCCTCGTGTTCATCCGGTTTCTCGAGGACAAGCAAATTAAGCCAACCCGCCATGTGGAAAGGTTCGGCGCGGACGGCGGCAGCGCCTGGCAGGATTTTGTCCGCGTCTCGGTCAATTTGGATCGCACTTATAACGGGGTCGTTTTCAAACGGCACGAAATCCTCGACGCGCCCGGTTTTCAAATTGACGAAAAGCCGTTCCGCATTATATGCGAAGAATTGGCCGACCCGACTTCGCCTTACAATTTTGCCACCATCCCGATCCACATTCTCGGCAGCATTTACGAGCGGTTCCTTGGCAAAATCATTACCGACGGCGCGCGCGTGGTGGAAAAGCCGGAAGTCCGCAAGGCGGGCGGCGTTTATTACACGCCCGAATACATTGTCCGCTACATTGTCGCCAACACCGTGGGCAAGGCCATCGAAGGCAAAACGCCCTCCGAGATCGCCGGGATGCATTTTGCCGACATCGCCTGCGGCAGCGGCTCGTTCCTGCTCGAAGTCTTCGACTTGCTGGTGCGCCGGCACGCGAAGTTTTACAACGAAAATCCGGGCAAGGCGAAAAAGGGCGATTGCGTCCCGCGCGACGACGGCCTGCATCTCTCGCTGAAAAAGAAGCAGGAAATTTTGCGGAACAACGTTTACGGCGTAGACATTGACTGGCAGGCGGTCGAAGTGGCGCAACTCTCGCTTTACTTGAAATTGCTGGAAGATGAAACCATCGGCTCGGCCGCCGCGTTTCAAAACGAATTTCATTTCACGCTGCTGCCGTCGCTGGCGGACAACATTGTCTGCGGCAATTCGCTCATCGGGACGGACATTTTGGAAACCGGCAACTTCACGCCGGAGGAGGAAAGGAAACTGAACCCGATGGATTTCGAGCAGCGATTCCCGCAAATTTTCCGGCGCAGAGCCTCCGGCGGCGAATTGCACGACGCGCCCGCGCCGTTTGCCGATTACACCCTGCCCGGCGAGCCGCTGCACGGCGCCTACGCCAAAGTCAACTACAAGAAAAAGAAAACCGAAAAACCCGCGCCACCGCTGGAAGTCGAATACGAAGGCGGCTTTGATGCGATTGTGGGAAATCCGCCGTATGTGAGGATTCAAGGTTTCCCGCGAATTCAGATCGCCTACCTCTCCAAACGCTATTGCAGCGTTAAAGGCAACTGCGACCTCTACGTGAGTTTTGTCGAGCGCGGTTACGAGTTGCTCAATTCCGAGGGAAAACTCGGCCAGATTGTACCGAATAAGTTTCTCAAGACTGAATATGGTGAATATCTGCGCAATCTCATCGCCGCCCGCCGGGCGTTAAACGAGTTGGTGGATTTCGGCGCAAACCAGGTCTTCGAGGCGACGACCTACACTTGCCTTCTCTTTCTCTTGAAAACATCGCAAGAAAACTTCCGTTATGCCCAATCCGACGCGAAGCCGAAAGCCCTTGCCAGACCCGCTTTTGTCACGCAGAGCGCCGCATCGTTGAGCAGTCATGCCTGGCTTTTTGCAGATGAGCGGACAGCCCGGATAAATGAAAAGCTTTCGCACGGTACGATGCGGTTATTGGATTTACCGGCGGACATGAGCCGCGGCAGCAGCAGTGGCGATGACGATGTTTTCATGGTCCCTGGCGATGCGATGATTGAAAAAGCTCTGCTTCGCATTCCGGTCTTTGCCACAGATTTCAACCGATACACATTCGCGCCCGCGATGAGTTGGTGGATAGTCTTTCCGTACGAGGCGAAAGGAGGCGACTTTCCGCCATTCCCGGAAAATGAACTGAAATCCCGGTTTCCAAAAGCCTACGCTTATCTCAAATCCAAAAGGACCGCGTTGCAAAAACGCAAGCAATATGCCAAATGGTTTTCATTTAGCGCGCCGCGCAACCTTCATTTGCACGATCAGGCGCAAATCGCGGTTCCATTGCTGGCTGATCGCGGTCTTTGCGCGCTGATTCCCAGAAGTATGCGCGGCACTCTCTGTCCGATGGCCAGCGGCGGTTTTACCATTACGCTGTCGCGGGAGTGCAAGCTCAAGCCCGAGTATGTGCTCGGTCTCCTCAATTCACGTTTGTTGTTTTGGAAACTTCAAAATAGCAGCAATATTTTCCGCGGGGGCTGGGTTACTTGCACCAAGCAGTATTTCGGCGAACTGCCGATTGCCGTTCCAGACAAACCGCAACATGACGCCGTTGTGGCAAAGGTGCAACAAATGATGGAAGCCCGGCGGCGATTGGCCGCCGCCAAGAGCGACTGGGACAAGAGTTTTTATTCCAACAAATGCGCCGGGCTGGACGGCCAGATTGACGCGCTGGTTTATGAGCTTTACGGGCTGTCCAGCGAAGAAATTAAAATCGTGGAGGGCGAAAAAGAAATTTTGGTTGGACAGCCTTTGTCCGAGGCAGGAGGTTAAACTGGCGAAAAATTATGGGACTGACCATTCATTACACGTTGAGCGTGAAGCAAGATCTGCCAGCCGGGCCGATTCACGAAATGGCGGGGCGCACGGCGGATTACGCGCGCAAAATCGGCTGCGCGGAGATCAGCCCGTTGATTTCGGCGGAGAAAAACCCGGACGAAGCGCCGTGGTTGATGCGCGTCGGCAAACCGGTGGAGGGCTGCTACCGCGCGGTCCTGCCGTGGCGCGGCTGGCTGGTGAATGTATTGCCGGGCGCGGGCTGCGAGACGGCGACGCTGGGCCTGTGCCAGTATCCCAAGTGGATGGAACAGGAAGGCCAAAGTGTGCCGACGAAACTGGACAGCGGCTGGCGGTTCCATAGTTTCTGCAAGACGCAATACGCCGGCGAGCACGGCCTGGACCATTTTTTGAAGTAGGGTGGACGCCTCCTGGCCGTTCTGAT
>JBKQUF010000078.1:0-4513 GCA_052140285.1 Limisphaerales bacterium | reverse complement strand
CTGATGGACAATCTTCCGGACATGATCTACTTCAAAGATGGTGAAAGCCGATTCACCCGGATCAATAAGGCGGTCGCGAAGGGATTGGGGCTGAGCGACCCTGCCCAGGCGGTGGGCACGACCGACTACGACTTCTTCGCCGCGGAAGATGCCAAGGAATTCCACCAGGAGGAAGAGGAGATTTTCAGGACCGGCAAGCCGATGGTGGGCAAAGAAGAGGAGGTAGCCTGGCCGGATGGCCATGTAGCCTGGCACTCGACCACGAAGATGCCACTGCGTGACGCCACCGGGAACATCGTCGGGACCTTCGGCGTCTCCCGCGACATCTCCGAGCTCAAGCGGGCGGAAGAGCAGCTTCGGCTAACGCAATTCTCCATGGAGAGCCGGAGAATTATACGTTTGGAACTTACGAATACTATGCGACGGCGATGCCGACGCGCACGGGAGCCGTTCCGTTGGTGGCGAAGTCTTACGATGGCCGGCCAATCAAGCTCGAAGGCAACGCGCTTTATCCCGGCAGCAACGGCGGCACGGACCGTTACGCGCAGGCGTCCATCCTGAACCTTTATGACCCGGACCGCGCGCGACGGTTTACTCACAATGGCCAGGCCGTTTCGCGGGAAGAGGCGTTGAAGGCGCTGGACGATTTGGCGCAGAAATTCCCGGCCAATGGAGGGCAGGGGCTGGCCTTTCTCACCGAAAGCAGCACCTCGCCTTCGCGCGCGCGCCTGCAAAAGATCATCGCCCAAAAATTCCCGCAATCGAAATGGTTTACGTACGATGCGATTGATTCGGGGATACATCAGCGCGCGGCGACGCAGGCCTTTGGCCGGTCCGTGCAACCGGTTTTCAATTTCGACAGGGCCAAGGTGATTCTGTCGTTGGATTGCGATTTCATCGGCGGGGAAGATGGCGCGCATAACCACATTCAAAGATTCGTCGCCGGCCGCAAGGCGCAGGATGGGATGAGCCGTTTATACAGCGTTGAATCGCTCTTTACCCTGACCGGGGCGGGCGCGGACCACCGGTTGCGCGTGGCGGCGAGTTTGATGCCACAAATTGCCGAGGCGTTTTATTCGGGGGTCACTGGACGCTCCCTGTTGATTCCGGCGGGAGTGGATGCCAAATGGATCACGGAATGCGCAAAAGATTTAGTTGCGAACCGTGGGAAAGTATTGGT
The DNA here is from genome assembly GCA_052140285.1 of Limisphaerales bacterium. Taxonomy (GTDB): domain Bacteria; phylum Verrucomicrobiota; class Verrucomicrobiia; order Limisphaerales; family UBA11358; genus UBA11358. Next base: position 3,333 of record JBKQUF010000078.1, on the reverse strand, counting down.
CGTGGCCGGCCAGCGCCAGCCAATGGAGGTTCATCTGCTGGCCTATGCCATCAATGCCGCGCTCGGCGCGGTGGGCAAGACGGTGACATTCCTGCCGGCGGAAGAAAAATCCGGGGCGAATTTAAAAAGTTTCGAGGCCAGTGCAACAGATACACTGGTCATTCTGGGAGGCAACCCGGCTTATCATCTGGGCTGGGCGGCGCAGCAAAAACCAAAAAATATTGTCCGGCTCGGTTATTACGAGGATGAAACCGCGGGGATCAGCGACTGGCACTTTCCGGCGGCGCATTATCTCGAATCCTGGGGCGACGCGACGGCAAGTGACGGAACGATTGTCCCCGTTCAGCCTTTGATTCAACCGCTGTTCGGCGGCTTGACGGAACTGGAGTTTCTTGCGCGGATCGCCGGTGAAACGCAGACCAATCCCCATGAAATCGTCCGAACCACGTTTGGCGGCGGTGATGAGGCTTGGAAAAAAATCTTATACAATGGTTTTGTGGAAGGCTCGGCGCCCCGGACAGCGATCCTGCCCAGCGACCAATTGATGAGCATTCCGAGGCTGCAGAAGATGGCAGCGCCGACCGCGGAAAATCCGGAAGTTATTTTCTACCGCGATTCAAAGGTGGACGATGGTTTCCACGCGAACAATGGCTGGATGCAGGAGTTGCCGGACCCGATCACCAAGATTGTCTGGGACAACGCGGTGCTCGTCAGCCGCAAAACCGCGCGCGATCTCGGTCTGCAAAACGGCGACATCGTGGAGATTTCATTGAACGGCAGGGAAGTTTCCGGCCCGATTTGGGTTCAACCCGGCATGGCGGATTATTCGCTCGGCCTGGCGCTGGGTTATGGCCGCGAAAGGGCAGGGCGCATCGGCACGGGCGTGGGCTTTAATGCGTACAAAATTTTCAATGGAAAATATATCGAGACGGGCGCGACGATCAGCAAGACCGGACAGACCTATGTGATAGCGACGACGCAATCGCACTGGTCGATGGAGGGCCGCCCGGCGGTGCGCGAGGCGAACCTCGACGACTTTGAAAAGACGCCCGACTTCGCGCAGGAAATGCACGACAAGGAACCGCCGGTCGTCCAGCCGCTTTATGCGAATCCGTTTGACGAGGCGAAAAAGACCGCGATCCAGCAATGGGGCCTGGCGGTGGATTTGACGGCGTGCGTCGGGTGCGGCACCTGCGTGGTGGCCTGCCAAAGCGAGAACAACATTCCGATTGTCGGCAAGGACCAGGTCAGCCGGGGCCGGGAAATGCACTGGATGCGGATTGACCGCTATTACACCAGCAGTCCCAAGGCGAAGAATAATCCGACACTGTTGGATCCAAACGCCGACGAAAACCTGTCTGACGCCGAGCAACAGTTTGAGAACTGGATTGAGGACGTGCAGGCGGTCAGCCAGCCGATGCTTTGCCAGATGTGCGAGGCCGCGCCCTGCGAGAACGTTTGCCCGGTCAACGCCACCTCGCACGACGCGGAAGGCCTGAACGTGATGACTTACAACCGCTGCATTGGCACGCGGTATTGTTCAAACAATTGTCCCTACAAGGTCCGCCGCTTCAATTATTTCGATTACAACAAGCGCCCGCTCTCCGAGTTGAAAGGCCCGTTTTATTCGACGCCGATCCTGCATGAAACCGGCGGCAAGTGGGACCTGGCCACCTGGTGGAAGGACCGCGAAGCGTCCATGCGCCCGGAAGACGAGTGGGATTTGATCAAGCTTTCAAAAAACCCGGACGTGACGGTCCGCATGCGCGGGGTGATGGAAAAATGCACCTATTGCACCCAACGCATCCAGCAGGCGGAAATCGCCCGGAAGGTCAAAGCCGGGCCGGACGGCGATGTGCGGCTCAGGGAATCGGAAGGCACCATCCCGAAAACGGCCTGCCAGCAGGCCTGCCCGGCCGGCGCGATTGTCTTTGGCGACATCAGCGACCCGGACAGCACGGTGACCCAATGGAAGGCGCAACCGCGGAATTATTCGGTGCTCGGCGAACTGCTGACCAAGCCGCGCACCACCTATCTGGCCCGCATTCGCAATCCGAACCCGGCCATGCCGGATTATCACGCGCCTTACAGCACGGAAGAATACAAAAATCGCGGCGGTGAATTTCACCCGCCGGAGAAAGGAAACAGTTAATGGCTGAATCCGCGACCAATCTGGAATCGCTCGCGCCGCCCGCCGAACTCCGGCGGATGGCCCCCGTGCCTCCCAACCGCAGTTTTGGCTGGCTGACGGACAAGCTCACCGCCTTCAACGAAGGCAAAACGCCATTGTGGTGGTGGATTTTATTTTTACCGGCGGCCTTCTGCGCAATGGCCGTGCTGCCGGTGATGCTCATTTACAAAATTTCCGCCGGCGTCGGCGTTTGGGGGAACAACATGCCGGTCATGTGGGGCTGGGACATCATTAATTTCGTCTGGTGGGTCGGCGTGGCCCACGCGGGCACGCTGATCTCCGCCATGCTCTTTTTGACCCGCCAGCATTGGCGCACGGCGATTGGCCGCGCGGCCGAGGCGATGACCGTTTTCTCGGTGATGATGGCGGGACTTTACCCGGCCATTCACGTGGGGCGCTCGTGGTTCGACTGGTATATGTTTCCCGTGCCGACCTATGAAGGCATGTGGCCGCAATTCCGTTCGCCGCTGATGTGGGATGTTTTCGCCGTCAACACCTACCTCATTGTTTCGACGACGTTTTGGTACATGGGTTTGATTCCCGATCTGGCGTTGATGCGCGACCGCGCCAAAACACCCGTGCGCAAATTTCTCTACGGCCTGTTCGCGCTCGGCTGGACCGGCTCGGCGCGCCACTGGCACAATTACGAAAAGGCCTATCTGATTTTGTCCGGCCTGGCGACCTTGCTGGTGTTCACCGTCAGTTCCATCGTTGGCATGGACTTCGCCACGGCACAACTGGCCGGCTGGCACGAAACCATCTTCCCGTTCTACTTCGTCGCCGGCGCGGTCACCTGCGGCTTCGGCATGGTGCTGGTCCTGCTGATTCCGCTGCGCAAATGGTGCCATCTCGAAGACATCATCACCCTGGCGCACATTGACAAAATTTGCAAAATGACGCTGCTGATGGGCTGCATCATGGGCTACATCTATTTGATGGAATTCTTCATCGCCTGGTATTCGGGCAACCCCTACGACTCCTGGGTTTTTGGCCATCGCATGTTCGGCCATCAATACTGGTACGGCGGCTGGATGATGATCGTTGTCAACGCCTCGATGCTGCAATTGTTCTGGATCAAAAAAGTCCGGCAAAACCTGGCGTTGGTTTTCGTCATCGCAGTGCTGCTCAACATCGGCATGTGG
>JBKQUF010000077.1:0-7497 GCA_052140285.1 Limisphaerales bacterium | reverse complement strand
CGCCGCCGTTCAGGGGCAGACCTTCGCGCTCGCATGGCCATCGGAATTTACCGGCTATTATCTTGTGACGAAAACAAATCTGGAGGATCCAGCTTGGACATTCCTTTCTGGCGTCACCAATTTTTATTCAGAAGCGCCCATGACCAGCTCCCACAAATTTTTTCGGCTGTTCATAGCGCCATGATTCAAGCTGGCAGGCCGGACATTGACGCCTTTGAAGCCATGATGATGCGCGAGGATTGCGAGAAAGGCTTCTTCGTGTCCTTCGATTATTCATCGGATGCGTTGCAGGAGATCGAATCATTCTTCAAGCGCAGCCACAAAGTCATCGTCGCCCTGACCATGCAGGAAATCCTCGACGAACACATTGCCAGAAAGCTGGCGTGATTAATTTTACTGTGATTGCAGGCGGAAGAATAAATTCCCCGTGGCCGAGGTGATGGTGATGCTGTTCGTGCTGTTGGCGGTGCTGATGGTGTATCCGCTCGTGACCCAATCTGCGGGAACGGAGAGATTGCCATTCTGCTGCAAAGTGTAGCTGCCGGTGTTGGGCCATGAAACGATAACGCTGTTGCCCGAATGGGTGATGACAAGATTCGGCAGGCCGGGGGTTTGGACGACGCTGATGAGACTCCAGAAACCGCCGGTCACAGAATAAGTCCCTCCGTTCATCGGGCTGCTGGCATCCGGCTGGCCGATGGTGCCTGCAATTGAATACTGGCTATTCGTGCTCGTGCCGCCGCCGCCGGAAACTTTATACCAGTCAATTGAGTAGCTTTGAGTGAAGCCAAGTGACGGAATCAACAAACCAAAGAGCAGAAATAATTTTTCCATATTTGCCTCATTTTTTTACCACGAGCGATTGAACCGTCTTTTGCAATTCGTCCAGCCGCCTGGCCAGCGAATCATTTTGCTGCTGCAACTTGGCATTTTCAATTTCCAATTTCTGATTCAACCCCTGAATGGCCGCCAGCGCCACGCCCCCCTCATCCACCACCGAGATGTGCTTCTCATCCGCGCCGTCCAGCCCGAAGGCGGCATGGAAATCCTGCGCCATCGGACCAATGTGTTTTTTGTCCACGGCGTCATCCTTGTAATTCCATTCGGTCACCGGCATGGCGATGATCTTGGCCAGAATGGCTTGCGCGTCCAGCGACGTGAAGTTTGCTTTCGCATTCCGGTCGCTGGTCAGAACGACGCCTTTGCTTTTGACCGTGCCATCGTTTTGCACCTCAAACGCCAAGGTGTCGGCGCTGGCACCGCTGAAACCTTTGAGGATGTCGCCTGTGCCGCTGTTGCCAAGCACCAGCGCCGCATCGCTACTGCTGCTCGCAATATGCAAGCCGACTCCGTTAGCGGAAGTGGAATTGATCGTGACCGCCGCCGGATTAAGTCCCGAACTGCCGGAGACATCCATTTGCACGCCGCCGCCCGCCCGGATTTTAAACTCGTCATTGCGATCGGAGGAATAAATTGGGTTTTGCGAATCCGCCCAGACAAACGCGCCCTGATTCAACGCCTGCGCCTCCTGCCCGGCGGCAAAACTGTATTCGCCAGATGCCAAATTTTCTTCTCCGCCAGGCACCGTCGCATAGTCGCCGCTGGCGGTGTTGTATTCGCCGCCACCTACCGTCGCACTACTATCGCTGGCTTTGTTGCCTTCGCCGCCGCCCACCGTCGCATCACTACCGCTGGCGACGTTGCCATAGCCGCCAGGCACCGTCGCATCACTACCGCTGGCTTTGTTGCCTTCGCCGCCGCCCACGGTTCCGAAGAACGTAGCAGTGACACTGTTGCTGTAAACACTACTATATAAATCATTCACGCAGCCGCCGCCGCCAATCGTCGCGCCAAGGGTACCGCTTGAAACATAATTATCTGATGCCCCGCCAATCACATTAGGCGCGCCGTCCGAATTCTGTTGAATGGTCAAGCCGGAAACGCTGAACGCGAACTCCGCATACGGCACCGGCGTCAACTGCTGGCGCGGGGCCAGCGTGCTGAAGGCGTTCGCGCCGTTGGTGCTCACGGCAATCTCCAGCCAGTTCGAGCCGCCGGTGAAGACGTTGCCGAAATCCACCGTCGTGGTGAACAGCCCGTTGGTAACGTCCACCGTGGAGTTCGTCACCGGCCCGGCAATGGCGACACCGCCGGCGTTGGTGCCAAACAGCGTGAACGCGATGTTGTAGCTCCCACTGGCCGGCGCGCCGCCGGAGTTCAGCCGCCCTTGGTAGGTGAACGCCGTGCCTTGGGCAGGGGCCTGGTGGATGCCGGCAAGCAGCGCCAGCATGGAAATATAGCAATGCAGTTTTGCTTTCATAATGAAATCCTTTCGCCTTCTTACCGCCGTCATTATTACGCCTCGTCCAAAAAATTCAACTAAAAAAACAGTCTTTGGGTGTTTATTACCGTGGTAATTCCACTCACGCTCAAGAATTCTCGTCCGCAGTTCCCTTGAAAAATCCGCGCGTGGCATTGGCATTGATATTTCGCCCATGCCTGTGCGTCATGGCCAAACGCCTGCGCGACGTTTGCACCTGCCGGAAAGCGAATCGTTTTTCAAGCGCAGCCACAAAGTCATCGTGGCCCTGACCGTGCAGGAAACTCACTTGCATGGTCCCGGCTAAAACCGGCGGCATTAAGGATGCTTGAACCACCAATTATTTTTCTTGAGCGAAAGGCTGAAGTTGTTATTATCACGCCATTAAGGTTGGCTGGTTTAATCTCGAAATGCGTATGAAAACTCAAGTTTTGCGTTGCAATTTCTTTCTTGCTGGCATTCTTCTATGTTCCATTGGTCACGCCGCTGTCATCACATGGACGAACACGGCGCCTGGGAATGTCTGGAGCGTGGCGGCCAACTGGTATCCCAACCAGGTGCCCGGACCGAACGATACGGCGGTGATTCCCCTCGCCGCCACCAATGGTGCCGCCTTGGACATGACCGCCACGGTGCAGAACCTCATTCTGGTCGGCGGCAATTTGGCCAACACCGGCTATGCCTACGACACGCTCACTGTGAATGGCCAGATCAACTGGACCAACGGCGTTCTCGGCTGCGCGACCACCAACAACGGCGTGCTGACTTTGGCGGGCACGAACGGCGTGGATTACCAACTGACGCAATTTCTCTGCAACAATGGCACGATCAATCTGGTCAGCGGTAATCTGTTGATCAATTACTGCGGCTACAACAGCGGTTCATTTTTTAATGCCTCCAATGCCGTGCTGAATTTCCAACACGATGCCGCCATTGACATTTCCAGTGGCCAGTTCGGGCTTTGCAACCCGCCGTTCAATAACGCGGGCATCATCCGCAAGTCCGGCGGCACCGGCACGAGTCCGATTTATGCGGCGGTGAATAGCTCCGGCACGATTGACGCGCAGACCGGCGCGATTCAACTCAACGGCGGTGGCAACCTCGGCGGCACGCTACAGAGCGAAGCAACAGGGGAATTGATTTTCGGGACTAATATTTACAATACTGGGCTAACTTTGGCCGGAAACCTGACCAGCACCAATGCAGTATTGGACGGAGCCAATCTAGTGGGCAGCGGAACCATCAATGGCGTTTTGACTTGGGTCTCGGGTGGGTTCACACCGGGAGATGGCACATTGACTGTGGGAACCAATGGCGTGCTGGTGTTGGCCGGCGCCAATGGAGCGGATTATTCCTTGAGTTCGGAATTATACAACCAAGGAACCATCAAACTTGTGAGCGGAAATTTGCTGATCAACTCTTGCGGAGGCAACTTCGGAGAACTCATCAACGATCCCAGCGGCCTGGTGGATTTTAAAAACGATGTTTCGATTGATTCGTCGTGCGGCGGCCCGTTGATCAATCAAGGAACCGTCCGCAAATCCGGTGGCACGGGCACGAGCGACATCGGCGCTTTTTTCAGCAACAGCTCAGGCACACTCGACGCACAGACGGGCACCATTGGCCTGACCAATAGTTATTATCTTGTCGGCGGCACCCTGAATTTTGGCATCAGCGGCCTCACCAGTTATGGTCAGATTTATCTTTCCGGCATCAGCACCTTGTCGGGCAGCTTGAGCATCAATCTGAATGACGGCTACACGCCGACCAACAGCGATGTGTTTCCGCTTTTGACTTATGCTTCCGAGAGCGGAGTCTTCACCAACATGACTCTTCCGACATGGATCAACTGGCAGAGCAATTACAGTTCCACAACGTTCACGCTCACGGTGTCCAACTTGGACGGAAAACCGGTGCTTGCGAGTGCGACCGTTCCGGCACCCGGACAGTTCTCCTTTCAATTTGCCGGCAATCCCAACGGCAATTATTCCGTTCTGGCCACCACCAATCTGATTCTACCCTTGGCCGACTGGACGACCTTGGGCACGGCCAGCCTCGTTTCCAATGATCTTTTCCAATATGTGGATCAGCACGCCACCAATTACCCGCAACGCTTTTACAAATTGCGCTCACCTTGAACGAATTGCGGCGGTCAAGGAAGTTGATTCATTTTTGAATCCCCAAGCTGCAAAGTTGTCAGCCCTGACAGGCTTTCCCAAAAATGTGAATTGTCCGCCGTCCCCTTGAAAATCCGCGCGTGGGATGGGCATTGATATTCCGCCCATGCCTGCTGCGTCATGGCCAGACGCCTGCGCGACGTTTGCGCGTTGCCGGAAAGCGAATGCTCTGGCGCGCCGGACGCGGCTTCGTCGTCCGCGACCTGCCGTGGACGGTGGAGAAGCTGCGCGTCATCCCGCCGTTTGAATTTGAGAACTGGCCGTCATCGCGCTCGGCGGCATCCCCAACAAGGTGCAGGTCGGCGACATGGGCGTGGATGGCCACATCTTCCCCGTCTCTTCCAGCGCCGCGCCGCGCAAGCAGCAGGAAGGCGAACTCGGCCTGAAAGAACGCTGGTATCCCATCCAGGTAAAACAAAAAGACAAGGCCGGCCGCCCGGACATAGACGCCTTTGAAGCCATGATGATGCGTGAAGATTGCGAGAAAGGCTTCTTCGTGTCGTTCGATTATTCTTCGGACGCATTGCAGGAGATCGAATCATTCTTCAAGCGCAGCCACAAAGTCATTGTCGCCCTGACAGTGCAGGAAATCCTCGACGAGCACATCGCCAAGAAACTGGTGTGAATCTCTCTATTGCTGAACGAGCCGGTAAAATCTTTGCGTCACACCGGGCGCGGAATTGGTCACGGTAATCACCGAGCCGTTGCCGGTGATGTTGGTCAGGGTCTGCCAGCTTGGGCTGGTGAGGAAATTGGCATAGCTCACAGTGTAAGACTCACCCAGCTCGCTCTGGATCGAGATCATAAAGTTTCCGTTCACGGCGGTTGGCGCAAAGAAGATTGGCGCAGGACGAATCCAAAAGCCGCCTTGAATGGAAAAGCGTGCGCTGCTTGGAATGGCGGCCAGCGGCTGGGCGATGGTGCTGGCCAGTTGAAACCGCGCGCTGCTGCTGAACGTCGTGCCCCCGCCCGCGACCACGCTGCGGGTGATGTCGAACCGCGCGCTGCTTTGGGCGAAAGCCGTGCTGGAAATGAGTAGGAGCAGAAGAAAATGTTTCATGGTGCAGCCCCTTGGTTTCTTCAATAATAAACAATTACCAGCCCGTCGTTGGCAGTCCCCCCTGATCCGCCATAGCCACCGTTGCCTCCACAGGCGGGACCACTGGAAATAAGAGCACCCGGAGTGTTCACCCCGCCGCGCCAAACCGATCCGCCCAAAGACCCCACCGGCAGATTTCCATTTCCGCCGGAGCCGCCCGGGAGACCGGCCAAAAGACCGCCGGAATTACCTCCTCCCGCTCCCCCGGTCCCTGGACCAGCAGAAGTTGCGTTTGTGCCCGCAGCACCACCGGAAGCGCTCATCGTGCTAAAACTGCTGCTGCCACCCGATTGATTGGCATTGCCACCGCTGCCGACCGTGACCGGATAGCTGGTGCCGGGTGTCACGGTGAAAACACCCAGGTCATATCCTCCCGAACCGCCGCCACCACCCGAATAATTGGTGCCATTATTAATATATCCGTTACCTCCACCACCGCCACCACCCCAGACTTCAACCTCAATTTTTGTCACACCCGTCGGAACAATGAAGGTTCCGCTCGACTCAAAGACTTTCACGCTGGGAACAAAATTAGTGCCACCACTCGACGTGGCGGAAATTTGGAGTGTGTTGCCATTGGTCGCCAAAGCCACGTTTGCTCCCGCCGACAATGACACGAAATCCTGCAACCCATCAAGGCTCTTGACCACCTGGCCGGTGGCGATATTGGTTCCATTAACAGCATTGGCCGCAATACCGGCGTTGACGACCGCGCCATTCCCGATTTGAGTGGCGGTGATCGCCCCGTTCGTCACGGTCGCCGCGACTGCCGCAAACTGCGCATACGGCGTCGGCAACACCTGCACGCGCGGAGTCAGTTCCTCACTGTCACTGCCGCTTTGCACGGTGATGTCGAGCCAGCGGGTGCCGCCATTGAAGGCACCCGCGCTAAAATCCAGGTTCACGGTGAAAAGTCCGTTGACCAGCGTCGGACTGGTCGTGAGGGTGCTGCCGATTTGATTACCGCTGGTGGCGGCATCGTAAAGTTTGAACGTCATCGTGTAAGCGCCGTTGGCGTTCGTGCCAGTATCGTGAAGCTGGCCTTGGTAGGTGAATGCCGTCGTGCCTTGCGCGGCAGATTGATGAATACCGGCGAGCAACGCCAGCAGGATACAAAGATATTGCAGTTTTGCTTTCATAATGAAATCCTTTCGCCTTCTTACCGCCGTCATTTTTACGCCTCGTCCAAAAAATTCAACTAAAAAAACAGCCTTTGGGTGTTTATTACCGTGGTAATTCCACTCACGCTCAAGAATTCTCATCCGCAGTTCCCTTGAAAAACCGCGCATGGGATGGGCATTGATATTTCGCCCATGCCTGTGCGTCATGGCCAAACGCCTGCGCGACGTTTGCACCTGCCGGAAAGCGAATGCTGTGGGGCGCCGGACGCGGCTTCGTCGTCCGCGACCTTCCCATTTCAATCCATGCCATCATCCGGCGGGTGATATTCTTGGATGATGATTGTTGGTGGCGGCGGTGGTGTGTGCGGCTGAATGATAATGCCGATGCTGGCGCTGACGTGCGGTTGATTGGGGAATTTCCGGCGCAACCCGCCGCTGAACACCCAGGCCAACACCAACACTGACAGCCAGACGAACGCGAGAAACAGATAAACTCCCCATTCTGCGATGATCCAATCGAGAAACTGGAACACCGGGTCGAGCACTATTGCAGGATTCAAGTTCATGTGATTTCCTCCGGTTAGACGCTGGCCAGCACTGGTTCAATGGTCTTGGACATTTCCGCGAACTTGCTGCGCATCCGTTCAAATTCGCTCAACGGCGGCAGTTCCACCTGTGCATTACGCGCGTAGGAGCGGTGAATGGCCTTGCTGTTATGACCAAGCGCCTCCTGTGCGAACCGTTCGGGATACCCGGCTTTTTTGGCACGTTCCGCCCACG
>JBKQUF010000076.1:0-2837 GCA_052140285.1 Limisphaerales bacterium | reverse complement strand
AACATCCGGAATCTTCCCGCCCCAATGCTGGCGGTCATCCGTCGGCATCACCGCCGCAGGTTCCGGGCACACGCCCGTCTTATTCCTGTCGTATGACCGTCACTGACCCGAATTCCATCCGGCAGGCTGCCGCCGAATTTCAGCCATGCCGCCGACCGCGTTTCCAAAACCTCCAGCCCTGGCGGGAGGTCATCATCGAACTGCGCGACAAAGGCGCTTCGTGCGAGGCCATCGCCGGGTTGTTGACCCGGCACGGTGTCAAAACCAGCCGGACGATGGTGAATGAATTCGTCTGGACGCTTCCCCAGCCGAAGATGAATCGTCGGCGAAATCCACAGTTGAAACCAATCACGGCACCGGCGGCATTATTGCCGGTGCAGCCGCCAGTTGCGCCGATGCCGTCCCCGGAACCCCCGCCAACCGTGCCGGTTAAATCGCACGGCCCGCGCATCGCGCAAGTCCGAATGCTTAAACCTCAAAATCCATGAAACGTCTCGATCTCATCCTCAACGGCAAAGGCGGTGTCGGCAAAAGTTTCTTCGCCGTCAATTTTGTCCAATACCTGAAAGACAAAGGCATCAAGCACGTCGCCATTGACAGTGACAACGAAAACTCGACGTTGAATCGCTTCCATCCCGACGCCAGCTTCATTGATCTGGCTGACCGGCGCGGTCTGGATGGCGTTTTCAACCTGCTGGAAAAATCAAATCTGGTGGTCATGGATTGCCGCGCCGCATCCACGGACTTGTTCACGAGCTTTTTTGAAACCATTGACCTGTCCGCTGTTTTATCCGGCATGGGCGCGGCGCTCACGCTCGTCATGCCGGTCAATCACGAAGCCGACAGTGTGGACCAGGTTCAGCGGCTGGCCGACGAGCTTGGCGGCAAATGCAACTACGTCATCGTTCGCAACGCGGCGCACAGTGACAGCTTTGAGCTTTACGAAGGTTCCGAGGTGCGCGGGCAAATTGCGGACAAATTCGGCGGGAAGGAAATTAACATGACCCAACTACCGGACTGGCTGGTCATCGCCCTCAATCAACGGAATTTAACCATCACGGCAGCGGCCAAACATCAGGATTTCAGCCTGCTTGACCGGCAGCGGCTTCAGACGTGGCAGCGCAAACTTTACGCTGAAATCGAATCGGCCGCCGGACTGTTGTTGCCCGCAAAAGCATGAGCGCAAACCAAACACCACCAGATTTCGACGAGGATTTTTTGCTGGCCATTAAAAATTGGCGCGAAAAGTATAAAATTCAGGAAGGTGACACAACCCTGCTGCTGCTGGAGTTGTTTCGGATTCATCAAGATCATTGGGACGAACTGCGCCGCCGCCAGATGCCTTCGCTGGACCAGTTCCGCCAGGACATTGCTTCCACGGTTGAGGCATCCAAGTCGCTCAAGGAACAGACGGCGAAAGTGCTCAAGGCGTTAAATGTCCATCCGGCTGCCGTAAAAACCATCCCGTTGGCGGCGGCGATTTTTGCAGTTTTCGCCGCTCTGTTTGCTGGGATTCTCATTGCAAAGGCTCTATGAAAATTGATTTTTTCCCATTCCATTTTTCCCATCTTCCGACGTTGTCCAAACCTTGGCGATATTTCCTGCTTGGGTATGCGCTTTTGTTAATCATCATCGTCATCCGGCTTTTACTGGCACCGCACAAACGCAACAACCCCGTCGTGCAGCTCGGCGGCTTGATCTGGAAACGCAACCAATTTTGCCGTGGCTGGCTCATCACCGGCGACACCGGCTCCGGCAAAACCACTTCCGGCATCAATCAACTGGCGCACCAGGTATTTCAAAACGAACCGGATTGGGGCGGACTCTGCATTGATGAAAAGGGCGTTTATTGGGAAACGCTTTCGGCAATGGCGCACCATTACGAACGAGAATCGGATTTGATTCACCTGCAAATCCGACCCGACGAAACCGATCCTGACTGGCAACCACTCCATCGGTTCAACCTGACGGGCGACCGCAGCATCCCGTTTTCCACCTATGCCAAATATGTCGTGGATGCGGCGACCAGCCTGGGACAGGCCGGGGACAAGGGCTTTTTCAAAAATCAGGCCCAGACGCACATCGCCCACGCGCTTGAACTGCTCGCCGAACTGCAACAGCCGGTGACGTTACGGGGTGCATACGAGGTGCTTTCCAATAAGGAAAGACTGGAGGAGGAATTGAAAAACCTGAACGACCTTTCCGTGGAAACGCCCCGCCGCCACGAACTGAAAACCCATTTTGTCCAACGCTACCTCAGTCAACCTGCCGAGCAGCTTGGCGGTGTCCGCGAGACCATCGGCAATTACCTGCAATACTTCCTCACATCGGAAGTGGCCGAGGTGTTTTGCACCAAAGCAAGCTCGTTCAACTTCTCCGCGATTGATGAAGGCAAAATCATCCTCGTCACCATGCAGCAGAAATTTCAGACCGAGCGCCGGTATGTGAATACGTTTCTCAAATTGCTGTTCTACAATCACGCGCTACGCCGGTTTGATAAATCAAAGGCACAGCGTGCCGGGGATAATTTGCTCATTCTTTGGGCGGACGAAGCCCAGCGGTTCATGACGGCCAGCGAGGACGGCACCAGCGATTACAACTGCGTGGACGTGATCCGCGAGGCGGGCACAACCATCGTCGCCGCCGCGCAATCCACCACGTCGCTTATCCCGCCGTTGGGCAATGACAAATCCAGAGTGCTGACCTTGAATTTACGCAACCGGATGATTTTCAGGTCTGCCGATGAAGCGGACGCGGTGCAGGCCGCCGATTTTCTCGGCAAAAAACAGGTCGTGAAGCGGTCGTGGGGTTCAAGCGCCGGTAAGCGCAGCGTCAAT
>JBKQUF010000075.1:0-18580 GCA_052140285.1 Limisphaerales bacterium | reverse complement strand
TCAATGGGCACCGATTCGATGACATCGGGATACAAAGTGCCCTGCGCCAGAAATTTCGCCCGGCCCGCGCGTTTGGTTGCCGCCGCGAACACTTCAATAAATGTCCGGCCGATGATTTTCCGTTTTCGTTCAGGGTCGGTCACGCCTTTGAGCCGTTTTAAAAACAGTTTTGAGGCGTTCTCATATTGCAGTTTGATGCGGAAATGCCTCCCGAAAACGTCCCGGACCGTCTCCGCCTCGCGCGTTCGCAGGAGGCCGTTGTTGACGAAAATGCAGGTGAGTTGGCTGCCAATGGCCCGATGCAACAGCGCCGCAGCGACGCTGGAATCCACTCCGCCGCTCAATCCCAAAATCACCTGTTCATTGCCGACTTGCGCGCGGATCTCTTCGACGGCCATTTCAATATAGCCGCGCATGGTCCAATTCTTGCCGCAACCGCAGACGTTATGGACGAAATTGACGATGATTTCCCTGCCGAGCGGTGTGTGCGCCACTTCGGGATGGAATTGCAGCCCGAAGAATTTGCGCCCGCGGTTTTCAATCGCCGCGTACTCGGAATTGTCGGTGATCGCCACGCTCTGAAACTCGCGCGGCAGTTTCGTCAGCTTGTCGCCGTGTGAATTCCAGACCTGCAACGTGTCCGGCAGGTTGGCAAAGAGCGGGCAATAACTGTCCGTCACCCGCAACGTGCTCTTGCCGTACTCCCGCTTCTGTCCCTTCTCAACCTTGCCGCCGAGGAACTGCGCCAGCAGTTGCACCCCGTAGCAAATCCCCAAAATGGGGGCGCCCAGTGAAAAAATCGCCTTGTCCGGCAGCGGCGCGTCCGGGGCATAAACGCTCGACGGCCCGCCGGATAGAATAATGCCCGCCGGCTTGAGTTTGGCGATTTCCCCGGCCGGCGTGTCAAAGCGCAGGATTTGCGAATAGACGTTGCACTCGCGGACGCGCCGCGCAATGACCTGGGTGTATTGCGATCCGAAATCCAAGATGACGATTTGTTCCAGCATTCGGAGGAGTTTCGTTGGCTGGAATTTTTTTGCGAGCGAAAAATAATCCGATTTGAACGGGGGGAGCGCGGGCGTCCCGCCCGCTGTTTTTGGCGTCTCGCCGAAAACCTTTTTTTCCCTGTTCCAAATCCGTGTCCATCCATGTGAATGTTCTCTGGATATTGGATGTTGGTGCTTGGATGTTTATCAATCAGTGGTCAGACGATTTTTTAATTTACGCGGCGCTCCCGAATTTCGTGAAAAACTCGTATATCGTAAATCGTGAATCCAGTCTGTTTTTCCCGCCTTTTTGCGCCATTTGTTCCCTTTTGCGGCCATTTTCTGCTCTCTGCTTTCTGCTTTGCCTTCAAGTCCATCCATGGTTAAAACCGGATGGGACCCTGCCGAAAAATGTTTCGGCCTGCGCCCGATTTCGTTAAACCATCGGCCATGCAAAAAATCAGGAGCTGGTGTACGCGGCATCCGAATTGGACGCTGGCGTGGCTGACCGCCGCCCTGCTGCTGCCGTTTTGCGCCAAGCCGTTCAACCTCGACGACCCGCTTTTTATCTGGGTGGCGAAACAAATCCAGGCGCATCCCGCCGATCCGTTTGGGTTTACGGTGAACTGGGGACTGACGGCGATCCCGATGTGGAAGGCCACGGAAAACCCGCCCCTGGCTTGCTATTATTTGGCCCTGGCGGGCGGCCTTCTGGGCTGGAGCGAAGTTGCGCTGCACCTGGCGTTCATCCTTCCGGCCGTTGGCGTGGTCCTCGGAACGCACCGGCTGGCGCGGCATTTTTGCGGCTCGCCGATGCTGGCCGCGCTGGCCGCGTTGTGTACGCCGGTGTTCATGATTTCCAGCCTGACCCTCATGTCCGACGTGCTCATGCTCGCCTTTTGGGTGTGGGCAGTGATTTTTTGGGTCGAAGGACTGAACCTGCCGCACCCTGCCGGGCTTTCAAGCGACCTTTCGCCTTCGCCTGCTCTTCCCTCTCCGCTCCCATCAGATGGGAGGGGAGAGGGCCAGGGTAAGGTGAGGGTCCCCCGGGTTCATGGGGAGAGATTGAGGACGAGGGGTGAGAATTATATCCGCCCTCCCTTATTGTCTCTGGAGGTTCATGGTGAGGTGAGCACCTTGTTCTGTGCGCGTTCATCGTAAGGAAGCGTTAGGGGCAACGCATTAATTTAGATCGAACAGTAACACCTGCGACGGCTTGTTCGCCGCCAATTGCAATTTTGTCTCTTCGCCGACCGCGGCGGCGTCGCCGGTCGCAAGCGTTTTGCCGTTCAAAACCACTTCGCCTTCGGCCACGTGGACCCACGCATGGCGGTTGGCCGCCAGCGAATGCTCCGTCTTTTGGCCGGCGTCGAGTTTCGCCAGCCACAAGTCCGCGTCCTGGTGGATGGCAATCGAGCCGTCGCGCCCGGTCTTGCTCGTCATCAAATGCAGTTGGCCGGTTGGCGTATTCCGCAACGTCTTTTCGGCGTAACGCGGCTTCAAACCCTTGGCGTCCGGCAAAATCCAGATTTGCAGCAGCCGCACCGCTTCATCCTTGGAAGGATTGAATTCGCTGTGCTGCACGCCGCTGCCGGCGGACATGTATTGCAGGTCGCCCGCGCGGATCACGCTGCCGTTGCCCATGGAATCCTTGTGCTCCAGCGCGCCATGGAGCACGTAGGTGACGATCTCCATGTCGCGATGCGGATGCGCGCCGAAGCCCGCGCCGGGCATCACCAGGTCGTCGTTGATCACGCGCAGACTGCGATAGCCCATCCATTGCGGGTCATAATAATCCGCGAAACTGAAGGTGTGATAAGTGTCCAGCCAGCCATGTTCGGCGTGGCCCCGTTCATTTGCTTTTCGTATTGTCATCATGCAAAGACCTTACCGCGCGATCCGAAATCTGTGAAATACCATGTTTTTTGGCTGAGTATAACTTAAAGGCATAGTGTCTGACCGGATTGTTGCTAAAATCTGTGATTTTGCTCATTTTGGAGCATCGAACCGAAGTCACTCAAACCACCGATAAAATTCAAAGTATTTTTGCGCCATGTGATTGGCGGCAGAAGTTACGCAGACCGATCCTGCCGGGCTTTCGAGCGACTATAGGCATTCGCCTGCTACCTGTCCGCCGTAGCCTTGGCGAAGGCGGATTCCCTCTCCGCTCCCATCGGATGGGAGGGGAGAGGGCCGGGGTGAGGTGAGGGTCCGTCGGGTTCAAGAAAAGGCTTGGGTCGATCTCGCTACGCTAAAGAGAATTTATCCCGTAGGGATACTCTGGAACTAGCCCGGCATTTCAATGCCGGGACCCGTTCGCCGGCCGGGCATGAGTCCCGCAGGGACGGCTGGAATCAATCCCTCAAATAGCGTTCGTCAGATTTGATCCGATGTTCTTCAATCACCTCAAAAATTCCTCTCGGAAACTGCGTTTGCGATGATGACGCGTCGGATCATTGTGCCAAGCCTCCTGCGCGAACCATTTCCCGGCAGCTTATAGTTTATTGATCGGATTTCAGTAATTGTTCCTTCACCTTTTCGGATAATGGAGAACGCTTGATCCAGGCGCGCGCTTCCACATCGTCCCGTGTCAGCCAGATTTGAGCCAATTGTTCTCCATACTTTTGGGTCAACTCATCATCGCCGATGGTGTCCAGCATTTGGGCGACCGCGGCAGGAGCGGCTCCCTGTCCCCAAAACATGACCGGTCCAACGGCCTGATCGCGCAGATCGCCCTTCGGAAAGTGGCTGACCCATTCCGCCGCGGCCCCCGCGTCCTTGAACGACCATGAATTTGCCACGGCGAGTATCACCTCATCGTGAAAATTATCGGTGGATAACGTAAGCGCGGAGGCGGAGGCCTCGCCCGGTGAAGCGCCCAGCCAGCCGCAATAAATGCCGGTGAGCGCTGATTTTCTTGCATCGGCATCCGGCAGATTCGTCGCCCAGGCAATGGCTGCGGCCGCATCTTTGGATCCCCACTTGGAACACAAGTCGTTGAACAGGGAATGCGCGCCCGTCTGTTTCCGTTCTATCAAATAATCAAGCGCACCCTGTATTTGAGAAGATGGGATGCTTCGACTAATCTTATTTAGTTCGGCCTCGCGCTTTCCCAAATCCGATTCGTCGAGAGCCTGCTGCAACTGCTTTTTTATGGCCGAGGAGGACGCGGAGCTTTGGCGGCCTGGCTGTTCATTAAAGGCCGGAACATACCCGGCGGTTTTGGCCTCGGTATCCACCATGAAGAACCGGCGCGAACCGTCCCTGGTGGTAACATATACCGTCACATCCTTGGGTTCGGGAATCAACGCGTTCATCCCGGTGTGCCAGCTTGAGGTGAACTTGCTGTCGGCAATCTTCAACGCTGCGAAGGCAAGATTGGTATTGCCGTCGGCGAAGATCGTTTCCGGCGGAAACAACCGGTTGATTTGCCCGGGATGAAACCGCAGCCACACGTTCGCAATGGATTCGCTCTGATTGGTCACTGAACTGGTTAAAGCTCCACTGTCGCGGGGAATCAGTACCGCCCAAACAGCGCCATCAGTACAATGGCCGATGGCCAAATCGGAAGCGCCGGTTTCCACCTTGAAATCATCACCCACTTTCAATGTGAACTGGGAAACACGGTATATGTCTCCCTGCTCAAAATCCCATGGCCGGGCATTGTCTGCCACCGCATCACCCGCGGTCAGTGGGGTGGGATAGCGCGCCAGCAAATCTACCGCGACGGCGGATATTGCCGGCAAAAAAAGAATGACTGCGGTTAGGGGTAATTTTAATTTGAAAATCGGGTTCATTTGACATTTCCCATTTGGTTTCCGGCCCACAACCAGCGCCGGCTTTTTTCCTGATGTTCTTCCTGTTCCAGAGCTTTCACCGCACTCTCTATTGATTCACAATATTGGAAATCTTTCAATCCACCATTATTGCCCGCCGGCAGGCAAAATCGGGTGGTTTCTTATTACAAGCGTGATGCACGGCCTTGCTATCCTGTCCCACTGCCTCCCGCGAACCGTTCCGGTGACTTAATGATTTATTGGCCGGATTTCAGCGATTCCGGGTGAGTGATTTGGCCTTTCGCTGGCTTGCCGGGAATTCGAGGAAGATCGCGCGTCCGGTCATTTGTCGGATGTTCCCAGTAGTCGAAGCTGGGGCCGAGTTTTCCCATTAGCGGCTGAGTGGCGCGGTTTAATGCTGCAATGGCATCGGATGGCAGGGGTTCCAAAGCGGCGGCGATGTTCTGTTCAAGATTTCTTACATTGCATGAACCGCAGAGCGAAGTGGTGATTCCGTTTCCAGCAATGGCCCACTTGAGAGAAATTTTCGCCGCCGTCATGCCCTGCTCTTGGGCGATTCGACGGATGGCTGCCAGCGCCACCATGGTTTCTGCTTCGGCCCCGGACAGTCCATGCCGGCAATGGGAATTTCGGCGGCAATCAAAGTGTCGTGTGCGCCGATTCATCATTGGAATCTCGTCAACGCTTGCGTAATGTTTCCCCAAAATCCCCTGCATGAGCGCCATGTAACCCATTACGCCCACCCCGCGCTTGACACAGTGGGGCAGAATTTCCAGTTCAATCGCCCTCATCAGCAGGCTGTAGGGCAGTTCATTTGCGACAATCTCCGCGCCGGTCGCCATCGCCTCATCCAGTTTCTCCACGCCGAAATTGCTGACGCCGATATGCCGGATTTTGCCTTGGGCCCGCAACTCTTTCAACGTGGCAAACGCCTCGGTCACCGGCGGCGTGGGCATGGATTCCGTGGTGAAATGGACGATGGAGTGGGCAGTGATCGGCCAGTGAACCATGTAGAGATCAATGTAATCGGTCTGCAACCGGCGCAGGCTCGCCTCGCAATGCTCCACCAGTTTTTTGGACTCGGTGTTTGACGGACTGATTTTGCTGCCAATGAGGATCTTTTCGCGGGGCATCCCCTTGAGGGCGGTGCCCAGGGAGCTTTCACTGGCGCCTTTGTTATACATTTCAGCCGTGTCGAAGAAGTTGCAACCGTGATCCACGGCGCAACGCACCACATCATTTACGGCGGACTGGCTGACCGGCCCCCAATAATCACCGCCGCCAAAAGCCCAGCAACCCAGGCCAAGTACCGGGAGCTTCAAGTCATGTTTGCCGCAAATGCGTTGTTCCACGGGTCATTCCTTTTTGGCCAGCGCGCGCGTGGCGCCGCCGGAGATGCCGCCGTCAATCAGCAAAGTCTGCGCGGTCATGTATCCGCTGGCATCCGAGGCCAGAAAAACCACCGCGCCATCCAAATCAGTCGGCTTGCCAGGGCGTTTGAGCGGGATGCGGTCGCAAAGATAATCGACCCATTCCTGATTTTCATACATGACCGCGTTTTGCGCCGTTTTAAACCAGCCGGGGGCCAGGCAGTTGACCGTAATCCCGTGAACGCCCCAGTCATCGGCCAGACTCATCGTCAGTTGTTTCACCCCGCCGCGACTGGCCCCGTAGGGAGCCAAACCGGCGTAGCCCGCGACGCACGTCACCGACCCGATGTTGATGATGCGCCCGTATTTTTTGGGGATCATGTGCCGCGCCACGGCCTGCGATACAAAAAAAGTGCCGCGCAAATTCGTTTCCAGAATCAGATTCCAATCTTCCCAGGAAACTTCCAATGCTGGTTTGCGGACGTTACAGCCGGCGTTGTTCACGAGAATGTCAATCTTGCCATAATGGGCCGCCGCGTCTTCAGCCATTTTTTGGATGCTGCCATATTCGCGGACATCCAGCGCCAGCGGCAAAACGCGCCGGCCCAGCGCTTCAATTTCCTTTTGAAACGATTGCAATCTTGCCGGATCACGGCTGGTGACAACCAAATCCGCGCCTGCTTTTGCCAGCGCTCGTCCGAGGTATTGCCCCAACCCGCGACTGGCGCCGGTAACGATGGCAACTTTGCCGGTCAGATCGAACAGTCCTTCTTTCATAAAAAATCCTCAACAGTTTTAAAGGCAGGTTGTTTGGGCCGCTCACGGAGTCAGAATCACCTTGAGCAGTCCGGCTTCTCGTTTATGAAGTCGCTCAAACCACGCCGCTCCTTCGCTCAACGAAGCCACCGCGCTCAGCAGCGGTGCCGCCGTAATCGCGCCGCGCCCCATCATATCCAAACACGCCGGGTATTCACCAGCCGAGGCGCAAGAGCCAAACAGCGACAGTTCACGGGTCACGATGACCTGTAGCGGCACTTCCACTCTGGCGGAAACATTGCCGACCAGCGTTACCCAACCGCCTTTGCGCGCGGCGCGCACCGCCAAATTCACCGTCGCATTCAGGCCGACCGCCTCAAAAATATGATCCGCTCCCCGCCCCCCGGTGAGCTTGAGGATTTCCGCCAGCGCCTGGCCATTGGAAGTGTTGATGGTTTCATCGGCGCCCAGACGAGCGGCCCGGGCCAAACGGTCGGCCGCCATGTCCACCGCCAAAATACGCCCGAAACCGGCCAGCCGAACGGTTTGCAGCAGGGCCAATCCAATCATGCCGCAGCCAATGATCACCGCCGTGTTGTTCAGCGTCCCCGGCCTCTGTCTGAGGGCGTGAAATGCAACCGTGAAAGGTTCGATGAGCGCCGCATGCTCAAAAGACAAATTGTCCGGCAAGCGATAAAGAATTTGCTGCGGCACAGCGACGAACTCTGCGAACGCGCCCGCCTGACGATACTCTTCACAGGACACCCCCAATACCCGGCGCTGGTTGCAAAGATTGACCTCGCCGCGCCGGCAAAACTCGCAGGTCCCGCAATAGATGGTCGAGTCAAAGGTTACCCGGTCGCCGGCTTTCCAACCCCGGACTCCGCTGCCCACCTCAGCGATGATGCCAGAGGCCTCGTGTCCCATGATGATGGGCGGACGGCGACGGCCGGTGCTCCCATCCATGCCATGAACATCGCTGCCGCAAATGCCACACGCTTTGACCGACACCAGCACCTCGCCCGGCTCCAATTCGGGCACGGGCGCCTCCTCATAAGCGAACTTGAGGTATTCTTTGAGAACTAGCGCTTTCATAAATCAGATTTGACGAAGCCGATGGTTGTCAGAATGTTCACTAAACGATGCCGCTTCCCATTGAATTCAGCGGCGATCATCGGCGGTGGCTGTCTTCGTTCCTGTCAAACGACGCCGCCCACAGTATCGAATATTACGAAAAAACCGAAGCACAATTTTCCCCACGCAAGTGCCGTGGGCGCATCTCATTTTTTAGCAAGGCAGGTGGCGCCTGGCGGCTCAAATCATAATGATCTTTACCGCCACATGAATCTGGCGTTTACTCCGGTTACAGCGTTTGAAGATATATTATGGCCATGTGAAATGGGGATTTTTTGGGGTTTTGCGAAGGAGCATGTCCGCGGCGATCCGTGACTGAGCCGATCCGAAGCCAAAACCTAAAAGACCCTTCTCTCCTTTCTTTATCCACTTGGCTGCGGTATTTATGAAAACGCTCAAAGCGTTTTTCCAAATATGAAAGAACTCCGCTCATTTTATCGCGCTGCTAAATGTGAAAATCACTGCCGGAAGGGGCATCGCGTTCGTGACTGGGGAATTCTGCTCGCGCTGGCCGGTTCATTTGCATCCGCAAGTTTTTCCGTCGCCCAAAATTCCAACGCCGTCGCTCCCAATCAAACGGTTTTCAATCTTGTTCCCGACAAGGAAGGCGAACCGCTTCCCTTTGATGCAAAGATTTCTGGAGAAGCGTCGCCGCCGCAATCGGCGATGGCTTGGTGGTATCGTTCGCCGGCGACAAAATTTTGGGAGGGTTTGCCCCTGGGCACCGGCCGGTTCGCGGCGATGGTTTATGGCCGCGTCCGCGATGAAATCATTCCGTTCAACGACGAAACGCTCTGGACCGGCCAGCCCTATGATCCGGTGAATCCCAACGGACTCAAATCGCTCCCGGAAATCCGCCGGCTGGCGCTGGCGGGAAATTTCGCCGGGGCAACCCGGCTGGCGACCAACCTGTTGAGTTATCCTTTGCCGTTTGTCCAAACCTATCAGCCGATGGGCCGGCTTCACGTGCGGTTTGAAGGACATGATGCCGTGCAGGATTATCGGCGCGAGCTGGACATGGATTCCGCCATCGCGCGGGTGACTTATCGCATTGGCGACGCGCACTTCACCCGCGAAGTGTTTGCCAGTTATCCTGACCAGGTCGTCGTGATGCGCATCACTTGCGACCGTCCTGGGCAAATCACGTTCAACACCAGTTTAAGCAGCCTGCAAAAATCCGCCGTGTGCCGCGCCGGCAATCCCGGAACCATTCTTATAGAAGGCGGAGTGGCCGAACCGAATCACCAAATCCCCAGCCGGATGAAATGGCAGGCCCGCGTGCGCGTTCAAGCCGAAGGCGGCGCCGTGGGCAACGTCAGCGATCCGTCCGGCCTTTCGGTGCGCGTCGAAAAAGCCGACGCCGCAACCATCATTCTGTGCGGCGCGACGAACTACAAAAATTGGAACGAACTGGGCGCGGACCCGGAGGCCCGTTGCGAAGATTATTTGAGCGCCGTCGCCGCCAGTTCATTTGCCGAATTGAAGAAGCGTCACCTCGACGATTACCAGCCTCTCTTCCGCGCCTGTGCCCTTGATCTCGGGACCAACGCCGCCGCAACCCAGGACACCACCACGCGGCTGGATCAGTTGCGCAACGGCGGAACGGACCCCCTGTTCACCGCCCAATATTTTCAATATGGCCGTTATCTTTTGCTGGCCGCTTCGCGTCCGGGTACGCTCGCCTTCAACAATCACAACATGTGGCTCGACGACCTCCAGGGCCGCTGGCGCGGGCGCTGGACTTTCAACATCAACCTCGAGGAATGTTATTGGCCCGCCGAAAGCGCCAACTTGGCGGAAACTTCCGACGCCCTGTTGTCGTTCGTTGAAAATCTCGCCGCAAGCGGCAGCCGCACGGCCGCTGAATTATACGGCTGCCGCGGCTGGTGTGCGCACCACGGCTCGGACATTTGGATGAACACCGCCATGACGGACGGCACCACCTGGGGCATGACGCCGATGATGGGCGCATGGCTGATGCAATCGTTTTGGGAGCATTATCGCTTCGATCCGGATCCGAAATATCTCGCCAAAATTTATCCCTTGCTCAAAGGCGCAACGGAATTTGGGTTGGACTATGTGGTGGAGGAACCGAAACATCACTGGCTGGTGACGTGTCCTTCCGCTTCACCGGAAAATAGTTTCCTTTTGCCAGATGGCACCCCGAACGCGCTTTGCGCCGGACCCGCTCTGGATTCCGAACTGTTGCGCGATGTCTTCAATGAATGCCTCGAAGCTTCGGCAAAGCTGGGAGTGGACGAAGACTTGCAAGGCCAATTGAAAGCGGCGTTGCCGCGGCTGCCGCCGTTTCAAATCGGCCAACAAGGCCAGCTCCTGGAATGGCTCGATGATTATCCCGAAGCCGAGGTGCAGCACCGTCATATTTCACATCTCTACGCGGCCTATCCCAGCGACCAGATCACTCCGCGCGGCACGCCCGAACTCGCGGCGGCCGTGCGGAAGGTTCTTGAACGCCGCGGCGACAACCTGGGCTGGTCGGCGGCATGGAAAATCAACTTGTATGCCCGCCTCGGCGATGCCGAATCCGCTTATCGCGTGCTGCGCGGGCTGCAAACTGAAATCAGCATCCAACCGCGGCCGGAGGACAGCGACCGCGTGCCTTCGATGGAAGGCAACCAGGGCATTCAGGCTTTCACCTCCGGCGTGGTGGAAATGCTCCTGCAATCGCAAACTGGCGAGATCGAATTGCTCCCCGCCTTGCCAAAGGAATGGCCGGACGGTTCGGTCCGGGGACTCCGGGCGCGTGGAGGTTTCACTGTGGGTGTTTCGTGGAAAGACGGAAAACTTTCCTCCGCGACCGTCGAATCGAAATACGCCGGCCCATGCCGATTGCGCGCCGCCTTGCCAATTTCCGTGCGACAAGGCGATCAAGGAGTAACAGTCCGGAAAATCGACGCCAGCACCATCGAATTTCCCGCGGCCGCCGGGGGGCTTTATTCCATTTCGCCGCAATTGTGAATTTTAATCAACCAACCCGCGAATGATAAATACGCCAACAACCAAAAGATATTTTGTTCAACTCACGCTGGCCTTCGCCCTCGCCCTCGTTGCAACGAACACGCGCGCGCAAATGGCGTTGAAAGGCAGGCTCCTCTTCCAGGACGATTTCAAAACGCTGACGAACTACACCAGTCTGCCCCAGCCCGTCGCCGATGGCTGGACAGTAAAAGTCGCCCACTCGAATTGGGAGAAGACCAGCGGCGGCGTTCGCAGCGTCTGGCGGGGCGGCCATATGCCGGTGCTGGAATTCGACTGCGATCGTCCCTTCAGCAACGTCGTCATTGAAGTGGATTTCCGGTTTCACCGGAACTCGGGCACGAACCGCGCGAATAACGGCGCGGCCTGCCGCATTTCGCCGACGAATTTCAAATTGAATCCAAACGCTTACGCCGCCTCCATCTGGGCGAACCAGGACAGCATGGATCGTCAGCCCGGCATGGTGCTCGAACACGACGAATGGAGGCGGAATGGCATCACCACCGTGGACCACCAACCGCTCGCCCTCAAGCCGGATAAATGGTATCGCGTGCGCATGGAATTGATCGGCAACGCCGTTCTCGGCAATTGCAACGGCGTAACGGTCTATGGAACGTTCGAGAAATTCGGTTTGCCGAAAACCAGCGTCCCGCTCGGTTCGGGTTACTGTGTTCACGATTTTCGCCGTTTCCGCATCTACGAAGCCATGCCCAATCCGAAGTGGACCGCGCCGGCTTCAGGAAATATCTCCGGTGCACCCAAACCCGAAACAGCTTTGGGAAAATAACGCGGTCGAAGCCCCTTTCATCAGCGACTTCTGACGGGGCCGAAACGAAGCCAAAACCCCAAAAGACCGCTTCACTGCTTTCTCCATCCAACTGGCCGCGGTATTTATGAACCAAAAAGATAAGACTCATCGTTCATAAGGTCGCAGCGAGACGATGTCGTTTTCGAGGAGCGTCTTGAGCGTTGCGCGATCTTCCGGCCCGCGGCGTAATTTCTCGACCTTGCTGGTGGGTAACTCATGCAGCGGCACAAGTTGCGCGGACTCCAAAAGATTGGCGGCCGTCTCCGCGATGTTGAGACCGGTGCGCCAGTCACCGTTTGAATCGGCCAGCCAGTTACTGGCATCGGTGATGGTGCGGGTGACACGGCCTTCGCGATCCGGCTGCTCCAGCACCACGTCGGGACCGCGATTGCGGAAAATGCCCATGACGGCCATCGGGATTGACGGATCGCGAATCGTGCCGTCGGGATAGAAGATGCCGTGAACGTCGCCCCAGTCGCGCGGCCGGCCGGAAGCAATCATCAGCTCAAAAAGGTAGTAACCGATATGGTCGTTCAGGTGTTCCTGAATGGCCATGTCGTAGGGATTGGCGCGGCAGACGCAGCACATTTCATCATCCATCACCTGCTTCTTCGCCTTCTCGCCAGCCAGGCGCGCCCGTTCGATGTCCGTCCGCACTTCTTGCCGCGTTTGCAGATAGTCATGGAAAACCAGGACGTCCACGTCATCCGGATATTTCTCCGTGTTGGCCCCATAGGCAAAGCCGATGGTGACGGGCGTAAGGCTGTCGAGCTTGCGAAACACGCCAGCCATGTGCCGCGCGAACGCGATGCGGGCGGCGACGCGGTTGGTCGGTGTGGGCGGGTAATCCGGCTCATTGAACACATCCCAGAAGGCCAGTCCCGGCTCTTTTGACAACGTATCCACGTAGAATTTGGCGTATTCCTCCACCCCCGGATAACCTTCGCCTTGCATCTCCGGAGTGTAGCTAATTACGGGCATGATACCGATGCCGCGATGGTCGGCGGCGCGCACCAGGTAGAGGAGATTTTGCCGGAGTGCTTCGTTGGTTTGTGCGAGCCGGAAGAAAACGCGAAGCTGGTTGATGCCCAGGCGCTGGGCGTAATCCAAGTCGCGGTCCACGGTCGCCGTCGAAGAACTGTTCCACTCGTAATTCGCGCCGCGAATGGTGGCGGTGTCAACCGGCGTGCGCGAATTTGCCCGGCGCACGATGGGATACACGACCACCGGGGCCAGGGTCGCGGGCAGGGTGGCCGGCCGGCCGCCGCTGGACTCGGAGGCGTCGGGACGCTCAAAGGGTTTCAGCAACGCGATGTAGTTGGTCATCTGCCCGCGCAAGGCGGCGGGGTTTGGCGGCCCTTGCCGCAACAGTTCAATGGTGCGGCTGGGTGGTTCGCGCATGGCGATCAATTGCGCCGCCTCCAGCAGGTTGGCCAATTTCTCCGCCGCCTCCAAACCGTCATTCCACGCGCCGTTGGTGTCATCTAGCCACGCTTGGGCGAGCTGGATGTCGGTGTTGACCCAGCCTTCGCGATTGACGTTCTCCAGGATGGCGTTGGTCGTCCGGTTGCGGAATAAACCGAACATCGCCGCGGAAATTGACGGGTCGCGAACCGTGCCGTCGGGATAAAACACGCCGTGAACATTGCCCCATTCTTTGGTCATCATCAGTTCCCAGACATACCAACCGACGTGGGCTTTCATGTGCTCTTCAAGCGTCACGTCATAAGGATTCGCGCGGGCAATGCAACCGGTTTCGGTGTCCATCACCTGCTTGCCGGATTTGGCGGCGAACGCCTTTGCGCGGGCGATGTCGTCGGAAATAGCGGCGCGGGTCGGAAGATAATCATGGAACGACAACACATCCACCGCGTCGGCGAGCGCCTCCATGTTGCGTTCGTTGGCCATGCCGATTGTCACCGGCGTTTTCTGGTCCAGTTGGTGAAACACGGCCGCAATTT
This sequence comes from Limisphaerales bacterium, assembly GCA_052140285.1. GTDB lineage: Bacteria > Verrucomicrobiota > Verrucomicrobiia > Limisphaerales > UBA11358 > UBA11358. The sequence continues at coordinate 4,771 of JBKQUF010000075.1, read as the reverse complement.
GGCGCGCGATCTCGAAGCGTTTTTGTTGCAAATCCCCGGGGGAACCGGCGGCGTTGTAGTCCGGTTCGTTGGACGCATCCCAGAAGGCCAGCGCCGGTTCATTGCCAATCGCCGCGACCAGTGCCTTCACGAAATTGCGGAGGTGGTCGTGGTTGATCGTGCCATCGTGATTGATGAACGACGCCGTATCACCGACGGTGATCATCAGACCGATGTGGTGGCTATTGCACGCGCGGGCAAGATCGATAAGGTTTCGACGAAATGTCGCCTTGTTGGTTTGCCATGAGGCGTAATTGACGAAAACCCGCAGTTGATTGAGTTTCAATCGATCTGCGTAAGTCAGATCACGTTCGGTTTCGGCGGGATTGTAATGAAGCCAATAGTCGGTCGTGTTCGCGGCGCCGGCGGCGCGATAGTTGGCCCCGCGAATGGTGGATAAATCAGCCGGAGTCAGCCGGGCCGCGTTGGCCGGGCCGCCGGAAGCAGGCTCGTGGACACAGCCGCAATTGGCCAGAATCCCCAGCAACAGCCCGGCGCATGACAGATGGAACTTCATAAATTCGCAATCATAACTCTAACGTTTCACACCGGTTACGAGGTAAGGCGTTTCCACTTCCAAATCGGGATAAATCCTGCCGTTGCCTTTCTGGTCCACAACCTCGACAAAATACATCAGATCCCAATGCGGATCAATGAACGCGGCGGGAATGCTCGCCGCATACGCGCCGGACCGGGCATCAAGCTCCATGTCGGCGGTTTGATAATCCTCTTTCTGATTCACGTGCCGATACCGCAGATGAATCCATTTCAAACCCTCCGGTGCCGTGACCTTCACCTGAACGATATAATCCTGGCCCGGCACTGCCGGTGCCGGCGGCCGCTGCACAAAAGTCACCACCGGCATCTGGGAACTGGAATCGCGCGCTGGAATTCGCGCCGGCTGGGCATTCGTTCCGGCGGTGGCTGACTGTCGTTCCGCAAGCAATCTGTCAAATTCCGAGTCCAACGTCTTCATCTCGTCCTTCCAATGATGCGGGAAGCCTCGGCCGGTCGTGCCAAACCACATGTCGTCAATGTAGAAATCGCCGGCCGCCGCCACCAGCTCGTGCCAGGCCTGCACCGCTTTTCGTTCATCGGCAATCGCCTCGTCGAACGCCCCCAGGTCCCCCGCCTGTTTGTATAAATTGTAATTCACACCGCCAAGTTGACGCCAGGAATGATAGCGCGCGAGCGCCGCCAGTATTTTCACATCCGTCATCGTGGACCTGAATTCATTGCTGTTCGTGCGGCCACCCGCGGCTTGCTCCGCCGAGGCAACCTCGGCCAGAATCGCATCCGAGGTGTCGGCAAACCAGCGGCTGGTTTCCTCCGGACGCCGCATGGCGGTGTCGGTGCCTTGGAGAATGCTCAGGGCTTCATCATGCACGTTCATGAATTGCTGGATGTCGCTTCCCTCCTCCTGCTGCGCGTAATGCGGCAGGCTTCCCAGATGCATCATTTCCGGCCAGCCCGCGGTGGTCGGGAACATGCTGTAAGGGACGCTCGCCGCCACAATCCTCGGCAGAACGCGACTCGCCAACTCCACCGCCTTCATGACATGCGGGCCGGCCTCGGCGCCGAACCGCTCCACATATTCCTGTTCCCAAACGTCCGGAGTTGTCTCCGGATTGTAGGAAAGCCGGCCGAACACGCGATAAAAAGCCCAATACCGCTCAAACTCATAATCGTAATAGCGGTATTTGGAATTAAGAAAATCCACCGGCTTCGCCTCGGGCGGCGCCCCGAGCATTTTGGTCGCCTCCATTTCCGTTACCACCAGACATTGGCCATCGTACAGGTGGGCGCTCCCGGCGAGCCGGCGAGCGTAATCGGGATCGGACCACAGCAGCAGGCGCGTCGTGCCGCCGTCCCACAAGGTCCAGTTCATTGGATAGGTTTGCGGATATTCCAGCAGGTCCGCGTAGCTTTGGCGGGCGTTCATCTGATCCTCCCGGTTGATGTGAGTGGAGTGGTAAGGCAGCCCCATCTGCTCCATCCAGATTTTCGTATCCAGCTCGATGTTCAGACCCTGCGCCTGCGCGTCTTGGATCACGGATTTGGGCAGGTTCTTGACCCGCAGTTCCAGCAGCATGTCCGGTTTGTTGGTGCGATAGAACCCGAAGACCTCGTGCCAGAACGACGGGATTTCGGAAACGCGCAGCCCGGACTCTTCGTGCATGCGGAATTGTGTCTCGGTGATTTCGGGGAACGTTTCATAGAACTTCTTCAGCGCGGCAACCGTATAGGGCGCGAGGTTCGTGGCATTGAGCCCCCACACCAGGCCGGGCGCAGGCGTTCTGCCATTCGCTGCCGCGGGAATTCCTCCTCCCTGAATGCCACCGCGGTAAATATGATCCCATATGCCCGGCTTCACCTGAATTCCCCGTTCCGAGGCCAACTCGATCATTTTCTTGAATGCCTTCAGGTTCCTGGCCTGCTCCTCCGGCGTCAGCCCCACGACATGCACGTCCGGGAACCCGTCCACATCGAAGAAATAGGGATACAACGGCGCCATGTAACCACCGTCTTCATAGCCAAACACCAGCACCAGGCGGTTGAATCGGTCCTTTGCCAGCATGTCAAAATACCGCACCCAGAACTGCTCGTCATCGAGGCGGCTCTCAAAATAGGCGCGGTTCATGGTGAACATCACCACCCCCCGCTCTTTGAGGGAGGGAGTTTCCGCGACATCTTGGGCGAATTGAAAAGGATTGGCGCCGTTGCCGGTCCAACCGATCCGGTCCGCTAGATCCAGCGCGGCATACATCAATCCGGTGTCGTCAGAGCCGGCCAGGATCATGGCCGGTTTCTCGTCATATCGCGCGTCCGTGCGGAGGGTCAGTGCTTCCAAACCTTTTGGAGCTGGCACTTTCATCTCGGCCAGGGCGGTGGCCGCAGCGTTGGTGCCGGCTCCCAATCCCGCCAACAAGACGACATCGCATTGACTTGTCCGGTCCTGGCCCTCCGAGACCGTAATGCCTTTTGCGCGCAATGCCGTCTCCAGTTTTTGAATTCCATACCGCGCCGGGGCGCCCAACCCGCCGTCCTCAATCACAGCGACTCTTTTGACCATGGCGGTGGTTGCCGTCGCTGCTGTAGGACTGGTGGTTTCCGCCGCCAGACCACTCGTTTCGATGGCCAGGACTGCGGCCAAACAGGCCGGAGGTGCCAGAAGTTTCAAAATGCGAACTGTGTTCATGACGTTATTTGTATTAAGAGCGTGTCTGAAAAATGTAGCGGCAGGCTTCCCAGCCTGACGTAGAGCCGGCGCTTCCAGCCCGGCGGACCCGGCGCTCAAATTGGGAAAACATGGAAAATCAAACGTTGGTCCGGACGGCAAGATGCCGCCCTCTCCGGCAGACAGGATGTCCGCCGCTACGATCCCGGCGCAGTTTGATTTTTCAGACACGTTCTAAGAGAAATCCACTGCCACTGCCTCGTGGCCGTGGATTAAAAAGACAATTCATGCCGGTCCTGTTCATTCGCATTCGTCTCGAGTCATTTATTGGGGGACAAAAGAATTTTAAGCGATTTCGCCGGTCAATAACAACGAAATATAGTTGAATGAGGTGTGGGACAAATTTCTTCTCCGCCCCGAAAGGGGAATGGCGCTTACTTGGCGTATAAAACTTTGGCACATAAGGACATGCCGCGCACTCCTCTCAGCGCCGTAGGCGCGAAATATTTGTAGAAATCAGACCAAGAAGATCTTAAAGCTCCGTCGGAGCGGCATATTCTGTTTTGTAACGTGCTATTCCGCGCCGTGTCCACAAAGCTCAAAGCTCCCCGGTCAACGCCTCTATGCCGGTCTTTGAAACCTGAACATCATCCTCCGAACGGCCCCCGCTGAAGGCAGCGATGATGTGGCCGGTTTTGCCCTCGACAATCCAGCCCCCTTGATAGCCAAATTCACCTTTCAAAGGTTTCCGCACGCCGCTGCCGCTGGGTTTGAGTGTGTCCGCCATTTCCGATGCCTTGGAGTAGGCGATGGCGAGCAGGTTTTGTCCGACATTGTTCGTTGACGAATCGATTTTCAGATGGCCGACGACCAGCATCTTCGAGCACCATGACTGGGTGTCGTCCCCGGGGACAAAGGCGACCACCGCCACGCCCTTGATTTTGAGATCTTCGGCGCGTTGTTTCATGGCCAGCAGAGCCTGGTCCGCCAGATCATTGAAAGCCCTGATGGACTGGGCGGCGGCATCGGATTGGGGCTGCACCGGCGAATTCGTTTTGTCTTGCGCGGACACGGCGGAGGAGAATACCAGAACGGCAAAGCCGGGCAACAGAAACAAGTTCTTCAGGAGGCGGGTGTTGGTTGTCATATAATTTTTGAGTTGGGCCGCTGTGCATATTCACCAGCAAAGCGCGCGCAAGTCAATGCGCAAGTTGCCGGTGTCGGGTAGTGCCCTAATTTGAAATTCATGTCCCGCTTGTAACGATGTTACCGATTTGCAAAACGTGGAAATAAAAGAGCGCTGCGATTACGGCAACGAGAATTAAAAAGGCACCCCCAATAATCAGTAAGATTTTTGTGTTGATCACAGTTTCCTCGCTTTCTTTATTTGATAGTCTACTGATTTGAATTTTAACCCGGCCCACCATGCTGAATCCCTTTCGGAGACATTGGCAAATGCCATCCAGTTGGAATTTTCCGGTTTTGAAGTTGATAAAAAAGGCGAATGGATTCCGATCTTGAATCGGATTCCGTTCCGTGAACTGCGGCATCTTC
>JBKQUF010000074.1:0-9231 GCA_052140285.1 Limisphaerales bacterium | reverse complement strand
GTCCACGGCGACGGCCCACGCCAGATTATTTCCATTACCGCCAAAATAGGTGGAATAACTCAAGATTGGATCAATCACCAGCGGCCGGTTGTGGTCGTAACCATCAAGAGAAAACGCGACGGTGCGGGCATCCACCAATTTATATCCACCGTTGATTTCCCGGCGCGCACCGTTGACGAGCTGGTAAATGTCGGGCCGTGGCTGGATGATTTCGCCGTCTCCCAAATCCAGAATCAATTCGCCGGCGGCATTGACTGATATTTTGTCGGTCCCGGCAAAATGAATCACAATGGAATCGGGGTTGGCACGGGGCGCGACGGTAAAATCGTATTCCAGACGGTGTTGGTTGCCGTAATAGACGAGATCAATGCCGGGATAAATACCGACGACACTGACTTTCGCGAACGTCGGCACGCCGGTTTGCCATTTCGAGGAATCGTTGCCGATGAGGTAATTGATTTTGCCGGTCAATTCTTCCAAACCGGAGATTTGCGCCCGGGGATTGGCGTCGAGAAATTGCATTTGCATCCGCCGGGTCGAAGTGGCGTGGTTCAAGGCACGTTTCGAGAGGAGCAATTGCGCCGAGTCGGCGGAAATGGAAAATTGCGCCTGGCCTCCGCGCGCGATGAATGGCGCGGAAGAAACGACCTGGCCGCGATTGGCTTCAAAATACAGAGGCAGGTTAAATGACGAAAGATTTTGCGCCGGAGCAGACATCCCCAAAAGGAATAAAGCGCTGACAAATGAAAGCATTGCGAAGCGAAGAATCGCTTTAGAGCGTGTGCGAGAAATCGTAGGGGCCGACGTTAGCCCGGATATTTCACACCCGCAAGGCCGGAGCGCCGGTTTGCAACCGGCTTTTGGCATCCGAAAGCCCCAAGCCGACAACCTGTCGGCGCTCCGGTCTGCCGTCGTTTCAAGCGCAATATGAAATATCCGGGTTAGAAGGCTCATTCTGATCAAATTCATCGTGTTTCCCGGGGAAATTTGAGCCTCATTGCCCCGGCTCCTACGAAATTCGGAATTTTCATGGCGTTGCAGGATTTTCATACTAGAACTGGCGGGTGTAGCCAACGCCGAACTGGAACTGGCCGGAGCCGCTGTTATATTGATCATGGCTGATGGGAACGCCGTATTCAAGGCGCAACGGCCCCAGGTGGGGAATATCCAGGAGGATGCCCATGCCCCAGTTATCGTCGAAATTTCCCGAGAACGAATACGGCCCGGCGCCGACGGCGCCGACATCGTAAAACAATTCAAACCGGATGCTCGGTCCTCCCTCGCGGTCAATAATGGGGATGCTGTAGTTCAACGAGCCAAACCAGTAGCTGTCGCCGCCGATGGGTTCGTTCGGCATATTGGGGTCCAAGGGGGTGCCATAGGTCGGATCGCGCGGGCCGATATTCCGGTATTTGAAACCACGCAACGAATAAAGTCCGCCCAAATAGTATCTGTCGTAAAAGGGAACATCGCCGCCACTGAGGCCCTTCCCGCTGCCGACGCGACCATCTGCTTCCACGATATGGCCTTTGAAAAATCCCGGGAAAAACCAAGCGGTCTTGGCCTCAATCTTATAGTAAGTAGTGTCACCCACGCTCAATTGCGGGTCCAATTCCGTCCGCTGGCCGTGATTGGGCAACGTAACGCTGTTACGCGTGTCGTAAGCCAGCGAACCGTCGAACCGTTGAAATAAATGGTAACCCTCTTGCTGCAAAATAGCCGATGGAACATTCGGCAGGCTCGGCGGAAGAAATTCATTATATACTCCACTATTCCACCCACTGTTCAGGCTGATGCCGACGTCTTCCAGGGAGTAACCGACCCCGGCGGTCAAATCGCCGGGTCCAAAAACATCATCCATCCACACCGGGCGTGGCAGGGCGCGGGTCAATCCCAGGCGGAATCCGGTGCGGTACTCGGTATAGATATTATTGGGACTGTCAAAATCCCATTCATGCCGGTACAGGTCCACGTCGAGGGCGAGTTGGCGGTTGAACAGCCAGGGTTGGACAATCTCCAGTTCATAGTCCTGGCGTTCGGTGCCCAATTGAACCGACAACCGGAACCGCTCGCCGGCGCCGGTGAAATACGGCGGATGAAAGAGGTCGAAGTTCGCCTGGTCAATTTCGGCAAAACCCACCAAAGCGTCCACGGAACTGAATCCGGCGCCCAACGTGAATTTGCCGGTGTCCTGTTCCTCGACGTTGACCTCCAAGTTTTGCCGTCCGGCAATCGGCGGGTCGGTCGGTTCGGGGTCCATGTCCACCTTGTCAAAATACTGCAACCCTTCGAGGCGTTGCTGGCTGATTTTCACCTTGACCATGTCGAACACTTCGCCCGGCGCAATGGCCAATTCCCGCCGGATGACTTTGTCCTTGGTTTTGATGTTGCCGCGGATGTCGATGCGCTCGACATAATCCTTCTCGCCGGCATTGATCTGAAATTCGATGTCCATCGTTCCCTTGTCCACGTCGGGGACCCGGATGATGCGGAACATCGGCGGATTTTTCTGGTCGTCGAGATAATCGATATAACCTTTGCTGCCGTAAAAATCTTTGAGGGCGGTCAGGTCGTTGTTCAAACCGTCCGGGGTAAACACGTCGCCCACGTCCATTGGGAAGCCGTTGGCGCCGAGGTTCCCCTTCAAGTGCTGGATGTCATGTTCCTGGATCAACCCGGCGCGGATGGTGGCGTCGTCAAACAATTTGTCGCCGGTCAGTTTGACGGTTCCAACGCGGTACTGTTTGCCCTCGGACACCTCGAACCGGACCACCATGGTGGTGGGCGTGGGCCGATCAAATTTCACGTCATTGATTTCGAAATCGAGGTAGCCGTGGTTGTGATAGTAATCGATGAGCGCCTCCTTGTCATCATCGAACTGGTCCTGCTTGAAGACGCCGCTGCCGGTCAGCCAGGAGAACATCCAGTGCGCGCGGGTCTTGATCTGCTTGCGCAACACCTTTTGCGGAAAGCCGGACGCGCCGTCAAACACCACTTTGGTGATCCGGATTTTTTGGGCCTCGGCGATTTCGAACGTCACCGAGGCGGTGCCGGCGGCCTCGTCCATCGAATCAATGACATATTTGACCGTCGTGCCGGGGAAACCGTATTTCTCGTAAAGCTTTTTCATTTCCTGCTCGTCGGAAAACAACTTCACCTCGTCGAGCGGCTCGCCGGCTTTCACGGTGATCTTCTTTTTGATTTTCGACGTGCTGAGTTTTTTGTTTCCCTGAATCTTGATGTCCGTAATCCGCAACCGAGCCTGGACGGTGTAGGTCAAAATGTATCCGCCATCAGGCCCGTTTTCGAGCGAGGCATGAATATTATAAAATTGACCCGTGCCGTAGAGGGAGCGGATGTCGTCCTCGGTGAGGTTGGGACGGTAAATATCCCCGGCTTTGGCGCGGATGTTGGAGCGGATGAATTGCTGGCTGACAGAGGCGGGACCGATGAACTGGATATCGACGCGATCAATTTTGGCCTGGGCCCAGGCCGCTTGCGCGCAGGCAAGCAGCAGCCAGAGACCCAAAAGACGACGCAACACTTTCATCGTCTATCGGCTCTCCGGCACGTCTTCGTCGCTGACTTTGGCTGCACTTTCAAATCGAGTAAAAGATTTTAAGAACGTCAAATTAACATCACCGGTCGGACCGTTGCGTTGTTTGGCGATCAAGAGATTCACCGGAATGCCATCGGCTTCTTCCGAATTGATATCGTCATCGTCGCCCGAACTGGGTTTGTATAACAGACCCACGAGGTCGGCATCCTGTTCAATGGCGCCGGACTCGCGCAAGTCACTCAACCGCGGTTTGCGATTTTTATCGCGTTCCAATTCGCGGTTCAACTGCGAGAGCACCAGCACCGGCACCTTCAATTCCTTGGCCAGCGCCTTGATGCCGCTGGAAATATCGGAAATTTCCTGCTGCCGGTTTTCCTGTGCTCGGCGCGCAGTAGAATGCAAAAGCTGCAAATAATCAATCACAAAAAGTTTGATGTCATGTTGTTGCGCCAGCCGGCGGGCGCGGGCGCGCAATTGCAGGATGGAAAGGGCGGCGGTGTCGTCGATGAATAATTTGGCATTGGCGAGCTTGCCGGCCGCGCTGGTGAGCTTCGGAAAATCCGATTCGCTCATGAATCCTTCGCGGATCGAACGGAGGTTGACCCGGGCGATGGAGCACATCATGCGCAGCACCAGCGCTTCCGCCGACATTTCCAGGCTGAACACGGCCACGGGCAGTTTGTCCTCCAACACCGCGTGTTCCACGATGTTCATGGCCAGCGACGTTTTGCCCATGCTCGGCCGCGCCGCAACAACGATCATCTCGCCGCCGTGCAGGCCGTCCGTCATGCGGTCCAGGTCGGTGTAGCCGGTGGCCAATCCGGTGAGGGTGCCTTTGCGGCTGAAGAAATTCTCAATGGTGCTGATGGCGTGATTGACCAGGTCCTTCGTCGTCAGGGCGCCCGTTTGGGCGCGGGACTCCGAGATGCGCAGGACGTCCCGCTCCACCTCATCGAGGAGGGCGTCCACTTCGCCCTCGTAATCATAGACGCGGCCGACGACGCTGGTGCAGGTCTGGATCATTTTGCGCAGCAGGAATTTTTCGCACAGATGATCCAGGTAATACGAAAGGTGTGCCGTGCTGGGAACAGTGTCCTGCAACTGACTCAAATATGTGATGCCACCAATCTGTTCGAGCAATTGCCTGTCTTTGAGATATTGCTGCACGGTGATCAGATCCACCGGCGCCCGCGTATTGAACATTTCGACAAGCGCCTGATAAATCGTCTGGTGGCGGAGATCATAAAAGGCCGCCACGCCGTCGTCTTTTAATTTTTCGATGCACTGGCTGATGCAATCGTTGGGTGAAATCAGGCAACAGCCCAGCACCCCTTGCTCCATGTCGGGCGCATGGGGCGGAAGACGGTCGATGGCGGGCTGCGGGTTGCGCGTTGCGGACTTTTGGCGTCGCCCTCTTTTTAAGTCGGGGCTGGCGCCGGTAACATCGGATACGGAATCAATCACGCAACTATACAATATGGAAAACCATCTTGTGACAAACGAGAGTTATTGAATCTTGATAACACATTCTTAACAAGCAAAGCGCACTGCTTTTTATTTCTTGGGAGCGTCCTTGGCAAAATATTCTTTGACCCACGTTGGAATTTTCGCTTTGGGCAACAGAATCCAGGTACAATGAGTCATTCCAGGAAGATTCTCGGTAATTTGAGAAATATCATTTTGAACAACCTTGGGAATATTTTCATTCAACCACCAACCGCCTTTTAGCGTATGATTTGAACCTAACTTTAAAAGTAAGACCCCGGCAATATAAGGCTCAAAGCGTTCAAAGCGGCATATAAGTTTATTGCCCAAAATACGGCAATTAAAATAATGCCCTGTTAATTTACTCTCTTCGCTGCGTGAATATGGAATTAAGAGTTGTCCTTTGTGAGGCGGACTCCATCTTTTAGACCACTGAGCGCAGAAAATAAGATGGATTCTCGCGGTCTGCTGTCATGGTTACTGTTGTTTGTCGGTCGTTCACTCTGCGCTTTAAAACCATTTGGAAAAGAGGGAACGAGCCGTGCTGGGCACTACCCGTCCTCCCTCTCCCGTTTAATGGGGTTCCAACACTTGCCGCCGAAGGCGGTCTGATTTCCAGTCTTTCTCGACCGACGGGATTTTTCAGGTTGCATCGCTTCCCAACTGGCTGGCTGGGCTCCATGGGCGCCGGGATCAAAATACACTTCCGCCGGCGTCGCATAACCCAGCGCTTGATGCGGACGTTCCTGGTTATAGCCGTCAAACCACCGACCCAGCCCGCGTCCGGCCGCCAGTCCGTCGCCGTAATCCTGTAGATAGATGTCCTCATATTTGGCGCTCCGCCACAACCGTTCGATGAACCGGTTGTCGATCCACCGGCCCCGGCCGTCCATGCTCACGTCCACGCCCGCCGATTCCACCGCGTCGATAAACATCGGCGAGGTGAACTGCGAGCCTTGATCGGTGTTGGAAATCAGTGGAGCCTGCCGTCCCACCCCTAACGCCGCCTCCCAGGCATCCACACAAAAGGCCGCCTCCAGCGTGTTGCTCAATCGCCAGCCCAACACATAACGACTACACCAATCCATCACCGCCACCAGATACATGAACCCCGTGGCCATCGGCACATACGTGATGTCCGAACACCAGACTTGATCCGGCCCCGTCACTTCCAAATCGCGCAACAAATACGGATAAATTTGGTGGCCCGGTTCGGGCAGGCTGGTCCGCGGCTTGGCGTAAATCGCCTCGATTCCCATCAACCGCAGCAGCCGGACCACCCGCTTGCGATGGACGCCCAAACCCTCCTGGCCCAACAGCACCGTCAGTTTGCGGCTGCCATAAACCGGATGCTCCAAGTGCAGTTCGTCCAACCGCCGCATCAGGGCCAGGTTCTCCGCCGTCTCCGGAGCGCACTGGTAGTAGTAGCCGCTGCGGCAAAGCTCCAGCAGTTCGCACTGATGCCGCACGCTGACTTTCGGATCCGGGCTGACCAGCTCGCGCAGGCATGTTACAATCCCAGTTGTTTGGACTTTTTTTTAAGCCAGTCCAAGTCCACCGTCAATTGACCAATTTTCTGATGCAATTGCGCGATCAACTGCTCCTGGTCCGCCGTCCCCGGCTGTCCAGGCTCGAACAACTCGGGCATGGGATCCCGAATCGTCGCCCGCCATTGCGTCACCTGCGTCGGATGCACCGCATACTCTCTCGCCAGTTGCGAGACCGTCTTCAGCCCAACCAGGGCTTCGAATCCCACCTTGGCCTTGAAGGCCGCACTATGTCGTTTCCGTTTTGCTTTCATAGTCTGCTTTCTTTTTGCCAGCAGACCAGCGAAAGTCCATCTTAACTCGTGGTCCAGTTTTTGGGGTCCACCTCACAGAATCCATTTTCCAGTTTCCGAAGACATAATCGCATGGTATGGTTAAACGCATGAATGCGCTGAAAGAAACCATCATCGAGAAACTCGACGGCCTGCCGGAACCCGCGCTCCGGCAAGTGATGGATTATCTCACGCTGCTCACGCGCCAGGGGAACGGCAACGGCAATGAGCCTTCGCTGCTCTCGGTGGCCGGCGGATTGTCCGGCGCGCCGATGTCGTCGGCGGAAATTGAGCGGGAGCTTTACGGGCAGCGGGAAACCCGGTGAACTCCCCGCAACCCATCTTCATGGATACATGGAGTTGGCTGGCTTATGGGCATCGCCGGGACGCGCACCATGCAAAGCTCATGGAGTTGGTGGAAGCCTGCGTATCTCAGCGCACGCCCATTCATACCAGCGATTATGTTCTGGACGAATTGATCACCCTGCTTTTCCGGCGCGAATCCCACGAGGAAGCGGTCCGGTTCCTCGACGGGTTGTTTGCGGATTCAGCGCGGGGGACGCTCCAAATTCAAAAAGTAACCACGGAACGATTCCAGGCGGCCTTGGAACTGCGAAAACGTTTCCGGGACAAGCCGGACATTTCCTTCACCGATTTGACTAGCATGGCGATCATGCGCGAACTGCAAATCAGCGCGGTGGTGACGGAAGACAACCATTTTCTGCACGTTGGAATGGGATTTGAGCGGTGGCCGAAATGATTTTCGCAAAAAAGGTTGTTTAAACATACGCACAGAAGGCGTTTTTCCACCTGCATGACTTTGGCCGATGAAAAGCGTTTACGCAGGTTGCGCAAATTTCCTGTGAACGTCATCCCAAGTCGCAAAGACAAAGGCACTTGCAACCTTGGCCTCTTCCATCTTCTTCCCCACTCCGAATTCCGCCAGTGATTGTTTCTGGATAACTTTACGCTTTCTTCGTTTTATGCTTAAATCGCTGCGATGAGAGCCAGCGCAATAAAATTGCAGGCCGGGCGAAAAGCGACATTTCTGCTTCTCCTTCCCGCTTTCCTTGGCCGCCGTAGCCTCGGCGAAGGCGGCTGCTCTCTGTTTTCTGCTTTCAAGTCTTTTCCCCGGCGCAGCGGTTCGTTTTTGCGCGTAGGAACGAGAATTGGCGCGACGCAAATTATTGTGTTTTTAGGCGATTTTAGGCGATGGACGCGAATTAACGTGAATTAACGTTAATTAACGCGAATTATCACGTCATTGATTTGATTTGTTGAGTGAAGAATGTCCGCGCATTATATTAAATAACGCCATGGCCCTGACTGATTTCAACGACCCACAAAAGCAATCGCTGGTGGATTTGCTGGTGCTGGGCATGTACGCCGACGGCAACCTGGATTTGATCGAGGACGAAAAGGCGCGGATGGTTCTGGATTCGATCAATTTTTCCTCGGACAGCGCCCGGCAGTATTTTCTGGACGCCAGCTTTGCCCGCGCGCGGAAATACAACGCGTCCCTCGAATCAACGCGGAAGTATCTCGCCGACCTGGCGAAAAAATTTCCGACGCCGGCGATGCGGCGCGAAGCGCGCCAGATATTGGAAGACTCGTTATCAAGCGACCGGAAGATTGCCGACGGGGAGGCCAGATTACTGGCGGTGGTGGCGGAAGAATTTAAACTTTAGTTTGTTTTGATGGGCTGTTAACTTATGAAGTTATGAGCACGACCGAGGCCATTCTTGAAAAAGTCAGCGCGCTTTCGCCGGAAAAGCAGGAAGATGTTCTGCAATTTGTTGACGCCTTGGTAAAGAAAACCGCCGGCAAAACCGGTGAGCCATATTCCGCCCTTCGCGCTGTGGCAGAACTTCGATTGGACGGTCCGCCGGATGCCTCAAAACGCTTTCATGAAAACCTCTATGGCGAAAATGCGCGTTAAAGCAAATTTGGTTTTTCTTGACGCCACTTACCTTATCGCTTTGGCAGTGCCTCGCGACCAATTTCACGGCCAGGCGATGAGCCTCTTGGAAGAAGTCGAGGCCGGGAGAGTGAAAATGATTACCACCCGCGCTGTTTCACTGGAATTTGCCAACTGTTCGCGATCGGGGCCGGTCTGGCCGAAGCCGGAGATGGAGAGGTAGATGAGGTCGTCGCGGTTGAGGGAGGCGTAGTCGATGCCGAGCCGCTGGGTGACGCCGGGGCGGAAGTTTTCGATGATGACGTCGGCTTTGGCGCAGAGCTTGAGGAGGGCGGCTTTACCCTCGGGGCTCTTCATATCGAGCGCGACGCTTTCCTTGTTGCGGTTGATGCCGAGGAAGTAGGCGGAGGTGGTTCCAACGAAGGGAGGGCCCCAGTTGCGGCATTCGTC
>JBKQUF010000073.1:0-4263 GCA_052140285.1 Limisphaerales bacterium | reverse complement strand
GTATTTGCCTGCCAAATCAGAACTGTTTCAAAAACCGCACGTCGTTCTCGTGGAAGAGGCGGATGTCGTTGATGCCGTAACGGAGCATGGCGATGCGTTCGATGCCGAAACCAAACGCCCAGCCGGTCCAGGTTTCCGGATCGTAGCCGACGTTTTCGAAGACCTGCGGATGCACCATGCCGCAACCGGCAATTTCCAGCCAGTCCTTGCCCATCTTCTTCACGAGCGCGTTGCTGAAATCAATCTCGTAGCTCGGTTCGGTGTAACTGAAATAATGTGGACGGAAGCGGATCTTCACGTCGCCGCCCATCAATTCCTTGAAGACAAACTCCACGGTGCCTTTGAGGTCGCCCACGCTGACGTCTTTGTCCACATAAAGCCCTTCGATCTGATGGAAGGTGGGATTATGCGTGGCGTCCGCGTTGTCGCGGCGATACACCCGGCCGGGCACAATGATGCGCACCGGGGGCGGCTGCTTTTCCATCACGCGGATTTGCACGGAGGAGGTGTGGGTCCGCAACAACCGTTTGTCCGCGGTGCCCAAATAGAACGTGTCCTGCGAGTCGCGCGCGGGGTGGTCGGCGGGGGTGTTCAGCGCGTCGAAGCAATGATATTCGTCCTCAATCTCCGGGCCGTCGGCGACGGCAAAACCAATCTTGCGGAACGCGCGGACGATGTCATCGGTCACCTGCGTGAGCGGATGCAATTTGCCGAGCGCGCGGCGGCGACCGGGCAGGGTAAAATCGGTCGGCTCCGTTGGCAGGGCCGCTTTCATCTCCAGTTGTTCTCGACGGGCGGCGAGGGCGGCTTCGAGTTCCGTTTTGGAGGCGTTAATGAGTTTGCCGGCGGCGGGGCGCTGTTCCCGGGACAGCGAGCCGAGTTGCTTCATCAGCGCGGTGAATTTTCCACCGGGACCGATCCAGGCGCCCTTGGTCTGTTCGAGCGCGGCCAGGTCGGGGGCATTATTCAATTCCGCCAGCGCCGATTGTTTCAGCAGTTCGATTTCATCAAGAATGTCAGCCATGAGCCAGGGAGTTTACGAATTTACCACCGCAATCGCAAATCGATCATAAAAGCAAAAACGGGCGAGCCTTTGCAGGCCGCCCGGATGGGAATTCAAATCAAAGTCAGGCCTTGGCCAGCGCGGCGCCGGGCTTGTTTTTAAGCGCGCCTCTGGCGACGTTCACCAATTCGGCGAAGCCGGCGGAATCCTGCGCGGCGATGTCGGCAAGGACCTTGCGGTCAAGCGAGCACTGGGCGGCTTTGAGGCCTTCCATGAAGCGGCTGTAGGTCAGGCCGGCGGCCCGGACGGCGGCATTGATGCGGATTTGCCAGAGGTAACGGAAATTGCGTTTCTTGGTGCGGCGATCGCGATACGCGTACTGGCGGCCATGGTCCACGGCGTCCGAGGCATAGCGGTAAAGCTTGCCGCGTTTGAGACGGAATCCCTTGGCCGCGCGGATCATCCGTGTGCGCCGTTTGCGTGAAGCAGGTGAATTGGTAACTCGCATAAAATATCGGAGTTGGGTCCGGAGTCCGGTTAGCGGCTGAACGGAAGGTTCTGGGTGATACGGTAGGCGTCCGTGGGATCGACGACCGAGGCTTTGCCAAGGCGGCGGAGGCGTTTGGCGTTTTTCGAGTGGGCCAGATGGCGGCGGCCGGCGGGATAACACACGGCTTTGCCGGTCGCGGTGATCTTGAACCGCTTGGCCACAGATTTTCTGGTTTTGATGCCTTTGGGACGTCGCATAAAATTAATTCAGTTACAAAAGAACGTGGAATCTATCGTGTTCCGCGCCATGAAGCAAGCATGATTTTCGGAAAATCGGTTTGTCCGGCCTATGGGGTGCTTGAATTGGTCAAGGGCGGCGGAGTGACATTGATCGGGGAGGCCGGCGCGGAGATGTCGATGGGCGCGCCGGCGTTAAGCTGCGAGAGCACCTGGTCGGTCAGATCGTTCTCACCGGAGCTATACAACAAGACCGGAGTGCTGGTGGCGGCTTGCGCGGAAGAATCGAGGACCAACGTATAACCGCCTTTTTTGGCCGCAATGGTCACCTTCTCCTGGATGTCCGCCACGAGTTTGTCATGCATGCGCTGAATTTCCTGGTTCAATTGCGCGGTCGCGGATTGGTCGTATTGGTCCAAGACGGTTTTGGCATCCTGGATTTCCTTGTACTTTGCCTGGGCGGCTTGTTTTTTCGCATCGCGGTCGGTGCTGGAAAGCGCCTGGTTGTCGGCATCGTTAAGCAGCTGCTGGTATTCGTTGTTGGCGGTTTTCAAATCGTCCACCTGGCCCTGTTCGTCCTTCTGGATTTGTTGCCTGTGCTGGTCCAGGTCGGCTTGGACCAATTTGGTTTTGTAGTAATTTTTGAACAGCTTGGACATGTCCACCGTGGCCAATTTGGTCTGCGCCATCGCGGAATTGCCCAGTAACGCCAGCGCCACAATTGCCGGCAAAAGAACTTTCGACATTATTTTCATCGGGATAAGAATATAAGATTTAAGTTAACAGCCAATCGAAAACTCAGGGTTGAACCGGCGCGAGCCGGAAGAACTCCGCGTTGTTCGTCGGATTAAAGACAACCGAGTAGATATTATTGCTCAAAACCGGCGGCGCCGGGACGGCGGTCCAGTTGGTGGAAACGAGATTGGTGGTGGATTCCAGGAGGAACAGGCTGGTCAATTCCGGTTCATACGGCAACGCGGAAGACCAGGTGACATTGGCCAGGCCGTTCATCAAGGAAACCGAAAGTGGCGGTGGATTGGTGCTTAATACGATTTTTGCCAGGAACGCGTCATCGGCCCCGTACAGGAGCGTTTGCATGGCGTGGTTGGTCGGGAAATTCGCGGAAAACGTCTGGCCAACGATGTAGGCGTTGGAGAGCGGGTCCACCGCGATGCCATAAGCCATATCGTTGGCCGCTCCGCCAAGCGACGCCGAATACATCACGCCGGAAAGATTGCGGTTGAAGGCGATAATAAAGGCATCGTTTTCGCCGGCATTGGTGGCCGCCAGCGAACCCGCGGTGTTGACGGCGGGGAAATTGGTCGAAGAGGTGGAACCGGTGACATAGATGTTGCCGGACGGATCGAGCGCCACGCCGTAGGCGATATCGATGCTATAATAATTGGTGCCGCCGAAGGCCAGGGATTGGCCGATGGCCGCGTTGGTCCCGCTCCAGACGATCTGGGTCAGAAAGGCATTGGTGGTGACCGCGCCGCCGGCGACCACATTATTGGTGAGGCCATTTTGAACGCCGGGCAGATTGGTCACCGTGATGGGAAAATTGGTGGAAACGGTCCAGCCGATGACGTAGGCGTTGCCGGCGGCATCCGCCGCCACGCCGTCAGCCAAGTCATTGTTCGCACCGCCCAAATAAGTGGAATACACCAAATTGCTGAAGCCGGGGGCAAATTTGGTGACAAAAGCGTCGTAGCCAAAGCCCGGGACCTGGTTATTGGTGCCGTTCAGCAAATTGCCGTTTTCGACATTGGTCCCCACCGGTGTTTCCACCGTTTGCATCACCGCGTTCCTCGTCGGAAAATTCGTTGAAGCGGTGAAACCAGCCACGTAAACATAATTGGATTGGTCAACCGCAATACCCTGGCCAACATCATAATAATTTCCGCCCAGGTAGGAGGAATAAACGAGGGGGGTGCCGCCAGCGCCAATCTCGCTCACGAATGCGTTGGCGTCGTAGTACGCGTGATTAACCAAATTGCTAACAGCCAGATTTTTTTGAAAGGCATTGGCTGTAACTGGGAAATTGGTTGAAAAAGTGTAGCCGGTCACATACGCATTGCCGCTTGAATCCAAGGCAATGGCCTTGGCGGCATCGGTGTCGTTACCTCCCAGGTAAGTCGAGTAAACAAGGTTGGACCCGGTGGAATCCAGTTCGGCGATGAAACCGTCAGCGAGATAAGTCTTGGAATATGGATTTACGGTTCCATGTATGTTTGGATAAAGTGCATTTTTAACCGGAAAATTTGGAGAAACCGTTGCGCCGGTGACGTAGGCATCGCCAGCAGCGTCAACGGCTAGCCCAAAGGCCGCGTCGTCACCGTTGCCGCCAAGGTAGGTGAGATAGATCAAGTTCGTTCCCAAATTGTCAAATTTCGCGATGAAGGCATCACCGGCATCGGAACCCCCTTGGAAGGTGGTTTGAAATGCGCCAGGCGTGGCAAAAGGTTTACCGGTGGGAGACTCCGTGGAAGTAGTCTGCCCAGCCATATAAACGAAGCCGTTGGTGTCCACGGCGA
>JBKQUF010000072.1:0-8254 GCA_052140285.1 Limisphaerales bacterium | reverse complement strand
TCGTCCTGGTATTGCGTCTCCACATAATCGTAGCCTTTCCGCACACCAAACGCATGATACAATAAACTTTGACTCATGCCTCATGTTACAAAATCCCCATGCCAGACAAGAACTTTCCGGAAGAACCCAAAGCCTTCCCTATTTGGCCCTTTTTGAAGGCACCGACTATACTGTATATGGGGCATATATCCCGGCCGATCTGGACGGGCAGACGGAAACATTGATTTTTGGCATGCAGGGTGGAGGGCAAACTTTGTTGGACGACATTAATTTTGTGATCGTTCCCGAACCATCTGGATGCGCTTTGATGGGACTGGGTGCGGTTGCTTTGCTTGTGTTCCGCCGACTTTGGCAATCGGGTTCCCCGGCAGGAATCGCAATTTACCATCCAGCAACAGTTGGGCAACTTCCAGTTGATGATTGTAGCTTAAACGGTTAAAAACCAATTTTTCGGCAATTCGCACAAATAGTTTAGGGCGCATTGCCTGTTGAGCGCGGGACAGGACGTGTCACTCCATCGTGGCAAACTGCAGAGTGACGAAATCTGGCTGCCGGAATGGAGCGGTGTGGCGAGTAGTGCTTGCACCTCTCGCTTTGCTGGCAATTTCGCTGACAGTGGCCGTCCACCGCACAAGAAAACCCCTGGTTTTACAGGGTTTTTATCAACTTGATGTAGGATGGACACGGATGGAAAAACTTTCAACGCTCAACATCCAACATCCAAGGCCCAAAGCTCCAGTTTACGCCTTGGTGTAAACCTCCGCGCCTTGATCCACAAACTCCTTCGACTTCGCCTCCATCCCGCGTTTGAGCGCGTCCTCGTCGCTCACGCCTTGTTCGGCGGCGTATTTGCGGACGTCCTCGGTGATTTTCATCGAGCAGAAATGCGGGCCGCACATGGAACAAAAATGGGCGCTCTTGGCGCCTTCCTGCGGCAGGGTTTCATCGTGAAATTCCCGCGCCGTCACCGGATCGAGGCTCAGGTTGAATTGGTCTTCCCAGCGGAACTCGAAGCGCGCCTTGCTCAACGCATTGTCGCGATACTGCGCTCCCGGATGGCCCTTGGCCAGGTCCGCGGCGTGAGCGGCGATTTTGTAGGCAATGACCCCGTCCTTCACGTCTTTCTTGTTGGGCAGGCCGAGATGCTCCTTGGGCGTGACGTAGCACAGCATGGCGCAGCCGTACCAGCCGATCATGGCCGCGCCGATGCCGCTGGTGAAATGGTCGTAGCCGGGCGCGATGTCAGTGGTCAGGGGGCCGAGAGTATAGAAGGGCGCTTCATGGCACCATTCGAGTTGTTTGGCCATGTTTTCCTCGATCAAGTGCATCGGCACATGGCCGGGACCTTCGTTCATCACCTGCACGCCCTTGGCCCAGGCGCGGGTGGTCAATTCGCCCTGCACTTCCAGTTCCCCGAATTGCGCGCGGTCGTTGGCATCCGCAATCGAGCCGGGACGCAGACCATCGCCGATGCTGAAACTGACATCATACGCCGCCAGGATGTCGCAGATGTCGTCCCAATGGGTGTAGAGGAAATTTTCCCGATGATGCGCCAGGCACCATTTGGCCAGGATGCTGCCGCCGCGGGAAACGATGCCGGTCATGCGCGAGGCGGTGAGCGGAATAAACCGCAACAGGACGCCGGCGTGAATGGTGAAATAATCAACGCCCTGTTCCGCCTGTTCAATCAGCGTGTCCCGGAAAATTTCCCAGGTGAGGTCTTCCGCCTTGCCGCCGACTTTTTCGAGCGCCTGATAAATCGGCACCGTGCCGATGGGTGTCGGCGAATTGCGGAGGATCCATTCGCGGGTGGCGTGAATGTTTTTGCCGGTGGACAAATCCATGACGGTGTCGGCGCCCCATTTGGTGGCCCACCGCATTTTCTCGACTTCCTCCTCGATCGACGACGCCACGGCGGAATTGCCGATGTTCGCGTTGATCTTCACCAGAAAATTGCGTCCGATAATCATCGGTTCGAGTTCCGGATGATTGATGTTGGCCGGGATGATGGCGCGGCCGGCGGCGACTTCGGAACGGACAAACTCAGGGGTGATCTCGCGCGGAATGCGCTGGGGGAAGCGGGAAAAAACCGAGGGCGTAAAGGGGGAGCGGACCGCGGAGTTTTGCCCGCTGCCGGCATGTTGCTTGTCCAAATCATTGCGGACGATGTCGCCGCTTAATTCCGCAATCCGGGTTCCGGCTCCGGCCAGCCGCAGATTTTCGCGGATGGCGATGAACTCCATTTCCGGCGTGATGATGCCGGCGCGGGCGTAGGCCAATTGCGTGACCACCTTGCCCGCCTTGGCGCGAAGCGGACGGCGGCGCGGAGCCGTCAGGCCTTCCAGTTGCAGGGAGGTTTCGTCCTGGCGCCGGGCGCGGTCGAGTCCGCGATGTTTTTCGGAGAGATAGCCGTCGTCAATCGGTGTTACGTCGCGTCCGGGATATTCCTCCACGTCGCCGCGACTGCGAATCCACGCCGCCCGCAACGGCGGCAGGCCTTCGGCAACGGAGCCGGTAAATGCCGGGTCGCCCCACGGCCCGCTGCAATCGTAAACCCGGACGGGTTCGTTGGCCTCCAGCCGCCCGTCAAATCCCTTGGTGGGCGTCAGTTCAATTTCGCGCATCGGCACGCGGACTTCGGGATGCAATTGGCCGGGGACATACACTCGTTTGCTGGCGGGCAACTGCTCGCTGCTGTGCGGTTCGAACGAATCTTTGGATGCAATCATAGTTTCCGCGAAGAGCCTGAGAGTGATGAATTCTTTCGCCGGCATTATCCGGTTCAAGTTCACGGGTCATTTGCGCTTCCACGCAAAACTCTCAGCGTCACCCCGAGGGTGATGTGGCTCCCCGAACAGTGCAAACACTAGGGCGGTTTCAACGCGGCGTCAAGCCGGCGTCCGGCAGGGAAGTGTCTTAATTTGAAGTTTACTTTGTTTTTTGAGACCAAACAAAGCAGCCCGTTAGTGCCAAAACAATCAAACCAGTGATTATGGCGAGACCCATCAAGGGATGAAAACTTATCATCTGAGCGGTAGCCCCAGAGCCGTCCGTATTGGTGCTAACCCAAGTATTAACCGTGAAAAAAGCATTTGTTATGCTGGATGCGTTAGTCATTTCTTCCCCTTCACTTGCGCCACAATCGCCATTTTAACAGCCGTTTCATGTAATTATGCGCTGGTTTATCACTCCCCGCAGCCGAAAGCAACGCTTTCCTAACCACTCCCTGAACCTCCAGAATTTCCGGTCGCGTCCGATCGCATCTTCCTTCTCCCCTCAACGGGGAGAAGGATTGAGGATGAGGGGTGAGAATGATAGTGGTTCCTCGACGTTTATAATGGATAACCTATCTAATGAGCATTTGGCGGTCGCGGAGCGACGCTGGAAATGAGCCAGACACGGAGTGTCTGGTCAGACAAATCATTTGCCTCCGTCCCGGCAGGGACGGTGGAAAGGCCCGTAAAATCCGGCCGTTCCGGGCGTCCTTTCAGGACGCGCGGGATTCCGGGAACTTTTTCCCGGCACGGTGTGCCGGGCTAATGTCCATCTGTCGCTTCGCGACAATTTCCCCTTTAACCATTACAAACATCGAGGAACCATTATAGTTTTAGCCGCCCTTCTTGTCCCCTGAGGTTCATGGAAAGGGTCCCCCGACTCATGGGCCGGGAAAGGTGTATAGATTTTGATTTGTTCCAAAACGACGCACTCCTGCCGAAATATGATGCTTGTCATATTCACGGATGCCCCGCGTACCGGTAAGTTTCCTGAAACGCATTGGCAAACTCCAAACTCATGGTCCGGCACAAATTTCCGCCCCTCCTTTTTCTGATCACACGCCAGCCGCAAACGTTTCGCATCCTCACCGTTATGAAAAACAGATTAATCGTTGCTCTCATGTTGATGGCCGGCAGCCTCGCCGGCCTGGCACAACCGGCTCCACTCTCCTCCACCAATCAACCGGGCAGCGACGCCAAGCCGGCGTCGTCCAACTTGCCGGGAAACCAATTCCCCAAGATTGATTCCGCGCAGCGCGCCTACTTCCGCATCTCGGCGCCCCAGGCGAAACAAGTCTCGGTTGGCCTGGCCGGCGGGCGGATGATGACCAAGGGCGCCGACGGAGTTTGGACCGTGACCACGGACCCGCTCGCGCCGGGCTTTCATTATTATTCGATCAACGTGGATGGCGCCACGGTGTCCGACCCGGCCAGTGAGACCTATTTCGGCACGGGCAGGATGAGCAGCGGCATCGAGGTTCCGTCTCCCGGGGAAGATTTTTATCTGCCCAAAGACGTGCCGCACGGCGACGTTCGGGCGCACTATTATTTCTCCAAGACCACCGGCTTGGTGCGGCGTTGTTTTGTTTATACGCCTCCGGACTACGACACGAACCTGACGGCGCGCTATCCGGTGCTTTACCTGCAGCATGGAATGGGAGAAGACGCGCGAGGCTGGCCGGACCAGGGCCGGGCGGGTTTCATTCTCGATAATTTGATCGCCGAGGGCAAAGCCAAGCCCATGCTGGTGGTGATGGATGACGGCGGCATTACTCCAGGGATGATGGGCGGTCCCCGGGGCGGCCGGGGCGGCCAAGGTGGCCAGCAGTTTTGGGACAAATTCACCCAGGTGTTCATCGGGGACATCATTCCCATGATTGACGCAACCTATCGGACGATCCCGGACCGCGATCACCGGGCGATGGCCGGCCTTTCGCTCGGCGGCACGCAAACATTCGGAATCACCCAGGCGCATCTCGATGATTTCGCCTACATCGGCTCGTTCAGCGCGCCATTTGGCTATCCGCCAGTCCCGACCGGATACAATGGATTGTTGGGCGACCCGGCCGCTTTCGCCAAGCAAGTCAAGGTGCTCTTTGTCAGCTACGGCACCGGTGGAGACCTCGCCGCTCGCGGCAGCCAGGGTTTCCATCAAGCGCTGCAACAAGGCGGCATCCAGCATGTCTATTACCAATCGCCGGGCACGGGGCACGAATGGCTGACCTGGCGCCGCAGTCTCCACGAATTCGCTCCCTTGCTCTTTCAGACCACGACCGGTGGCAACCAATAAATCCAAGGAAAAATCATGAAAAAATTAATTGCCGCCTCCAGCTTGATAATTGCCGCCGTGTCCATGATGACCGGCTGCCAGTCCCCCCGTGGCCAAACGAATTCAACCGCGTCCACGAATTCAGTTTCACCCGCGATCGTGGTTCAACCCACCAACGCCATCGCTTCCACGAATTCAGTTTCATCCGCCATCCCATTGGGCGACGACGCGGTATCGGCCAGCTCCAATGTCCCCGGCGAACAGTATCCTAAAATTGATTCGGAGCACCACGCGGCATTCCGGTTGCGCGCGCCGGAGGCTGATCGCGTGCAGGTGGATATTGGCGGGCACCAATATGACATGACCAAGGACGACCGGGGCCTGTGGTCGGTCGTCACGCCGCCGTTGGTCGTCGGCTTTCATTATTATTCGTTCATTGTGGACGGCGAATCGGTGGCCGACCCGGCCAGCGAGACCTTTTTTGGCGCGAGCAAAAGCATGAGCGGCCTCGAAGTGCCATCGCCGGGCGAGGATTTTTACGACGCCAAGGACGTGCCCCACGGCGAAGTGCGCGAGCATTGGTATTATTCCCAGACGAACAGCGCGTGGCGCCGGTGCTTCGTTTATACCCCGCCGGATTATGACAGCAACCCGACGGCCCGCTATCCGGTGGTCTATCTCATGCCCGGCGCCGGTGAAGACGAGCGCGGTTGGTCCATCCAAGGCCGTGTGAATTTCATTCTCGACAACCTCCTCGCCGAAGGAAAAGCCAAGCCGATGATTTTGGTGATGGATAATGGCGGCGGCAGCGCCCTTTTTGCCGGAGGCGGATTTGGCGGCGGACGAGGCCCGGCGGGTCTCATGGGGGGAACGAATATGTTCCCGCGGCCGACCGGGGGAACGAACCAATTCGGACGCGGCGGCTTCGGGCGTGGCGGTTTTGGGCGCGGTGGCTTTGGCATGTTTGGGGGAGGCGCCGGCAAATTTCAGGACACGCTCTTGCACGAGATCATTCCGATGATTGACTCGACCTACCGGACCATCCCCGACCGCGAGCATCGGGCCATGGCGGGGCTGTCCATGGGCGGCATGCAAACCCGATCAATCGGCATGGCGCACCTGGACACGTTTTCAGCCATCGGCATTTTCAGCGGCGGCACTCTGGGCGAGCTGACGGACACCAACAGCCCGCTGGCCAATCCGGCGGAGTTTGACCGGCTCGTCAAGGTGGCGTTTATGAGCTTTGGCAGCGTCGAAGGCGGCTCGGCCACTCTCGCGAGTTACCGGGATTCACTCGTCCAGGCGGGCATCACCAACACGGCCTATTACATCTCCCCCGGCACGGCGCACGAATGGCAGAGCTGGCGCCGAAGCTTTTATCATTTCGCGCCGCTCCTGTTCCAGGGCCAGTGAAATGCGCTTCCGATTCATTGCTGGAATCGTCTGCGCCGTCTTGGCTCAACTGGCTTTTCCAATGGTGCTTCGTGCGGATTCGTTGACGTCGGAACCCTCGTTTTGGAAATGGGCGGCAACACCGCCGATGGGCTGGAACAGCTATGACGCCTGGGGATCAAGTGTGAACGAGGAGCAAGTGCTGGCTAATGCGCGCTACATGCGGGAGCATCTTTTGGTTCACGGCTGGAAATATGTGGTGATTGACTTCCGTTGGTATGATTCGGTCTCGCCGTATAGCGACCGCGACCTCAACAGAGAACGCACCGGCGCGAAGCTTTTTGCGGATGAGTTTGGCCGGTTGTTGCCTGCGACGAACCGGTTTCCGTCATCGGTTGACGGCAAAGGTTTTAAATCGCTCTCCGACGAAATCCACGCCACGGGATTGAAATTCGGTTTTCACATGATGCGTGGCATTCCGCGCCAAGCCGTGTACACCAAAACCCCCATTGCCGATTCGGGGTTTACTGCCGACGAAGCCGCCAACACCAACGACATTTGTGCCTGGTGCCCAGACATGTACGGTGTTCGCACCAATGCCGCCGGTCAGGCGTGGTATGACTCCATGTTCAAGCTTTACGCCTCCTGGGGACTCGACTTTATCAAGATTGATGACATCTGCCCCGACCCCTATCGCCGCGGCGAGATCGAGATGATCCGCCGCGCCATTGACAAGTGCGGTCGGCCCATGGTCTTTTCCATCTCTGCCGGCCCCCCGCCATTGAGCGCCGCCACGCATGTCGAAACCCATGTCAATATGTGGCGCATCTCCACTGATTTTTGGGATCGTTGGCCTGACCTCAATCGCGCCTTCGATTTGATCGCCAGATGGCAGGGTATTGGCGGTCCGGGCCACTGGCCCGATGCGGACATGATTCCGTTGGGGCACATCGGCATCAAATCCTCCATCGCCGGGCCTGAACGTCAAACCCAATTTACCAAAACCGAGCAGGTTACGCTGATGTCGCTTTGGGCGCTGGCTCCTTCCCCGCTCATGCTCGGCGACAATCTGCCCGACACCGATGACTGGACGTTGTCATTGCTGACCAATGATGAAGTGATTGCCGTGGACCAGGATGTGTTGGGCATGGCGGCACAACGTGTGATGCAAACCAACCACATGGAAATCTGGGTTAAGGAACTCAAGAACGGCGGAAAGGCGATCGGCTTGTTCAATCGGAGCGCGTCGGCTCGGGACGTCGAGTTGGATTGGAAGGTTGCCGGACTGGCCGGCAAACAATCGCTTCGCGACCTTTGGTCCCACAAAAACCTCGGCACGTTCAATACAAAATATTCCCTGCCAGTGCCCGCGCACGGAGCAGTCCTTTTGGGTGTCACCCGGTTCTCCATGCCCATCCCCCTGCATGGAGCCGTTCTTCTGCGCTCCAATTGATAAAACTTATCTGTAACAGGTAGTGGACGCCGCTCGCGCCGCGCGATGGCATATCCCGTTGCATGAATAAAATGTAACGGGGCCAACGATCCAAATATAGCCACCGCCAACTCGCGAGGTGAACCGCGACAGCGGAGCTGACAGCGCCAACGGCTCCGGCGACTAATTTCTTCAAGCTCTTGTCGCCCTTCATAATCATACTAATATCAAAATCGCTGGATAATCCGACGACATGAACGTCCGGTGCGTGTCCGAAAAATGTAGCGTCAGGCTTCCCAGCCTGACGTAGAGCCGGGGCGTCCAGCCCGGCGGACCCGGCACTGAAATTGGAAAACTTCCAGAACGACAGGCCGAAGGTCTGCGCGA
>JBKQUF010000071.1:0-6739 GCA_052140285.1 Limisphaerales bacterium | reverse complement strand
ATTTTGGAATTGCGGGATATTTATACGCGGTCAATCCTGCCGCGCCGATTACAAATGGAATCATGGGGTATGAATGGGTACTCAACAATAATGTGGATTACAGTTATGACTTTTTGAATCCGGTCATTGGCCGAAACGGCGTAATTTACGTCGAATTGCTCGCGTACAATGGCGCAAATAACCAATTATTGGCCATCAGCCCAGACATGGGAATTCCTCTCTGGACAAATTATTTGAGCGCCATTCAATATGCCGGAGTTGTATGGAAACTTGGGTCTTTGGCCGTCGGAGCCGACGAAGAACTTTATCTGGCTGATGCAGACGGAACCGTTTATTCCTTTAATTCATCGAATGGAAACACGAACTGGACTTTTTCCACCGGAAGCCAATCTTTGAACTCTCCCTTGATCGGTCCCAACGGAACACTTTATGTAACCTCCGCCGACGACAATGGACCTACTACCCCTTGTAATGTTTTCGCCTTCAAAATTCCGTCTCCGGTTGCTTGTTCCGCCTGGCCGGAAGATGGTAAAAATGCGCGGCAAACGTCAGCAGTTGAATCAGGCGAGGTTGGTTTTCCAATTATGACCAAAAATGGCTTTCAATTTGCCATGTATGGGCCAACCAATACCCCGGTTTGCGCTTGTGCCACTTCGGATTTCAATTACTGGACGAATCTGGGGCAGGTCGTGCTGACCAATATCAGCACCAATTTTTTGGATGCCGGAGCGACCAATAATGCCTATCGTTTTTACTCAGCGTTTCCCCAGTAATATAAATGATGTATGAAAACCAACTTTCCCAAATCATTTCGAGTTCGCGAGGGGTTCACCCTTGTCGAACTGCTCACGGTGATTGCGATCATCGCCATCCTCGCGGCCCTGCTGTTGCCGGTGCTTAGCTCGGCGCACACCCATGCCCTCGTCGTTGAGGCCGAAACCCAGGAACATGAACTGGTCAACGCCATCCAGCAGTATGATTCCGATTACGGGCGCTTCCCGGTTTCACCGGGGGCCCAGGCGGCGGCCACCGCGGCCGGCAGTGACTTTACCTACGGTGGCACATTCGCGGGGGACAACCCCACTCCCCAACCAATCGGCACCGCCACCTATTTACGGACCAACGACGAAGTCATGGCCATCCTCCTGGACGTGACCAATTATCCCAATTCCACCGCGCCGACGGACAACGCCGGCTATCAAAAAAACCCCCGCCAGATAAATTATCTGCCGCAGGTGCATTTGAACGGAAATCCCACCGCGGCCCACGACAAGACGCCAGGCATCGGTCCCGACCTCGTTTATCGCGATCCCTGGGGCAACCCCTATATTATCTCCATGGATTTGAATTATGACGGCATGTGCGAAGACGTTATTTACCAGCAAAAAATTTTCTCTGGCGGTGGGGTTAACGGGTTGATCCAGGACCGAAATGATACCTTCAATGCCGCGAAGGGTAACAATTGGGCTTTAAAGGGCACGGTCATGGTCTGGTCCGCCGGTCCCAATGGAATGATCGATGCGGGCGAGAGCCCCAATGACGCTGAGAACCGCGACAATGTATTGAGTTGGAAGTAGTATGAACTGCCGTCTGCCGATTGCCGATTGCCGATTGCCTGCGCTGAAATCTGGAGCGCCGGTTTGCAACCGGCTTTCCCGGTTCGAACGGCCGAAGCCGACAACCCGTCGGTGCTCCGCTACGCCGGCATTCACTCTGATTGAACTGCTGACGGTGATTTCGATTCTCGGGATTATCGCGGCGCTGGCCGTGCCGGCCTTCAAGGACTTTGGCAAGGCGGACGCCAACCTCTCCGCCTCGCAGCAAATGTTACGCGACGTGGCCCGCGCGCGGCAATTGGCCATCGCCAACCGCACCACGGTCTATATGGTGTTTGTGCCGACCAATTTTTGGGCCGGCACCACATGGCTCAGCTTGGGTTTGCCAAAAATGACCCCCGCGCAGCAGATGCAAGCGACCAACATGTGCGACTATCAATTGACCGGCTACGCTTTTGTGGCGGACGGGGCGTTGGGCGACCAGCCGGGGAATCATCAGTGGCATTACCTCGCGCCGTGGCAAAACCTGCCGGCGGGCACCTTCATCGCCACTTGGAAGCTCGTGCCGTCGGCGCCGTTTAGTCCACCGTTCAATTTTGCGCCCGACCCCTCTTTTCCCAACAATACGTTTTCCATCTATCCTCTGAACACCATTAACACCGTCCCCTTTCCCTCGGACACCTCCAGCAATGGAGTTGCCCTGCCGTACATCGCCTTCAATTACCTCGGTCAATTGGTGCAGCCCTTCGGCGAGCCATTCGATCAGGACTACACCGGGTCCGGCATCGATATTCCGCTTGTCAAGGGGAACGTCATCGGGTCGGTAAATGCCCAGAAGGAGGAGAATTTCAGTCCCGCGGAAACCGTGGAAGCGACCCCGGGCAACGCCACGAACGTTTCCTACAACATCGTCCATATTGACCCCCTGACCGGGCGTGGAACGCTGCTTTATCACGTGATCCAATGAAATTTCAAGCGACAGCAACAAGTGACCAGTGGCAGGCGGCAAGCCCGCGCGCCGAGGTGGAAAATCCTGTCACTCGTCACAGGTCACTGGTTACTTCCCGTGGCTTCACCATGATTGAGGTTGCCATCAGCCTGGCGATCATCGGCATTGCGCTGGTGGGGATCATCGGGGTGCTGCCCATCGGTTTGCGCACCCAGGAGGCCAACCGCGAGGAATCCCTCATCAACCAGGACGCCACTGTTTTCATGGAAGACATCCGCAACGGCGTCAAAGGCGCGGACGACCTTACCAATTACGTCTATGCCATCACGAATACGTGGGTGGAATATAATAGTCCCAGCTACTCGATCGTCACCAAGGGAGCCAACGGTTACACCTATTCCAGCGCCTCGGTAGCCATCGGCTTTTGGGCCAGTGCCGGCGGGTTGAATAAACCGATCAACTGCGGCACCAATATCATCGGTTTATTGACAACGCCGGAGTACCAGGGACCTGATGGTTCGCCCAATCTTCCGGCCTCGGGAAATTTCTACAGCAATCATGTGGTGGCCTATGTTTATTCGATCAGCGGTCCGGCGGTGGAAAAGCCGCCGCAGCCTTACAACAGCCTGGTGCGGCAATCGTCGTTTGCCTACCGCCTGATTTGTGAGAATGTGCCCATGCCCACCGCCCAGGCGGACACTTTGTTGGGGAGCGCCCTGTCCGCCAATTTGTTTGAACTGCGCCTCTTCTTCCGCTGGCCGCAGGAGCCTAATGGCGACCTCGGTTTTGGCGCGCAAAGCTACCGCACGATGATTGCCGGGCAAATGGCCCCGGACTTTTTCCAGACCAACTTGCTTTTCTTCCAGCCGCAGTCGTTCAACAACCCGGCAGGAGCGCAATGAAATTTACGATCTACGATTTACGATTTACGATTGGCGCGGGGCGCCTGCCCGTGGCCTCCACCAACGCCTGCCGTCTTGGAGTGCGGCGGCTGGCGGGGAACAGGGCGGACACCGCTTTCCCCCATTCGGTGTTGGATGTTTTCCATTTTTCCATGAACCTCGAGGGACAAGAAGGGCGGGCGGATATAATTCTCACCCCTCACCCTCAATCCCTCCCCCTGAACCCGGGGGACCCTCACCTCACCCTGGCCCTCTCCCCTCCCATCGGATGGGAGCGGAGAGGGAAGAGCAAGCGAATGGCCGCTGTCGCTCGAATGCCCGGCAGGATGCGGCAGGTTCAGGGGAGCAAGGCGCGAATCATTCGGGGAATTCTCTCCCCGTTGAGGGGAGAGGGAAGCGACAATCGTCGGACCTGGGAAAACTTGGGGTTCATGGCCCCGATGCGCGTCCATTCTTGGAGGTTGAAGCTCCCCATGAACCCCGGGGACCCTCACCTCACCCTGGCCCTCTCCCCTCCCATCCGATGGGAGCGGAGAGGGAAGAGGAGGCGGATGGGGGCTATCGCTTGAATGCCCGACAGGATGCGGCAGGTTCTGGGGGACAAGGCGCGAATTTTTCGGGGGAGTTTCATCCGGACACTGATTCAACCCTTTCAGGGTTGATGAATTGGGGGACGTTTTCCCAGGGTAGCTCGTTCCTCGCAACCCCGGGCTGAATGATGGCAATCCCTTCGGGATAGCAGGTGAAGGCGAAAGGTCGCTTGAATGCCCGGCAGGATGCGGCGGGTTTTGGGATTCAATTGTTGGCTCGTTTCCCGCGTTCAGGAGCCGTTTCAGGATTCCAATTTCGCCGGCGGGGGGGATGGTTATTTCGGAAATGGTTTCGCGCGAAATCTGGGTGAGCGGGTCGACCTCGCGGAGAGATTCCAGTTCATCGCCAAAAAATTCCAGGCGCACCGGCCACGGGCTGGTCGGCGGAAACAGATCCACGATGCCGCCGCGCAAGGCGATTTCACCTTTTTGCGAGACCTGCGCTTCCGGTTCGTACCCCTGCTCTTCCAACCATTCAATCAAATCGAGCGGCGCAATTTTATCGCCGCGCTGCAAATGACGGGCGCGATTTATCAAATCGTCCGGGGCAAAGGTTTTTTGCAGCAACGCGGCAATGTTGGTGACGATGAGTTTTTGGTTTTGAATTTTGAGTTTTGAATTTTCCGACAGCGCGATGAGCGTTTGCAACCGGTCGCTGACAATATCGACATGCGGCAATTTGTTTTCGTGCGGGAAGACTTCCCATTCCGGATAAAACAGCGGCGAGGCGCCCAGCCAGGTTTCCAAATCCTGGTGGAAAATCTCCTGGGTTTTCAGATTTTCGGTGACGACCACAATGGGACGCGAGGGAAAAAGCCGGTGGAGCAGCGCGGCAAAAAACGGCTGCGCGGATGAAGTGACACCGGAAAAAGAACACGCTCCGCCATTCTCCAGACGCCGCGCGAGGGACTGCGCCGCGGGAGCGACTTCAGCGAACAAATTGCCTGCCGCGATGACTGCGGAATTTTGCGCCAAGCAGGGACAGGTTAACCCCGGGGACGCGAGGCGTCAAATTGAGGGTCAATCGGTTTAGACACATTTCGGTTTTTGGGAACCAATGTCAAAACAGGTCGCCTTGACGTATAAGTCAAACAGAAGCAAACAAAGGCGACGAAGACGTTTCCCTCTGATGTGCCTGCGACAAGAACCAGGCCCAAATGCAGGCTTTCAGCGGGAATAATCATCCGCCGCGGAATTGCAGGCGGACCTCATCCATCATGCGCCGGAGCATCGCCAGGAACTGCGGTTTCCATAACAGCCAAATCATGCCAAAGCAAAGGGCGTAGATGGCCAGATCGTCGTAGCGGACCCGTTGGTCGATATCATTGGCATCGGCGTAGATTTGAAGCACGCTGAAAACGGTGAAGAAACCGAAGAGGACGCTGGGGTAAACCGCGACCAGGGCGACGGGGATGGCGAGATATTGGTTGGCGGTGGCCGGTGACGCAGCCACGATCAGGCCCAGATAGATCAGGAGGGATTCGAAAGCACTTTTGGACCGGCAGAAGAAGGCGAAGCCGAGGAGCAACAACAACCAGAGGCTTTCGCTGCCGCAGAATTGCTGGACGACTTTGGGAATGAATGAATCATAAAAATAGTCCCGGGGGTTTGAGTCGTAATGGAAAACGTTGCGGATGATGGCCGCGTGGGCATCCGCCCAATAGGGAAGAAAGCCCGCCAGGAAACACAAGACCGGCACGGCCAGGACGATGATTTTTTGCCAACGGCCCTTTTGTTTGACGGCCAACCAGAGAGGAAAAACAAACAGGAGATGCTTGGTCATGAGCGACAGCCCCAGCACCAGGAGACCGTAAAATTTTCGGCGATTGACCGGCTGGTCGAAATCGTCGCCGAACAGGTGGATTGCCCAAAGTCCCATCAGGATGACGAGGTTGTCGAATTGGCTTTGATACCCGGTAATGAGAATTGAAACCGGGTTCAAAAAGAACAGGGAGGCGGCGAGTTTCCCGACGCGCCGGAGAAGAACGAGAAAGATCCCGAAATCAACCAGGCTCAAAAAACCGGCGATCAAACAGCGCAGGATATTTTCGCGGCCGCCGGCCAGCCAATCCAGCAGGTGGATAAGATAAAACCAGATTGGACCGTAATTATAGCGTTTGGTTTCCAGGTAAACATTGCCTCCGTGACGGAGAATGCCCGCGACAATAAAATAAGAGTCCACATCGTAAGTATGCCCCCGCAGGGAGACCGCGAGGCGGGCGGCCAGGCCGGCGACCACGACCAAAGCCATCAGCCATCCGTGTTGAAAGAACTTTTTGGCGTTTTCCATCTGTATCAGCCCGCTGGGCGAATGGCGCGGAGGTTAGCCCGATTGAGAGGCGGCGTCAAACGGGGTCAGTCGAGGGTCAGTCGAGTTTGACGATGTAAAAATCGGGCGGGGTGGCC
Source organism: Limisphaerales bacterium (assembly GCA_052140285.1). Classification (GTDB taxonomy): domain Bacteria; phylum Verrucomicrobiota; class Verrucomicrobiia; order Limisphaerales; family UBA11358; genus UBA11358. The sequence goes on along the minus strand of JBKQUF010000071.1, from coordinate 336 downwards.
ATGTTGGAAACCTCCAGCATTTTTCGCGGGAAGACGTAACTGGCAACCAGCGTGCCGTGATATTTATCCATCCAATGCCAAATGGTGTCGTAGGCCTTGTTCACAGGATTGCCATTGAGGACAACGTAGTGGATCCCGTCATTCCGCAGACTTTCCGGCGAATCGCCGGGTAAAACCGATTCGGCCCGGTGGCCGCTGAGCCAGATGCCGCATTCATCGATGTCGCAAACCTGGCCGAAATATCCGATAATCTTTTCGTCAGGCGGCAGGGAATCGGCCAGAAATTTCCGGCGGGCGATGATGGCCTGGTAATTGGACTCGACGTAATAGTAATAC
>JBKQUF010000070.1:0-3321 GCA_052140285.1 Limisphaerales bacterium | reverse complement strand
TCGCGGGCGAGTGTGGAATAATTGAACCCGTGGTTGACGTTGAATCCGGCGCGCTTTGAGTGAGCGTCGCCGTGCCCTGGGCGTGGACCAGATTTGCTGCGAAGATTCCCAGCCCCACCAAAATACTTCTGATTGTATTTTTCATAATTGCCATTTCGATTGCCAACTTCAGCCCGGAAACGAAAGGGCGCGGACTTAACGCACCCTGTCTCAGGCACCGCTAAGAGCGTGTCTGAAAAATGTAGCGGCAGGCTTCCCGGCCTGCCGTAGAGCCGGCGCTTCCAGCCCGGCGGACCCGGCGCTGCAATTGGAAAACCATGGAAAATCATGCGTTGCTCCGGGCGGCAAGATGCCGCCCTCTACGGCAGACAGGATGTCCGCCGCTACGACCCCGGCGCAGTTTGATTTTTCAGACACGCTCTAAGCGCCTTCCCAGAAAGTACGCCAAGCCGCGCCGATTGGCGGCTTGGTTTCTGGGAGGCAAGGAAATTAGCGGTTTCGAGACAGCCCCCGTAGCCAAAGCTACGCAAATTAGTTTGTTTAAAATTTACTTCATTTTTCGCCTGTCATTCCGATTCTCGCCATTCCCATGATTTTGCCAAGAAATTTATTGCAAATTATTTTCACCTTTTTTGAAAGATTTGGCATCGGCTTGCGTATTAGCTTGTTTGAGCTTCGCGCAAGACTGCCGGATTTTCAATTCCCCTGGCAGACGACGCCTCGAAATTCCGGCAGACTTGCGCGGAAATGATGCCTGACTCGGAACCTGAATCTGTGCCGCATTCTGCTTTCTGTTTTTCCATAACTTTACGCTTTCCTCCTTTTATGCTTTAATCGCTCCGATGAGAGCCAGCGCAAAAAAACTGGAGACCGGCGGGGGTGGCGCCGCCGTCCGGGCTGCGAGTTTTCGCAGCGTCCCGCTGCAAGGCCGCCACGTGGTGGGTTTCGCGCGCCAGGACACTTTTCCGCTTTCCGCTTTTCGCTTTCAACATTTCAGTTTTTCAGCTGTTGTCTTCCGCTTTCTGCTTTTCCCCCGTCGCAGCGAACCTTTTTAAAACGAATTCAAACGAATTTAAAGCGACGCGAATTATCGCGCCGGTGCGCGCTATTGCGTGCTTTTGCGGGTCACTTTTTAATGCGTTTTACCGCGTTTTAACATTTGCGCGATTTTGCGTGAATTTGCGCGATTTTGCGCCTCACCCTGCGGAGAGCGGAGGATTCGCGGAACGCAACTCACTTTCCTCTTTGCTCTTCCCGCTTTCAAACTAGAATAGCCTCGTGAATTCAATCGTCGGACAATTTCCCGAATACCGCCCGCGCCGCTTGCGGCAGTCGCCCGCCCTGCGTAAATTGGTCTGCGAAACCCGGTTGAGCGTGGACCAACTGGTCCTGCCGTTGTTTGTCCGCCCCGGCAAAAAATTGCGCCGCGAGATCGCCGCCATGCCCGGCGTTTGCCAGCTTTCGCCCGATGAACTCTTGCGCGAGGCCGAACGCGCGCACCAACTCGGCGTGCCCGCCGTTTTGCTTTTTGGCATTCCCGATAAAAAGGACGCCCGGGCGAGCGGCGCGTTCGCCAGAAACGGAATCGTCCAGCAGGCCGTCCGCCTGCTCAAAAAAGAACTGCCTTCGCTCCTCGTCATCACCGACGTCTGCCTTTGCGAATACATGGAGCACGGCCATTGCGGCGTCGTTTCCAATGGAAAGATTCTCAATGATCCCAGCCTGAAAATCCTCACGCAAACGGCGTTGAGCCATGCGGAAGCGGGCGCCGACATCGTGGCGCCCAGCGATATGATGGACGGGCGCGTGGCGGCGATCCGCGGGATGTTGGACCAAAACGATTTTAGCGACACGCCCATCATGAGCTACGCGGCCAAGTTTGCGTCGGCTTATTACGGGCCGTTCCGGGAGGCCGCCGAGTCCGCGCCTCGGTTTGGCGACCGCCGCAGTTATCAAATGGACGCGGCCAACGCCAACGAAGCCCTTCGGGAAGTGGCGCTCGATATTCGCGAGGGCGCGGACATAGTGATGGTCAAGCCGGCCCTGGCGTATCTCGATTTGATTTATCGGGTGAAAAATGAATTTGGCTATCCCACGGCGGCCTATTGTGTGAGCGCGGAGCACGCGATGATCAAGGCCGCCGCGGCCAACGGGTGGATTGACGAACGCGCCGTGACGCTGGAGACCCTGCTCGCGATGCGCCGCGCCGGCGCGGACATTTTGATTACCTACGCCGCCGCCGACGTTGCCCAATGGCTGCGCTGAGGCGACGGGCCTGGTTTCCGCTGGAAGCCCGCAATCGCGCTTCAAGTTTCGGTTCAAGATTCGGTTTGACCGAAATCAATTGATTCAGGTATTCTTTGCGTTCCCTTTACAATGATTGGAACAATTCGCAAGCATTCAAAGTGGCTCTGGATCGTCATCGCCGCTGCCACCATCGTGTCCTTTATTTGGTGGGGCGCCAGCGTTCCCTCGCGTGGCGGCGGCGGCGGCATTGCGGCGGGCGACTACGGGACGATCTATGGAGAAAAAGTCACCGCGGAGGAATACGCCGATTCGCGGAACGATTATTACATCTATTACTGGCTTCAGAACGGATTCCAGTGGCCGAGTTCCTCCGACCCGGCAATGGACCAGCAGATTTACGTCCGGATTTTGCTTTTGCGAAAGGCGGAAAAACTGGGGATTTACGCCGATGAAAAAGGCGCGGAAGCGGTGGCGAACAACCTCCTCGGCTCCGCGGATTTGACGCGTTATTTTCGCCTCAAAAACCAGGCGGTTCCGATTGACGCGTTTGTCAAACAGATTTTGGAGCCGGCGCGATTGACGGCCGCTGATTTCGAGCGATTCACCCGGGACGACCTGATTCTGCAACAACTGGTGCAAACCCTCGGCTATGACGGACAGCTCTTCACGACGCAACAAGCGCAGGCCGCCTGGCGCCGTGATCATCAGGAGCTCCAAACCGAGGCGGTTTTCTTTTCCTATTCCAATTACCTTTCCCTCTCCCGCGCTTTTTCCACGCCTGCCGTCCTGGGCAACTTTTACACCAACTACATGGCCGATTACCGGCTGCCCGACCGGGTGCAGGTCAGCTATGTCGAATTCAATCTCACCAACTATCTCGCCGGCGCCGAGAAGAAAATCGGCGAAACCAATCTTGATTACCGCGTAAACGCCCTGTTCACTCAGGATGGAATGGATGCTGTTCCCACGGCGAAAACACCCGAGGAAGCCAAGAAAATGATCCGCCAGTATTTAATCCGTACGGAAGCCATCAGTGATGCCCAGAAGGCCGCCAATGATTTTGCCACCATCGTT